>CALHLW010000106.1 GCA_938034615.1 uncultured Neomegalonema sp. | reverse complement strand
CTTCCCGCGCGCCCGATGCCCCGGTGGCCTCGCATAGCGCATCGGCCTCACGATCCCCGGCTTGGCTCTCGCCTTGCGCCGCGCGATCAGCCGCGCCAACCGCTCCGCCTGAGCCGGAATATCATCGAGCGCCGCCTGCATCGCCTTTAGCCGCCGCACCAGCGACGCCGCATCCAGTTCATCATCGGGCAGGGGCGGGGGCGGCGGCACATAGGCCACATACCGATCCACGCCGATTTCCGTGATACGCGGCCCCGGTCCGCGCCTGCCCTTGCGCCTGCGCGGACGCATCAATGCTCCGAGCCGTATCCGGGGATCGAACAGGGCAAAGGGTGCAGCGCGCTCCGTGGCCGGACGCGACTTCTCGGCAGCAGAACGCTTGCCGCCCTGCTTCCGGCCTTTGGAAGCCGTAACCACGATCCCCAATGCTGCCATCACGATCACCCGGCGCAGGGCAGACTCGGCAGGCCGCAAAATTTCCAGCACTTCCAGCCGCACCCGCCGCAGCACCGTTTCCGGCACAAAACCCTCCACCATCCCGAGCATGACGAGCAACCCCGCCAAGACCTCCCGCAGTTTCCCGCGATAGACCGTCACTGACAGCTGCCAATTCCAATCCGGTCCCAAGTGAAGCTGTCCTCTGCATCGTGATTCGATGAATAGAACAAATCATAAACAAACAAGAAGCACAACACCGCGCGCTCCTGCTGCCATGGCACTCTCCTTGGTGCCATACTGAGCTCTACGCAGCACCGTTGCAAAAGGGGGGTTCACCCGAACTCGTCCAACACCCCCGCAACCGCCTCGATATCGCCCCCCAGCGGACGGTCCTCGTGCAGCATCGCCACCCGCTTCCGGATTGCCCCGTGCAGCTGAGCGGGCAGGGGGGCCGCTGCCTCGCCGCGCAGATCGACCGCCTGCGCCGCCACCATCCCCTCGATCCCGGCCAGCAGGCGCAGCGGCCCCGCCATCCGCCCCAGCTTGCGCGCCGCCGCTTGCGTATTCGGGGCCACATCCTCCACCGCATCGCTCACGGGTGGCGCATCGAAGGCCACCGGCAGGGCGCAATGCCGGATTTCCGCCAGCAGCGACCCGGCCACCTTCTGCACCGGCACCATCCCCGCCGCCCCCCCGCCCACGGGCGACAGATACCGGGGCAGGCCCGAGAGCGCCGGGTCCATCATCCGCATGATCCGCTGCACACTTGCATTCGCCGCCATCGCCAGCGCCAATGCCGCTCCCTCCAACGCGAGCGCCAGCGCCGGGTTCGAGAAATTCGCCGTCGAGGGCATCGCGTCGCCCATCACGACCGGACTGTCCGACACCCCGTTCACCTCCGCCTCCCAGACCGCAATCGCCCGCTCCAGCGCATCCTCCACCGCCCCCATCACCGGCGCGAGAGTGCGAAACGACAGCGCCTCCTGTATCCGGCGCGGTTCCCCAGCATCGCCCAGCCCCTCGCGCAACCACGTCGCCGCCCCGGCCTGCCCCGGCGCATCGCGCAGGGCGACCAGTTCCGGCTCCAGAACCCCCCGATTGGCGCCATACCCCGCCATCGCCAGCAACACCGCGTGCTTTGCTCCCCCGAACGCCCGCCTTGCGCGCCACAACGCATCGGCAGTCACCGCCACTGTCACCCCGCCATGGTTCACCAGCACCATCGCGTCCTTGGGCTGCAACTCGAAATCCTCGCCGATGACCTCCATCGCGGCGCAGGCATTCTGTGTCAGGTCGCCTGCCCCGATAGACCCGTATTCCGGGATCGCAGGCGCAAACCCCGCCTCCCAGAGCGCCAGCAGATGCTCGAACAGGGCAGGGCTGATCCCGCTTGTCCCTTTTGCCGCCGATAGCAGCCGATAGAGCAGCCAGCCCCGCCCGATCCGCGCGCCGAGCGAGCCCACCGTTGCCGTCGCCCGTCCCGCCACGATCTGCCGCTGAAACGCTGCCACTTCCCCCGGCGACAGCCGATGCGCGAGGTTCCCGCCCAAGCCGGTATTCAGCCCATAGACCGGCGCATCCCCCGCCGCCAGCGCCTCCACGACCCCCCGCGCTTCCGCGATTCTCCTGTGGATGGCAGGGAACACCTCCAGCCTGACCGGCGTATCCATCGCCGCATTGAACGCAGTTAGATCGAAAGGGTCATCCAGCTTCACGCGAAGCGCAGGCGTTGCCCCACGCCCATTCCCTTCGCCTTGGTCAGCATCGCATGGCCCAGCCCAATATCCGACAGCGATAGCCCCCGGTGCCAGAACAGGATCGTCTCGTCGTCCCGCTCCCGCCCCGGCAACTCCCCCGCCACGATCTGCCCCAACTCGCCATGCAGCGTCTCGCGCGTCAGCTTGCCCTGATCCACATGCGCCCGCAGCGCCCCGAAAATACCATTCGCCTGTCCCCAATCATCCATCAAGATCTTGTCCATGATATCCGTTAGGTTCAGCTCAACCGCCGACATCGTCCCGTACGGCACCACCAGCGCCCCCGGCTTGATCCACGATGTCTTCAGCAATGGCGCAGGTTCGGGCAGGCGCGAGGCCTCCACCACGATATCGCAATCCTTCAGACAGCTTTCCCAATCCTCCGTCACGACGATCTCGCGCCCCAGATCGGCCCGCAATTGCTCGGCAAAGGCCTCCCGGCTCTCGGGCCTGCGCGAATGAATTCGCACCTCCTCGAAATCGAACAGATGGCACAGCAGCCGCACGTTCCAATACGCCGTCCCCCGCGCCCCGATATGCCCCAGCACTTTCGGTTTCGGCGGTGCCAGATACTTCGCCCCCAGCGCCGTTACGGCCCCGGTCCGC
>CALHLW010000105.1 GCA_938034615.1 uncultured Neomegalonema sp. | reverse complement strand
CCCAGCGCGATCAGGGCCGCGACGATCCAGAAGATCGGGAAGCGGCGGGGACGGTGCAGGGTCGCTGTCGTCATGCGTCTTTCTTTCGTGGCCGCGCCCGGTCGAGGATTTCGACCATATAGCGGCTGAACCCGAAGGCCCCGAGCGCGGAGAGCGCAAGGAACGCGAGCCAAAGTATCAGGCCGGTTATGGAAGCGTCCACCGCCTCCATCTCGACCCGGAGCCTGCCATCGACGCGGCCTTGCAGGGCCAGAAGCGCCGACAGGATTTCACAATGCGTCCCCTCGGACGGCCCCTGATAGGTGGTAAAGCCGCCGCCCTGTTGCAAGGGTGGCTTGAGGGCGAAGAATTCATGCTCGATCTTCAGCGCCACGAGAAAGGCGGCATTGATCCATGCCGCCCATGACTTGACCACGATCCTTCGGGCGCGGGGCAGCAGGCGCGAGGCGAACAGGCGATCCAGAGCCAGCATCAGCACAATCAGCAGAAGGGTATCCCCTGCCAGTGCGTAGAAAATCCAGAACTCCTCCCCGGTCAGATCGAGCAGGAGCATGGTCGCGACGATGAGCGCCGCTCCTAGCGCCTTCAGGAGCGAAATCGCCCCGCCGCGATAGAAGCGGTGGAGCAGTGTCCCATCGACGAACACGGAATCCGCGAGGACACGCCGCCGGAATATCGAGGCTTCCCACAGGCCGAATGCAATCGGGATCGCGACGAGCGGAATGAAAACCAGCGCGAGGCAGCCGGTCTGGTGGCCATAATGCCAGACCGCCAGAACGGCGATCCCGAGGCCACCGGCGATGATCGAGCGAATCGGGTTCATCTTCACGCTATGCGGTGTCGGAAAAAGGATTGCAAAGCCTGTCTCGGGGATGTGCGTCCCGCGTATTTAACTGCGGCAAAAGGGCAATGCGATAGGGTCTGTCTCCGTGAAGCTCCGCGTTTTTGTGAGGAGGCGAATATGAGAAGACCCGAACGTCGCAACCGCAAAAGCGGCACGAAGGATTTCGGCTGGCGGAAACAGAACAAGATGACCGTCCCGTGGTCTTGGCAGGATCGCTATGGCGAATTCCGGCTGCCAGCAGAGCGCATCGACATCGCCGAGGTTAGGGAGGTGACGATACAGGGCCATGAACTGACCATCCTTCGCGAAAGACCGCGTGACGGATGTCTCTATCCCTGTTCGGTCGATGATGTTCTACACATTCTGTCTCTTGTGCCGAGACGTGATCTCGAAGACCTGAAAATCATCGCTTTCAGACAGCCGACCCGAAAGCAGGAACTGCTGAATCCGGTATGGGGCCGATTATTCTACGAGGCGGATTTCCGGAACGCCTCGGGGCCAGCAATCGTGATCGAGGCAACCGAGTTCCCAAAGACGATGATTTGGTCGAAGAAATTGACGCCCGAATTCCGGGATGAACTGGATCGCCTTCGCTCGGACGGCCACGATATCGAGACCACAAGCCGCGACCATGTCATTCGCGTCACCCCGGAAACAGCGCGCAATACCGTCCTCTATCGAACGGTCCTGCATGAACTGGGGCATTGGGTCGATTATATGGAAAAGGTCGTCTGGGTGAATTCCGCCCTTTCGGAAGATTACTCTACCGCTGAAAATCTTTACTTCGCCAGACCAGCCATGGAGAAGGAAATGTTTGCTCATCGCTATGCCGATCACATGGGAGCGAGGCTGCGTGCAGAAGGAGCGGTCCCCTTCGACCCGCGATACGATACCCGGTAGCGAAATCCGCTTTCCCATTTTCCCATGTTCTGCGAACCATCGGGTTCAGAGAATCGGAAAGGCGAGCGCATGTCTGACACGAAAATCGCGATCATCGGCGGCGGAGTCATCGGGGGCGGCTGGGCGGCGCGATTTGCGCTGGCGGGGCATGATGTGGCGGTTTTCGACCCGGACCCGGAGGCTCCGCGCAAGGTGGGCGAGGTCTATGCCAACGCCGAAGCGGCGACGCGCAGGCTGTATGTCGCGCCCTTGCCCTCCCCCGGTACGATCCGGTTTGCGGACAGTATCGCGGATGCGGTGGCGGGTGCGGGATGGGTGCAGGAGAGCGTGTCCGAGCGCCTCGACCTGAAACACAAGGTGTATGCGGAGATACAGGAGACGCTGGACCCGGAGGCCGTGATTGGCTCGTCCACGTCGGGCTTCAAGCCGTCAGAATTGCAGCAAAGAGCCAAAATCCCCGGCCAGATCCTCGTCGTGCATCCGTTCAACCCTGTTTATCTGCTGCCACTGGCGGAGGTGGTGGCGGGGCCGGATGGCGACCCGCGTGCGGTGGAGCGGGTGCAGACATTGTTGCGCGGGGTCGGGATGCACCCCTTGGTCGTGCGGCAGGAAATCGACGCGCATATCGCCGACCGTTTTCTGGAGGCGGTATGGCGCGAGGCGCTTTGGTTGGTGAAAGATGGCGTGGCGACGACGGAAGAAATCGACGATGCGATCCGGTTCGGGTTCGGTCTGCGCTGGGCGCAGATGGGGCTGTTCGAGACATACCGTGTGGCCGGGGGCGAAGCGGGAATGCGGCACTTCATGGCGCAGTTCGGGCCTGCGCTGAAATGGCCGTGGACCAAGCTGATGGATGTGCCGGAATTCACCGATGAGCTGGTCGATCTGATCGCAGGGCAGTCGGACGCTCAATCGGGGATGCATTCGATCCGGGAACTGGAGCGTATTCGCGACGATAATCTGGTGGGTATCCTATCGGCGCTCAAGGCGAAGCCTTGGGGGGCAGGGGAGACGGTTGCGACCCATGAGAAGCGGTTGCGCGAACTATCCTTTGCGGGCGCGGAGGTCGAGCATGATCTCTCCGCGCCGCTGGCTCTGCATTCCTCGACGGTGCTGCCTGACTGGGTGGATTACAACGGGCACATGACCGAGTTCCGGTATCTGCACGTCTTCGGGGACGCGACGGATGCGTTTCTGACCTATCTGGGGATGAATGCGGAATATATGGCCGAAGGGCGCTCGGTTTATACGGTCGAGACGCATCTGCGACATGTGGCGGAGGTCAAGGAAGGCCGCCCGCTGGCGGTGACAACGCAGCTGCTCGGCCATGACGAAAAGCGCATCCGAATCGCTCATATCATGCGCGAGGGGGAGAGTGGCGAAGTGCTGGCCACCGCCGAGCATATGCTGCTGAGCGTGAATACGGCGGAAAGTCGTGCCTGCCCACTGGTCGCGCCGGTGACGGATCGGCTGGCAACGATAGCGGCGGGCCATGGGGCGCTGGAGGCCCCGGATTTCGCGGGGCGGGCGATCCGGGCGGTGTGACGGCGATGCGCAGTGTGGCAAAGAGTGCAGGTTGTGCTGCGGTCGCAGATATCTGTTTCAGCGGGTATAAAGCGGGCATAGCCCTTTCAATGCCTTGAAATGACGCCACGCATTGCCCAATTGCCAGAAGTAATCCGCGATCCTATGCATCCTTACACGAGGCGTTCTCATGTATTTCGATATGACCTATATGCTCTTGGTTGTGCTTCCGGGCATGGTTTTGTCCGGTGGGGCCTCCTGGATGGTCAAGAATACGTTCAAGAAATACGAGACCGTCGGAACCCAGAGCAACATGACGGGGGCCGAGGCCGCGAAGCTGATGCTGGAGCGGTCCGGGGTTACGAATTGCCGGATCGAGCCGGTCGGGGGTCGTCTCAGCGACCATTACGATCCGCGCAGCAGGACGCTGCGCCTGTCGGAGCCGGTATACAACGCGCGCTCCATCTCCGCCATTGGCGTTGCCTGCCATGAAGCCGGGCACGCGCTGCAACATGCGCAGGGGTACAAGTGGCTCCAGATGCGGTCTGCCATGGTGCCGGTGACGAATATCGCCAGCAAGATGTCGATGCCGGTGCTGATGGTCGGCATGATGCTTTTGTCGTTGGCTCCACTGCTCGGGCAGTGGGTCGTTCTTGTTGGCGTTGCGCTGTTTGCGGCGGCGGTCGTCTTCTCGGTCATCACCCTGCCCGTCGAATGGGATGCGAGCGCAAGGGCCAAGACGGCGATAGTCCATGCGGGAATCTTGAATCAGCAGGAAGCGCGTGGGGCGAGCAAGGTTCTGAACGCCGCGTTCCTTACCTATCTGGCCTCCGCCATCGCGTCGATCATGACGCTGATCTACTATCTGCATCGCTCCGGGCTGTTGCGGCAGATGCTAAGTCGGCGGTAGACGGAACACCGCATTGCAAACCTGACCGGATTCTTTCGGTCGGGGGGACATCGTGTATTTCAAGCGCGTTGCATTGCGGCGCACAATTCCTGATAAGAGAGCTTCAGCATCGCCTGCATGAAGGAGCGGCCTCCTGTTCCGCAACCCTCTCTCCCGTATCGCGCTTTTCCTCGATTTCGACGGCACCCTCGTGCGGCTCGCGGAGCGACCCGACCTCGTAGTCTTGACGCCACAGATCCGCGCGGTGTTGGAGCGGCTAATCGGGGCGACCGATGGAGCATTGGCCATCGTATCGGGACGTCCGCTGAGTCAGATCGACGGATTTCTCACGCCACTGGTATTGCCGGGGGCAGGCTCTCACGGGGCTGAGCGGCGGGATGCCAACGGAGCGGTCATGCCGCTGACCGGGGGCGAGAAGGCGCTGGCCGCTGCGGGAGAGCAAATGCGCGCTCATGCCAAAGCACATGGTCTGCTGTTGGAAGAAAAATCGGGCGGGTTTGCCGTGCATTTCCGGGCAAAGCCTGACCTTGAAACGCCGACGCGCGCGCTGGTGAGCGAGATTGCAGCGGCGGATGAGAGCTTTCGGGCGATCCACGGGCATATGGTAGCCGAATTGTCGCTCGCGGGGGTCGATAAGGGGGCCGCGCTCAACGCGTTCATGGACGAGACGCCCTTTGCGGGGCGGGTGCCGGTCGCCATCGGGGACGATACGACGGATGAGGATGCCTTTCGGGCGGCGCAGGCGCGCGGGGGCCTCGGCATTCGCATCGGAGGCACCGAAACCTGTGCGCAGGGGCGGTTTGCGGATATCGACGCCCTGCATGACTGGCTCACACGAAGCGCCGATAGCGGCATGATGATACTGGAGACGGCATGACCCTCGGACTGATCGGAAATTGCGCAGTGGCGGGGCTAGTGGACGAGAAGGGGCGGATGGTGTGGCTGTGCCTTCCCCGCTTCGACGGTGATCCGGTGTTTCATGCGCTGGTAGGGCATGGGCCGGAGCGGGAAGACGATGGGGCGTTCTCCATCGACCTCGAAGACCTGACGCATACCGAGCAGAGCTACGAGCCGAATACCGCGATCCTGACCACGGTGCTGCATGGGCCGTCGGGATCGGTGGAGATCACGGATTTCTGCCCGCGCTTCGAGTCGCAGGGGCGCATGTTCCGGCCCCAGATGACGGCGCGGCGTATCCGGCCTGTCGAGGGCTGGCCGCGCATCACCGTGAAGCTGCGGCCCCGTTTCGGCTGGGGTGCCACGGCACCGCAGATGACGCGCGGCTCGAACCATGTGCGCTTCGTCGGGCCTGACCTGACGATGCGACTGACGACCGATGCGCCTATCGACCATGTGCTGGACGAACAGGTCTTCAATCTGAACCGAACCTATCATTTCATGCTGGGGCCGGATGAAGGCCCCGACCGTAATGCCGCCGATCTGTTCGAAGCGTTCCATCAGGATACATCGGCCTATTGGCGAAACTGGACGCGACGGCTGGCGCTGCCGCTGGAATGGCAGGATGCAGTAATCCGCGCTGCCATCGGGCTTAAGCTGTGCAGCTACGAGCCGACCGGGGCCATCATTGCCGCCGTGACGACCTCGATCCCCGAGGCGCCGAACAGCGAGAGGAACTGGGATTATCGCTATTGCTGGGTGCGTGATGCGTTCTTCACGGTGCGGGCGCTCAACAGCCTCGCGGCGACGCATACGATGGAGCGGTATTTTCAGTGGTTGATGAATGTCGTCGCCGATGCCAAGGGCGCGCATATCCAGCCGGTGCTGGGCGTGGGGATGGAAAAAGCACTGATAGAAACCCACGCGGAGGCACTGCAAGGCTATCGCGGGATGGGGCCGGTGCGGGTCGGCAATCAGGCCCATGAGCATTTCCAGCACGATACCTATGGCAACATCATCCTCGGCGCAGCTCCGGCCTTCTTCGACAAGCGGCTCTACATGCAGGCGGACGAGCAGGCGTTCCGGATGCTGGAGCCGCTGGGCGAGCAGTCCTGGGCGCTGCACGATCAGCCGGATGCAGGGATATGGGAGTTGCGGACGCGGGCGCGTATCCACACGTCGTCCTCGCTGATGTGCTGGGCGGCCTGTGACCGGCTGGCGAAGATCGCGAAGCATCTTAAGCTGGGCGACCGGGCCGCGCTCTGGGGCGAGCGGGCGGAGCAGATCAAGGCCAAGATTCTCAAACACGCATGGTCCGAAAAGCGCGGAGCCTTCGTGGAGAGTTTCGGCGGCGAGACGCTGGATGCAAGCGTGCTGCTGATGGCCGAGGTCGGGCTGATCGATGCGCACGATCCGCGTTTCGTTTCGACTATCGACGCGCTGTCCGACGCACTCGGGCGAGGGCCGTTCATGCTGCGCTATGAGGAGGCCGACGATTTCGGGGAGCCGGAGGTAGGTTTCAACGTCTGTGCGTTCTGGCGGGTGGATGCGTTGGCGCGTGCCGGAAGGCGCGAGGAAGCGCGGGAGCATTTCGAGGGGTTGCTGGCCGCGCGCAATCCGCTGGGCCTGATGTCGGAGGATACCGATTTCCGCACCGGGGAAGCGTGGGGGAACTTTCCACAGACATACTCGCTTGTAGGTATAATCAATGGCGCGATGCGCTTGTCCGACCCTTGGGAAAGTAGCGTATGAGCCGCCTCATCGTCGTCTCCAACCGCGTGGCCGATCCGACCCTGCCGCAGTCCGGTGGGCTGGCGGTGGCGGTCGGCGAAGCCTTGAGCGACGGCAATGGCATATGGTTCGGATGGAATGGTGAAATCCGCGAAGACGCCGAAGGATCGGGCGTCAATCTGGAACGCCGGGGTGGCGTTACGCTCGCGACGTTGCCGCTCAGCCAAAAGGAGTACGATACCTATTATCTGGGGTATTCGAACCGAGCGCTCTGGCCTGTTTTCCATTATCGTCTCGATCTGGCCGAATTCGATGTGGCAGCGCTGGAAGGGTATCGCAGTGTCAATCGCCGCTTTGCGAAATCCGTGGCGGCAATGATCGACAATGACGATGTGGTCTGGATACACGATTACCACCTGATCCCGTTGGCGGCGGAACTCCGCAAGCTGGGGGTCGAGAACCGGATCGGGTTCTTCCTGCACATCCCCTTTCCGCCGCCCGAGATCATCGCGGCAGTGCCGGATCATGCGTGGCTGTTCGATACGCTTCACGCCTATGATCTCGTGGGCTTTCAGACCGATCAGGACTTGTCCAACTTCAAACGCTACGTCGAGCAATCCTCTGCGGATGCGGGGCCAGTGACACATCCGTTCCGCAATGGCACCCGGATGATGGATGCCCGAACCTTTCCCATCGGGATCGATGTGGATTCCTTCATCGAGATGGCGAATACCCCGAAGGCCAATGATCGTATCAAACGCCTGACACGTGGGGCGGTGCGCAATCACGTCATCGGGGTCGAGCGGCTCGATTATTCCAAGGGCCTTCCCGACCGCTTTCGGTCCTTCAAGCGGTTTCTGGAGAACTTCCCTGATCAACGCAAGAAGACCGTGTTGATGCAGATTGCGCCACCAACGCGGGAAGAACTGGTCGCCTATGCCGAGATCCGAACGGAGCTTGAGCAATTGTCCGGCGCGATCAACGGGGAGTTCGGGGATTTCGACTGGACACCTGTGCGATATATTCATCGCTCGGTGCCGCGCGAGACGCTGGCCGCACTGTTCCGGGGATCGAAGGTCGGATTGGTGACGCCGCTGCGGGATGGGATGAACCTTGTCGCGAAGGAATATGTGGCGGCGCAAGAGCCGGACGATCCCGGTGTGCTGATCCTATCGCGCTTTGCGGGGGCCGCCGCCGAGATGGAAGAGGCGTTGATCGTCAATCCCTATGACGCCGATGAGGTCGCCAAGGCGCTGCATAACGCCGTGACGATGGAACTGGACGAGCGACTGGACCGGCATGGCAAGCTGCTCGCGCGGGTGAGGCACAGCGATATCGTATCGTGGCGCAGGGCGTTCATGGACCATTTGCGCGGTCATGGACAGGCCGACGACGCGGCATGAGCGAGGCGCGGTTGCTGGCCGATATCGGGGGAACCAATGCCCGGTTCGCGCTGGCGGATGATCAGGGTATTCCGACGCCGACAGTGCTGCCGGTCGCCGCACATGCGCGTTTCGAGGATGCGCTGGAAGCGTTTTTCGACACGCGAACGGAGGAACGCGAGCGGATCGGGTCATGCGCGATTGCGGCGGCAGGGCCGGTCTCGGACGGGACGATCCGAATGACCAATACGCCATGGGTGATCGACGGTGGCGCGCTGGCCGGATCGCTGGGGTGCAATGTTGGCGTCTTGAACGATCTGGAAGCTGTGGCCGCTGCCCTGCCCTATCTCGGTCGGGACGATCTGGATGTCTTGCGGGCAGGCGATACCGCCGTGACCGCGCCGATGATCGCCGTAAATGTGGGGACGGGATTCGGGGCGGCGGTTGCGGTTCCGGTGCAGGAGGGGTGGCATCCCCTTGCGACGGAGCCGGGGCATGTGTTGCTGCCCGATGGCCGAGGGACTGTCGAGGATGTGCTGTCGGGGCCGGGTCTTGCGCGGCTGCGCCTACACAGCGATTCGCCGCGTGAAGCGTTCTCTGCCTTGCTGGGCCGGGTGACGCGCGATCTGGTGCTCACGACGGGTTCATGGGGCGGGGTGCGGTTCTGCGGGGGTGTGCTGGAGGCGTGGGACGAGGTCGTGGATACGGAGGTATTCTTCGCGGCGTTCGACGTTCCGGGGCCGATGGCTGACAGGCTCGCTCGCGTATCGCTTGCTCGAATTGCCCACAGCAATCCGGCGCTTCTTGGCCTCTTTCACGCGCGCATTGGGTGAGATAGCCTCGATCCAAAGAGGAGGCTATGACCATGGACGTCTTTCGGATCGGCACCCGCGCCCTGCACTACCGCGACAGCGGCCCGCGTGATGGAGAGGCACTGGTCTTCTCGAACTCGCTCGGCACCGATTTTCGCATCTGGGATCCGATGCTCGCGCATCTGTCGCCGGATTTCCGCGTCCTGTGCTACGACACGGCGGGGCACGGCCTGAGCGATCTCTCTGGCGAGCGCTCCATCGAGGACCATGCGGATGATCTGCTGGCCCTGATGGGTCATGTGGGGATCGAGCGCGCGACGATCATCGGCCTCAGCGTCGGTGGCCTGATCGCACAAGCGCTGCGCAAGGCATCGCCAAACCGTGTGGAGCGCGTAGTCTTCTGCGACACCGCCCACAAGATCGGAACCGATGCAATCTGGAACGAACGAATCGATCTGATCGAGCGTGGCGGGATGGAGGCAGTGGCGGACGCGACGCTGGAACGCTGGTTTACCGCCGGTTTTCGAACCAAGGCAACGACATTTCCGATCTGGCGCGCGATGTTGGTTCGCACGCCGGTTGCCGGGTATTGCGATCTGGGGCGCGCGATCCGGGATGCCGATTTCACCGAGGACTGTGCTGCAATGGATTTGGACGCCCTTTGCATATGTGGTGCAGAAGACGGATCGACACCTCCGGTTTTAATGCAAGACTTCGCATCGCGGTTGCCGCGTGCTCGCTATGTAGAAATACAGAATTGTGGGCATATCCCCTGCGTAGAACAACCGAAACATCTCGCACGAACCATTCAGGACTTCGTTCGAGATACGTAGTGTACTGACGATGCATCTCTGATCGCCTATGCGGCATTTTGCGATTTCAACGATGCGGCGGTTCGACAATTGAAAGTAGCGAGGCCCTATCAACAAATCAAAATAGGATTATAACTTCTTCATTGTAACACTTATGAACGCTTCAATTGGCCTGTTTATTAAATTTTTAATTTAAGGTAATGGCAAAGATTTACCCCGTAACCATAAAATTAACCAGAAACTACGACTCAACCAAAGATCAAGTTTTGCACGATAAGTCAATTAATGTGTATTAGTTTCAAGTAATTTCTATGCTTAAGAGAACTATCTGGTAATTCTTTTACGAGATTGTCCCTTCCGAGGCGAACCGCAGAACGCGGCGTCGCAAACGCCTACGGAGAGAGAGATGATGTACCCTGCGATAAGAACCACCGCGAGCGTCATAGCGGCGCTGACAGTCGTAATCCCAAGCCTAGCCTTTGCCGAATTGCAGAGCGAGATGAGTGCCCATGTCGTCACGGTGGCGGCGGATGGCACAGAGCAATACGCAAGTGCACTGACCGTCGAACCCGGTCAGGTTATCGAATACCGAATCCGTCATCGCAACACCTTCGGCAATGCCGTTGGTGGTGTTGCCATCGTCGGACCTGTTCCCGACCAGGCCGTGGTCGATCCTGCCACGCTGGCAACCTCTTCGCCTGCCACTCTCGAAGTGCGCGGCGAACTCGATCCCGATCAGCCAGGCGAGGAATGGTCAACTCTTCCCGCACAGCGGATCGTCGTCCTCGATGATGGTTCCCGCCTGATCGAAGAAGCACGTCCCGAGCATTTCACCGCGATCCGTTGGACGCTCGCAAACCCGCTCCAGACCCAGGAGCAGGTCACGAATACGTATCGCGTTCGCGTCAAGTAAGCCGCTCGTAACACCCACCTCAAACCGGTGAAGACGATCCCATAGCGGGTGCCCTCGTGGCACCCGACAGGACGCTTGACCGCCTTCACGTACCCCAGAGGAGCTATCCGATGACAGTCATTCGCCGGTCCAAACGCTTTGGCCTTCTCGTAACCGCCGCATCGTTTGCAGGCGCAGCCGCCTTTGCCGCTGCACCGCCCGCAGGCGAGCGGATTGGCAACCAGGCAACCGCAACCTACACTAACGCTTCGGGTGATACCGTAAGCGTAACCTCGAACAAGGTCGAGACCATCGTGCAGCAGATCGCTGCGCTGGACCTCGCCACCCCGACCAACAAGACGGGTGCGCCGGGCGGTAAGGTTTTCATTCCGCACACCATCACCAACAATGGTAACGGCGCCGACAGCTTCGGTATCACCGCAGCATCGCCGACCGGTGGCACGTTCACGCTCGACCCCACGCTGATCAAGATTTTCGCGGACGCGGATGGTGACGGCGTTGCCGACAGCGCAACCCCGATCGCGACTACCCCTACGCTTGATGCTGGCGAAAGCTTCGGTGTGGTGATCGAGGCCGTTGTGCCGAGCGGCGCAACAGGCGGGCAGACCGACACGGTCACCGTCACGGCGACGAGTGTCTTCGACCCGACCCAGGTCGACACGAACGACGACATCATCACGGTGTCCAGCGCGCCTATCGTCGACATCCTGAAAGACATGACCGTCGCCGATACCGTTGCCGACGGACTGACCGGGCCGGGCGACACCGTGACCATCAAGCTGACCTATTCCAGCACCGGCCTGACAGATGCCGATCAGCTCATCGTGAATGACCTACTCGATCCTCGTCTCGTCTTCGTATCCGGATCGGGCAAGTGGTCCGATGACCCGGACGCGCTGGACGATACTGCCGGTGATGCGACGGACCCGAATAATACGACCTATGAACAGACCAACGGCTCCTCTCACGGAATCGAGTTCAGCTACGACATCGCTACGAAGACCGTCTCCTTCCAGATCGATACAGTTCCGCAGGGACGCACGGGTTTCGTGACCTTCGATGCGGTTATCGATACGGTCAATCCCGTCCCTGCTGGTGATATCGACAACTTCGCCACCCAGACGGTCGGGGTGACCCCTGTCGATGGCGCAAACTCGAACACCGCCACTGTCACGGTGGACGATCTCTACCGCATCACCGCTGCGGATTACAGCGCGGATAGCTATGTCGTCGATCCCGACACAGGCACCAACCTGGGCGCGACCGCTTCCGCTTCGGACGATGACGGCGCCAAAAACGATGTCGTCGAAGTGACAGATGCCGTTGCTCAGGGCGCGACAATCCCGATGGAAGTCGTTCTGACGAACAACTCCAACTCGGTGCAGAACATCGACGTAACCTTCGCGAACGTCGCTGGTGCGACCGGGTTCCCGGACGGAACGTCGTTCCAGCTCGTCGGACCCGATGGCATCACGCCTGTTGCCGGCCCGATCGGCCCTGTCGCAATCGGTGGCACGACGACCGTGACTTTGCTCGCAACGCTGCCCACCGCTACGACTACTGTACCCGCCGGCGGCTTCAACGCCATCGTGACGGCGGTTGCCAGCGACGGCGGCACGCCGAACACCGCAACGACTCGCTTTGCAGGCACGATCAATGTCGCGGCGGTGGATATCAGCAACGAGAACGGCACGCCGAACGTCTCGTCGGATAACGATGGTTTCGGAACGCTTGCCGCAGATCAGTCTGATGGTGGCGATCCCTTCGATACGCAGGCTACCGATCCCGGTACTCCGGTCTCCTTCACCTTCGACATCGGGAACGGCGGTGCGACATCCGACAACTATGACCTCGCGATCACGGGTCTTCCTGTCGATTATACCGTTGTGTTCACCCTCAACGGTACGCCGATCACGAATACCGGCAACATCCCCGCCGGTCAGAGTGTCGATGTGGTGGCGACGATCACGCCTCCGGCTGGTGCGCCACCGGCGACGACGGATTTCATCACGACCGTCTCCTCGGCTGCAACCGGCCAAAGTGACACCGTCCTGAACGCCGTGACCGTGAACGGCATCGTCGATCTGCGCATCGAGTCGGACCAGAACCGTCAGGCGGCACCGTCGGGTATCCTCGACATCCCGCACACGATCTTCAACGACGGCAACTCGACGATCACTGCCGGTGCCCTGACCCTGCCGACCACAGGAGGCTTCACGACCTTCTCGGGTACATTGTTCCATGACGTCAACGGCGACGGCGTGGCGGATAGCGGCGATGTCGTCATCGACAACATCAACGATATCACTGGCGGTATCCCTGCACTCGGTTCAGCCGATGTCATCCTGCGTGTTCAGGTTCCTTCCACAGCCACGGTCGGCCTGGTGGAAAGCCAGACGATCGAGGTTGCCACTGCGCTTACCTCGGCCGCCGGCGCTGTGACGGATGCCGATGCCACCAACAACAGCGTGACCGACACCGTGACGATCGTCTCGGGTGATGTCTCGCTGAACAAGGAGCAGCGCCTGACCAACTGCACCACCGGGGCGGCAGAAGCTGGAAGCACGTTCACTCCCGGCACGGTCAATGCCACTCCCGGCCAGTGCATCACGTACCGCATTACCGCGCTCAACAGCGGTACCGCCGATGCGGGTAACGTGGTCGTCACCGACGCCACGCCGACCTGGACAACCATGACGAACTGCGGCGGCAACTGCGCGGCCACGGTTTCGACCGGCTCGCTCGCTGGCTTCGCGAACAACGGTACCGGCACGCTGACCGGCACCTACGGAACGCTCGTTCCGGGTGGTCAGGGCGTCCTGACCTTCACCGTCAAGATCGACGAGTAACACCTACGGAGAGCGGGCACCCTGCCCGCTCTCTACCCCACCTCTTCCCGAAAATTTTCCACGTCCAACTCAAGGACACCCCGGCCAGGAGGTTGTGAAGATGACGTTCGTTTCCAAGACTTTTAGGAACCTCGCTGCATCCTTTGCATTCGCGGCAACCGGCATCGTCGCATACGCTGCCCAGCCGCCCGCTGGCACGGTCATCTCCAACCAAGCGACTGCAACCTACTTCAACACAGAATTCGGTCTCATCGAGACGGTTCGCTCCAACAGCGTCTCTGCGACCGTCCTCCCAGTTCCCGCAATCGAGGTCACAGGCGGCGATACGGTGCGCCTGACGCGCGGTACCGAGGGTACCTTCGCCTTTCGTGTGCGGAACACCGGCAACCTGCCAATGACCATCGACGCCAGCGTCACCCAGAATTCCGGTGACGACGATTTCGATGTCTCCGGCACCTTGTATGTGGACATAAACAGCAACGGTATCGTCGATGGCGATGACTATGCCGTAACCGCAGCGATGCCTGTCGATGTCGAGCAAAACGACTCTGTCGCTCTGCTCTATACCTTCCTGACACCGAACAGCACCACACAGGATGATCGCGCAGTCACGACCCTCCGAGTCACTGCCGTTGTGGCAGATTTTACAGATGTTGCATCACCGATCGAGGACACCCCTCTGGTCGATGAGGTCGAAAGTATCGTCCTGATCGACGAAGCGACCCTGCGTCTCGAGAAAATTGCCGCTTACGATCAGGGCACCAACAGCATCGAGTATACACTGCGCCTGCGAAACAATGGCGCACTGAATATCGAGCCGATCAATATGATCGACGGTCTGCCGATCACTATCGACGGCACCCCCACGAGCGTGGTCCTCGTTCGCGATGACATTCCGCTGAACACGGCCTTCAGTGCCACGGGTGCCTTGGGCGATTTCGAGCCCGTCTTCAACATTTCAGGGGCAGACACGCAGACCTACGTCACGACGCTGCCCGCCGACCCCAGCACCATCAATGCCATCGCGTTCGTCAAGGACAGCGACTACATCGTCGGGCGCTCGACGGATCTGAGTTTTGTCGTTCGGGTCAACGACAATGCCGGGGACGCTCCTATCGTCAACACGGCAGTCGCCTATGTGAACAACGGCGTCAGCGTGTCGTCTTCATCCTCGAACGAGGTCGAGACACCAATCGTCGCAGAGGACGGAATTCTCAGCTTTTACGATCCCAGCTTCAGCGACCGTATCGATACAACGAATTTCGACGAGGAAGTCGCGGTCCAGCTGATCGCGGGCTTGTGTAATGCGACGCGCGAAATCGACGAAGTCTTCGTGACGATCCGGACGACGCTCTCGAACGATAGCGAGGTCATTCTGGCGCGGGAAACCGGGCCGAACACTGGGGTCTTCCGCACCGCCGGGATAGCCGTACGCGAAAGCTCGGTCGCCTTCCCCGACAACACCATTCTCGAACCGAAGGCCGACGATGCAGCATCGGCGACCGCAACCTGTCGTGGTTCCACGTTCGGCGACGAGATCACCATCGAACCGGGCGGGTATGTCTTCGACTCGATCACGAACGAGCCTGTCTTCGGCGCGACCGTCGAGTTATTTTCCGCTGGTTCCAACGGTGCCGCCGCGCTCCAGACGACGACCACCGATCAGAACGGTTTTTACAGCTTCGATGCCGTTCCCCAAGGCACCTATACCATCCTCGTGACACCGCCTGCGGTCTATGTCTTTCCGTCAATCTATACATCCTTCGACGGGTACCAGCGTACCGTTTCCTCCGACGCCTCATACGGCACGACGTTTACCTTTGATGGCGGCCCACTCGGCGATATCGACGTTCCGGTCGATCCTGCAGACCGGCTGGCTCTGACGCTGGACAAGACGGCCAACCGTGACGAAGTGCGCCGGGGCGAATACGTCGTCTATACCATTCAGGCAAATAACCTGACGGGTCAGGGGCTTACGAATGCCCAAGTCGAAGATCGTCTCCCGCCGGGCTTCATCTATATCGAAGGATCGTCCGCCATCGACGGTGTGCGCGCGGAAGACGATCCCGAAGGCAGCCCCGGACGGACCCTCACCTTCCCGATCGGAACGGTGAAGCCGAACTCCACGGTTGAACTGGAATACACGGTTCGTATCGCCCCGACCGCAGGACAGGGCCGACGCATCAACTCCGCCATTCTGACTGGGGTTCAGGCCCGTACAGGTGTGCGCCTTACGTCGCAACCCGGTCGCGCCATCGTTCGTGTCGATGACCGTGGCAGCGTGTTCGCGGACGAAGCGGCCATCATCGGTCGTGTCTTCCTCGACATCAACGGCGATGGCGTACAGGACGGCGATGATCTGGAGCCGGGTATTCCGGGCGTCAAGCTCGTGACTTCCAACGGCTTGTCAGTCGTGACGGATGAAGAAGGCCGTTATTCCCTGTTCGGTCTGCGCCCGGTCACGCAGGTTCTCGCGGTTCAGAAATCCACACTCCCGGAAGGCGCCGAGATTGCGCTCTCCGAAATCGACGATGCCGGAAAACCCGGATCGCGCTTCATCGACGTGAAACGCGCCGAGTTGCGGGGCGAGGACTTCCCGGTCCTCTACACGGAGACGGCTGCAAAGTCAGTTGCCGCACGGCGCGAGTCGTTCAATCGTGTTGCCTTCAGCGAATCCCTGTTGCGGGACGACCTGCCCCTGACCTTCGACGGTGGAACGAGTGCCCTGAGCTCGCGGACCGAGAACGCGCTCAATACGACGACCGACATCGACAATCGTGTGCCGACGGGTGTGCAGACCGGCGAAGAATCCGGGATAACCTCCCTTCGCCGGGGCGAGACCGAGGCGGAACGTAAGCAGAGACTGTCGCTCCTGCTGCCGACGCTGTCGCCCGATTTCGACTTTGTCGGCATTGAGGACGAGATGGTGGCGGAATACGGCAGCCTCGACATCCTCGTGAAGTCGCCCGCTGAAACCGACGTCGTCCTTTCCATCAACGGCCAGAAGGTTCCTGGCACCAAGATCGGTGCAAAGCTGACCGACCGTTCGCGCGGCATCCAGCTCTTCGAATATATCGCTGTCCCGCTCCAGCCGGGTCGGAACACGATCTCCACGACGGTTACGGACCCCTTCGGCAACGAACGCGGTCGCCATGAGCGGACCGTCTACGCCCCCGGCGCACCCGCGGGCTTGCAGATGATTGCACCGCCGACTGCGACGGCAGATTCGAATATCCGCGTCCCGGTCGTCATCCGTGTCGTCGATGCGGAAGGACGTTTGGTGCGTGCTCCGGCGACGGTCACGCTCGACACCCATCGCGGGGCCTGGGACGTTCGCGATATCCGGCCTCAGGAACCGGGTCTTCAGAGCTTCATCGACAATGGTGAGGCGACCTTCGACTTCATCCCGCCTAACCTCGTCGGGCGTGAGCATCTCTATGTTGAATCAGAATTCGGCAGCGGCGAAGTCGAATTGGCGATCACGCCTGATCTGGGCGAGCGCACCTTCGTCGGGATCATCGAAGGTGCCGTCAAGTTCGGCGACAAGGGCCGCACTCTCGAAGGGCTGATGGACTCCGGCAATCTCTCCTACTTCGAGGAGACGACGGAAGGCGTGCGGGGGCAACTCTACCTCAAAGGCCGCATCCTGGGCGACTCGCTGCTTACCCTGCGCTACGACAGCGATCAGGATACCGATGAGCGCCTGTTCCGTGATATCGCGCGTGACGAATTCTATCCCGTCTATGGCGATAACTCCGAGCGGGGCTTCGATGCACAATCATCCACCCGCCTGTTCGTGAAGGTCGAGCGCGGACAATCCTACATCCTCTATGGCGATATCGCCGTGGAGCCGGAAAGCGACGCCATTCGTCTCGGTGCCTATCGCCGCTCGCTGACCGGGGGCAAGGCACGTTACGAGAACGGCCCGGTTTCCGTGACTGTCTTCGTGGCCCAGACCGAACTGGACCAGCAGATCGTCGAAATCCCCTCGCGGGGCGTTTCCGGCCCCTATGACGTTGATCTGGAAGGTCTGCGTGATGGATCGGAGATCGTCGAGATCATCACACGAGACCGGGACCAGCCATCGGTCATCATCAATATCGAGCAACAGACTCGCCTGAGCGACTATTCGATCGATTATTTCAGTGGCGCGTTGATCTTCAACAATCCCATTCCGCTCTCCGACGACAACCTTAACCCGGTCTCGATCCGCATCACCTACGAAACCGAAGACTCGAGCGGCGAGAAGTATTACGTCTACGGCGGCGAGGCGCGCTACGAGGTGACGGAAGACATCTCGATCGGATACCGGGAACTTCGGACCTCTGCTGACCGGGGCTTCGGTGAGAAGCGCACGATCCGCTCGGCCTATGTGGATGCCGATCTGGGTGCCTATGGCGATGTCGAACTGGAGGTCACGCGCTCGACGAATGACGACGGCGACTATGGTAACGGCTATCGTGCAAGCTATGACTACAGCGCCGGACAAACGACCGTCCACGCCGAACTGGCGCATACGGACACGGAGTTCGACGTTCCGGGTTCCTACGTCGGCTCGGGTCGCGACGAGGCGCGGATCAGGGCGACGACGCAGATCGACGCCAAAACACAAGCAAGTGCTGACGCTCTCTACACGAGCGAAGTGGACGGGGATAGCGAACGCTATGGAGTCGAGGCACTGGTCACGCGCCAGCTCACCGAGAACCTGGATGGCAGCATCGGCGTCCGTGCGGTCCGCACCGAAGACGATGAAACGACGACCGATGTTCTGAGCGGTATCGTGGGCCTGCGCTACAGCCCGCCTCTCGTGCCGAATGCCTCGTTTTTCACAGAGTACGAGCAGGACTTTATCGAAGCAGACAACCGACGTCTGACCGCCGGAGCAGAATACCAGTGGCGACCCGAAATCCGGTTCTACGCTCTGCACGAGCTGTCGACCACCGAATCCGGTTTCTTCGGGATCGGGGATAACCGGAACACGAACTACACCACCAAGGCCGGTGTGGAGTATCGCGCCTACGAGAACCTCGAAGGGTTCAGCGAATATCGCAGCGGCGGGGCCGCCAATGGCAACGGTGTCGCCAACGGGCTTCGTTATAGCTGGAATCCAACCGAGATCACGACTGTGACGCTCTCCGCCGAGCATGTGGAACCCATCGCCGATGAAGACGAACGCCGCAGCGCGATCACGGT
This sequence comes from uncultured Neomegalonema sp., assembly GCA_938034615.1. Lineage (GTDB taxonomy): Bacteria > Pseudomonadota > Alphaproteobacteria > Rhodobacterales > Rhodobacteraceae > JAHDDY01. The sequence goes on along the minus strand of CALHLW010000105.1, from coordinate 2,175 downwards.
CGGCATGGATTACAACGACGAGGAGCGAGGTGTGATTACACGCTTCGATACCCAGTGGGATCGTGACGAGAACGGGTATGGTCTCTACTCCAACCTCGCATTCGGGTACAAGATCGACAGCGACTTCACGGCGCTCTTCCGCAACAGGTTCGCGTTCGATGACAAGCGTGAGCAAGACCGGACCCGTGACCGTCTGCGCTTCGGCCTCGCCTATCGCCCGAAACTCGATAACCGGCTGCGCCTGCTCGGCTGGTATGAATACGAGATCGACAAGGCGGAGCGCACCGAGCAGGCCCATCGCTGGTCGCTGGGCGGCACCTGGACCGAAAGTGAACGTCTGCGCACCAATTGGCGCTATGCGGGCGAGCATACCGAGTTCAATTCCGACTTCGTGAACGACTCGAATACGCTCCACATGGGGCAGCTCGGGATGGAGTACGAGTTCTCGGAAAACCGTGTCGCGCTGGCGGGCAATGTCGCTCTCTTCACCGATCAGGACTTCGAGAACTACACGTATGGGATCGGGGCCGAGATCAAGGTGCATGTGACGGACAACCTCCAGCTTGGTGTAGGCTATAACCACGTCGATCTCGAAGAGGATCGCATCCGCAACCTCTACAACGCCGGTTGGTATATTCGCGGCAAGCTGAAGCTGGATGAGGACATGTGGGACGTCTTCGACGATCTCGGCGATACGGTCGTCGGCATCGACCGGTAAGGGACTGCCCCCCTGCAAACTTGATCGGCCCTGCCCTGCATCGTCATGGGCGGGGCCGATGCGTTCTTGCCCTTCGCGTCATATCCCCTACCCTTGAAGGATGGATCGGATCGGGAGGGAACGGGATGCATCGGATAATCGGATGCCTTGGGTTTGCGCTCTTGCTTACGGGGGCCGCCCCCGCCGGTGCCAGCGACTGCTTTCAACTGGCAAAAGCTGCGCCACCTTTGCTCCATCGCGCGGCGGTAACTCTGACGAAGGAAGAGGTGGCGATCCGCTTCGTGGCGCACTCGTCCTATCTTCTTGAAAACGAGGAAGGTTTGCAGATCGCGACGGACTGGTCGGGCGATTTTGAAGGGCGACTCGACCGCGCGCCCGATGTTATCACGATGAACCATGCGCATGAGACGCACTGGACGGCCTTTCCTGATCCGGAGATCGAGCATGTCCTCGAAGGATGGGGTGAGAAAGGCAAACCGCGCCGCCACTTCCTGCGGCTTGGGGAAACGCTGATCCGCAACGTGCCGACGGATATCCGCAGCGATTATGCGGGGATCGAGCCGTTCGGGAATTCGATCTTCATCTTTGAGATCGGCGATCTCTGCGTCGGGCATCTGGGGCATATCCACCATATCCCGACCGAGGAGCATTATGCCCTGTTGGGGCGGCTCGATGTCGTGATGGTGCCGGTGGATGGCACGGCCACCCTCGGGATCGACGATATCATCGTCATGCTCAAGCGGTTGAAGGCGCAGGTGGTTTTGCCCATGCACGCCTTCAGGCGCTATACGCTGGCGGAGTTCCTGTCGGCCATGAAGGAAGATTTCGAGATCGACTTCATGGAGGGGGACGACCTGACACTATCGCAAAAGCGCCTGCCGGAACTGCCAACGGTATTCGTGCCGAAGTCCTTATAAGCGTCACATCACCGCGCCGACCTGCCACGGGACGAATTCATAATCGCCAAGGCCCTGAGCTTCGGACAGCGACGGTTCGCCGGAGGCAACGCGCAGGAGCAGGTCGAAGATTTCGGTGCCGACGTCCTCGACCGTGGCTCCGTCGGAGACAATCTTTCCAGCATTCACATCCATGTCCTCGGCCATGCGGGTGGCCATCTCGGTATTCGTTGCGATCTTGATGCAGGGAGTGGGTTTTGAGCCAAAGACCGAGCCGCGTCCAGTGGTGAAGGCGGCGAGGGTACAGCCGGAGGCGATCTCACCGGTGATGGAGGCGGGATCGTAACCGGGGCTGTCCATGAAGACAAAACCCTTGCGGTCGATGGGTTCACCGTAACGGTAGACACCCTCCAGCGTACAGGTGCCGCTCTTGGCGACGGCCCCGAGGGATTTTTCGAGGATTGTGGTCAACCCGCCCGCCTTGTTGCCGGGGGAAGGATTGTTGTCCATCGACCCGCCGTGCTTGGCGGTGTAGTCCTCCCACCACGCAATACGGTCCAT
>CALHLW010000104.1 GCA_938034615.1 uncultured Neomegalonema sp. | reverse complement strand
CCCGACACGATATCCTTGTGCGAATACCCCAACCGTTCCGCCGCATCGCGGATCGATTGCACCAGCCCTTCATCAAAGGCGGGCGGATCGAATTGGCCGACGATCTCCGCTTCGAACTCGACCTCCAGCGCCTCGCACAGCTTCGGCGCCTCATTCATCAAACGCTCGACCATCGTGTTCAACCGATCCAGTTCGTGCGACCGAAAGTCGATGGTGAAAACCGCCTTGCCGGGGATGATGTTGCGGGAATTGGGGTAGACATCCACATGCCCGATGGCCCCGACCGCGTTCGGTTGGTTGTCCATGGCAATCGCATGAACCAGCTCCGTGATCTGCGCCAACCCTCGCCCTGCATTCTTGCGCATCGGCATGGGGGTCGAGCCAGTATGGCTTTCCTTGCCCGTCACGGTACATTCGATCCAGCGCAAGCCCTGCCCATGGGTGACGACACCGATATCCTTACCCTCGGCCTCCAGAATCGGCCCCTGCTCGATATGCAGTTCGAGGAACGCCTTCATCTTCCGCGCGCCCACCGGCTCCTCGCCGCGCCAGCCGATGCGTTCCAATTCGTCGCCGAACCGCTTCCCCTCGGCATCGGTCTTCGCGTAGGCATCCTCCTGCGTGATGACGCCTGCAAACACGCCCGAAGCCATCATCGCAGGCGCAAATCGCGTGCCTTCCTCATTGGTCCAGTTGACGATGCAGACCGGATGCTTCGTCTCGATCTCCAGATCGTTCATCGTCCGCACGATCTCCAATGCGCCCAGGACGCCCAGCACTCCGTCGTACCGCCCGCCCGTTGGCTGCGTATCGAGATGCGAGCCGACCATGACAGGCAGGGCGTCGGGGTCCGTGCCGGGGCGGGTGGCGAACATGGTGCCCATCTGGTCTACCCCAACCGTGCACCCTGCCGCCTCGCACCAACGCTTGAACAGATGCCGTGCCTCGCTGTCCTCATCTGTCACCGTTTGCCGGTTCGAGCCGCCCGCGATGCCGGGCCCGATCTCCGCGATCTCATGGATTGTGTCCCACAGCCGGTCGCCGTCGATGCGCAGGTTTTCGCCGGGTGCGGGCATGGGAGTCTCCATCGGTAGAATTTTTCCATCTCGTGCCAAACGCGATCACATCTTAGGTTCAAGTGCATCGAAATGCCCACACTTGGGCAATTCGATGCTCGTTCTGATCGCGTTTCACACTGGTCAAAGGCTACCCGTGCGGCCATGCTGGTCAAGCGCAAAAGGGAGTGGACATGGCACAGACAGAGCGGACCCCGAAGCGCGCCGCGACCGAGGCGCGTATTCTCGATGCCGCGCTCGACGTGTTTTCGGCTCATGGCTTCCGGGGTGCCACCCTTGACGGGATCGCCTATGCCGCAGGCATGTCGAAGCCGAACGTCCTCTATTACTTTGCCACGAAGGAAGAGATGCACGTCGCCCTTCTCGACGGCTTGATGGAGACGTGGCTCGATCCGCTGGAGGCGCTCGATCCGGCGGGAGAGCCGATAGAGGAACTGCGCGCCTATATCCGCCGCAAGCTGGCCATGGCCCGCAGCCACCCCCGCGAATCCCGTCTTTTCGCGAATGAGATCGTGCAAGGCGCGCCGCGTATTGCGCCACTGCTATCGGGACGCTTGAGGATGTTGGTGGAGGAGAAGGCGACGGTCATCGGGGGTTGGATCGCCGACGGGCGGCTCTCCCCCGTCGATCCCGTGCATCTGCTCTTCGCGATCTGGGCGACGACGCAACATTACTCCGATTTCGACGTGCAGGTGCGCGCGGTGCTGGGGAAAGACGACGATGCCCGGTTCGATGCCGCCTCGGCGACGCTGGAGACGCTGTTCCTCGACGGGTTGCGGCCTCGTGATTGACGCTGCGATCACCCTGCGTCGCCTGGTGCCTGTCCTCTCGGCAGCGAAGTTCGTCATCGGCATGGGGGCCTTCATGGTCATCGGCCTGCTTGAGCCGCTAGCGAGCGATCTGGGCGTGTCGGCGGCAACCGCCGGATGGGTGATGACCAGTTATGCCCTGGCCTATGCCGTCCTTTCCCCGGTTCTCGTTTCCATCACGGGCGACATGGGGCGGCGGCGTATTCTCGCGGCGGGGATGGCGCTCTTTGCGTTTGGATGCGCCCTTTGTGCCGTTGCTCCGGGGCAGGAGATGCTGTTCGCCGGACGCATTCTCGCCTCGGCGGGGGCCGGCCTCTTCACACCGGTCGCCGCCGCCGTGGCCGCAGGACTCAGTACTCCCGAACAGCGCGGAAAGACACTTGCCGCAGTGTTCTTCGGCCTGACTCTGTCGCAGGTGTTCGGCGTCCCGGCGGGAGGATGGATCGCTTACACCTTCGGCTGGCGCGTGGCGTTCTGGCTGGTCACGATTCTCGCCTGCGCTTTCGTCTGGCTGCTATGGATTCGGGTTCCGCGCGGCCTGCGCTTCCAGCCCGTTTCGCTGCGCGACCTTGGGCGGGTGCTGCGCGACGGTCCGACGATGCTCGCGGTCCTTTTCACCGCATCGTTCCTCGCCGCGATCTACGTCCCCTTTACCTACATCGCGCCGCTGCTGTCGCAGACGATGGGGTGGGGCCGTGACGGGATAACACTGTCGCTGGTCGTCTATGGCTGCGGCGCGGTGGCTGGGAACCTGATGGGGGGCAGGATGGCCGACCGGATCGGAACCGTGCGGACCCTGACGATCCTCGCGGCGGCGCAGGTCGTCCTGATGCCGCTCTTCTCCCTCCTGCCGATGCCGGAACCGGTGGTTCTTGCCCTGCTGGTCGTCTGGCCGCTTTTCGGCTGGTCGTTCGTGGCGGCACAGCAGGCCCGTCTCATTACCCTCGCGCCGCAGGCTGCGAGCGTCGTCCTCGCCCTCAACGCCGCAGCGATCTATGTCGGCGCGGCCATCGGATCTGTGATTGGCGGCAGCGTCCTTTCCGGTTATGGCCTCGATGCGCTCGGCATTGGAGGTGGCGTCGTCGGGATCGTCGCGGTTGCGAACATCCTGCTGTCGCGCAAGGTTTCGGGCTAGTCCTTGCCCAGCAACAGGATCAACAGCGCGCAGAGGATCAGCCCGACGCCCGCCCAGACCATCGGTGCGGGCCACCCATGGCCGAGCAAACCTTCATACAAAGCAACGAAGGCCGGGACCAGATACCCATACGCCATCACCTTGCCCGAGGGCAGGCGCAGGGCCGCGAATTGCAGCAAAGCAAACGTACCGGCAGTCGTGAAGATCGCCAGATACCCGATCGTGATCCAGACGATGGCGGGCAGAGCGGTCCAGTCGGTCGCAAGGATTGCAGGCGTCGCGTAAATCCCGACCACGATCAACGCGCCCGAGATCGTGCCGAGCGTGAAGACCAGCACGGGTTCCCCCCGGTTCAGGCGCGGCACCATCGGCGCATAAACCGCATGGGCAATGCACCCGAAAAAGAAGATCGTCTCGCCGTACCCGATATCGAGAGCCAGCAGGGCATCGAGATCGGCACGAAAGATCACCCACACCGCACCAATCGCGCCGATGACCAGCGCCAATTGCGCCATCAACGTGAACCGTTGCCGCATCAGCAGCCATCCGAACCCCGCGCTCATCGCGGGGATCAGCGTGAAGATCGCGCTGGTCGAAACCGGCTGTGCGGTCTTGAGCGCCTCGAACATCAGCACGAAATACAGGCCCATCAATCCGCCGAGGATCAGATAGCGCCATGGGGCCTTGGCATGGCTACGCTCGACCCGCACCCGCAACACGATGACCGCCACACCCATAACGGCGAGGGCACAAAGGAAGCGCATGGCGGTCAGGGCAGCGGGATCGATCAGCGGTGCGGCCCGCTTGCCGATGCTGAAGGCCCCCGCGATCATCGCCGCGAACAGCAGCATCGCGGCATGGCCGGGCAGGGTCGACGGCTTTTGCGAGGGGGCGGAAGTCAGGCGAATGCCGCCTTTGCCGCTGCATCGAGCGATGCCATCATCTGCCGGTAGGGCACCGGTCCGTAGCTGATCCGCGCCACGCCGCAGCGGGCCAGCGTGGCCTTGTCCGGTACGCCGGGAATAGCGATGATATTGACCGGCAGAGCCACCGCCGCGCAAAGCGCCTCGATCATCCCTTCATCGGCCAATCCCGGCGCGAAGAAGCCATTGGCCCCCGCATCCGCATAGGCCTTCGCGCGCAGGATTGCCTCATCGAGCATGGCGCTCGTATGCGTATCCGGCTTGTTCTTCAGGAAGATATCGGTTCGTGCATTGATAAAGGCGGGGATGCCCGCATCGTCGCCAGCCTTGCGCGTCGCCGCGACCCGCTCCGCCTGCGCCGCGACCGTGTGCAGCCCCTCGCCGCCGACGACCTGATCCTCGAAATTGATCCCGATGGCCCCGGCTTCCAGCGCCTTCGACACGGTTGCTTCCACCTCGCGCGGCGAGACGCCGTACCCGCCTTCAAGGTCCATCGTCACGGGCAGGTCAGTCCCGGCTACGATCCGGCGAATGTTATCGAGCGCCAGGTCGAGCGGGATTTTCTCTCCGTCCCCATAGCCGAACGCCGCCGCGACCGGCCAACTCCCCGTTGCCAGCGCCTTCGCGCCTGCCTTCTCGACCGTCGCCGCACTGCCGGGATCCCAAACGTTGAACAGGACGACGGGATCGCCTTTGATGTGGAGGTCAGCGAAGTCTGTCGCGCGTGATTTCTGGTCTGCCACCTCTTGCTCCTGATGCTATCTGTCGCCGAATAATCGCGGATCGAATGACAGTGGTTCAACCGTGAACTTGATTTCCGACATGTCAACGTGCCCGCAATTCAGTAGAAGATTGAAACTGTGGGGCAGAATAACGCTCGGCACCAGCAAAATGGCGCTTCTCGCCGCCTCCAACCATTCGTCCCCGACACTCCGCTCGTCATCGACAAACTGCGTTATTGCCTCGTATGCGATTTGGTCGGGCCATTCGACCCGCATCAACACGTAATCATCGGGTACGAGTTCCGGCGATAGATCAAGATGGACGAGAATTTCCAGCATAGCGAGAGCAGGATGCTCGGCCATGTAAACGACGCGTTTAGCCGGTGAATTCCATCGTCCGCCAAAGCGCCGCGCTCCCTCGCCACTCAGGTCGGCATAGGGACGACGCGCAATCCGCCATGCGATCACGCGCCGAGGCCATGTGCGATCCGGTGGAGAAGCTTCTCGACCGCGCCCGCCCCGTCGTCCGTATGCAGCATGTCTTCGGGTGCCTTGCCGTCGAAGACGCGGTTTTCCTTGGCGAGCCACCGGCGACCCTTCGTTTCGCCGAAGGTCTCGAAAACGAGCTGGAGAACGCGCTTGCCGTCTCCCGGCAGGTGGACTGCCTGGAGTGCAGAGATCGTGTCGCCCGTGACGGTATCTTTCATTCCATCGGCCATGCATGAAACATAGTCGCTCATACGGTCGGGGTCTACTCCGCCGCCACGGCACTCGGGTTGTTCGGGTGGCCGGTCCAGTCGCCGTGGTCGGCTACCACCACGCGGCCCGTGCGTTCGTCCATCATCCCCGGCGCGAGTTCTTCCATCGTAATGCAGTTCTCGACCGGGCAGACATTGACGCAGAGATTGCAGGCCACGCATTCTGCGTCGATTACCTCGAAGGTACGATCCGCGCTCATGGAAATCGCCTGATGCGAGGTGTCTTCGCAGGCGGCATAGCA
>CALHLW010000103.1 GCA_938034615.1 uncultured Neomegalonema sp. | reverse complement strand
GATGTCGCGGGCGAAGACCAAGGAGCGCAAGGCGCTGGTCGAGGCGATGACCGCATGGTTGGATGAGCATGGGTTCGCCTATGCGAGCATCCATGACGGCCCCGGCAAGCCCCCCGCTCAAGCCTATATCGACGACCGGGGGGTGGCATGTCGCCCGGAGGAGGATGGGGTGAAAGCCTTTGCGACGGCGGCGAAGGTGGCTAAGGGGTTGGCGGGGTAGAAGCAGCGCGCTCCCTCTCCCCATTGCAGCTATCAGATTCACACGACTCATTGCGATCTTGTGCGAAATTAGAGAGACGCGATTCGTCCAATAAAAATAACGTCGGACCGCGGTATCCATCTTTCAGCATTCCTTGGCAGCGGTTATCAACAGACTGAACCCTCAAGGCTTGTGGAGCCATGGATACCGTGCTTTCGCACGGTATGACTCTGTTCCTTGGCGGCAAAATCAGAGATGTGTAAACGTGATAGCCTCGACAGCGGGGAGAGGGCTTTGGGCGCTTCGCTCGAAGTCTCTGCGCTCAGGCCGGTTCCTGATTGACCGTGCTCTCCGCCCGTTGCACCCTGCGCGCGGAGGTCGGACCATGCCACGCAGTCTCGAATTCACCTATGGCAAGCAGAGCTTCGCGCGGGAGATCGTGAAGGTTGACCGGACCAAGCTCTATGGCTCCGTCGAGACGGAGACGGTCGATGTGGATGGCAATCCCTGCAAGCTGCTGACGCTGGCCTCCGACGGCAAGACGCTCATCCCCTATGGCGGCACGGCGTTCAGCTATGTGAACCCGGACGGCGAATGGGTGGATCGGGGCGATCTTCAGCCCGTCGATATGGAGGGCGAGCCGTTGAGGGAATTGCCGTCCAGCTTCGATGCGCCGACGCCGGTGGCCGAGGAGGTCTCCATAGAGACGTTCTTCGATCACAGCGTCCGGCTGGTCTATCGGTTGGAGGGCGAGACGCCGCTTCCCGCCAAGATGAAGAAGAAGCTGGAAAGCGGCGCGATCTTTCGCATTCCGTTCAGCTATCGCGGCGGAGTGGACCCGGATATCGCCTTCCTGCTGCTGGGCGAGCGTGGATCGCTCTGGATGCTGGTCGCGCAGGACAGCGCCATCGGGTTCATTGGGCTGGAGGAGACGGCGCTTTGCGGGCGTGATAAAATCGAGGATGATGATGACGAGGACGAAGCGGAGGGCGATGGCCTTTCCTTCGACATGCTGTAATGCCCGGCATCAACCTCACCGACAGCCGCAACCGCGATGCGGTAGTCAAGGCGGAGAGTACCCGCGTTACCGAGCCGGTGCGGTATCTGGGGCCGAAGGGCGGGCGCTGTTACACGCGGCGGGTGCTGAAGGCGACCGTCGAGCATGATTACGAGACGCTGGTGGAGAAGCACGGCTCCCCGGAAAAGCTCGGCGCGGCGCTCGTTGCGGGCGACCCCGAGGTCGATATCGAGATTTTCGGGACAAGCCTGTGGAATGTAAGCCGCGTCTATACCGGCCCCGATGACGAATTGGTCTTTCGCATTGAGCAGTTCGAGGTGGTGCGCGGGCCGCATGGCAAGCTGCGCGAACGTCGCCCCCGCGAGCGGGCCGAGGCGAATGTCGATGCCGACGTGCCGCTCAAATGGACCGGGACGATGCTGCTGAAAGACGAGGCGTATAATCGCTACGTCTTCACATCGAAATTGCAGATCGTGCATGTGAACGGGCTGACCTTCGATTTCCTCTACGACATCGCGAAGGAGTTGCACGAGGCCAAGGCGCTGATGCTGGTCGGGGGCGGGAAGTCGGGCAAGCAACCGCTGGTCTTCCGGCGGGGTTCGGTCCCCTATCGCGGGTTTCTGGAGGGGCGGATCGACGGCGAGCGGTATATCCTGCTGCTGCATCTCTCGAACATGGAATTGAAACCGCCGCCGGAGAAGCCCGCCGGGAAAGCCAAGCCGAAGAAGAAGGTAACGGCCAAGAAGAAAACCTCAGCCAAGAAAAAGGCTGGGTCGTGAAACCTTCCATCGCACTCTATCAAGCCCGATTCAAAGGCTCTGTCGCCCCGTGGCTCGACCACGGGGTCCATTTCTCCGCTCGCTCTGGTGGTGCTGGCTGCGAAATGGATTCCGCGATCAAGTCGCGGAAAGACAATGATTTTTCTGATCGTCTTCACATTGCCGGACATTCGTGGGACAAGCCCGAGGGTGACAGGGTGCGTGTTCCGCGAAGACGATTACTACCATGAAGCGCCTCGTCGATCCGAAGAAGCTGCGCGAGATCGTTGGCGGCTACGCAACGGGCGGAGCCGACGCACTCAATGACCCGGCAATCCTTCAGGCCGTGCGCCTGCGGCGGCGGCAGTTGGGGCGGATGATGGCGGCGTTCGATCTGGACACTGCGGCCCAACGCCTGCCCAATGCCGAGTATGCGATCAGCCGCAAGTATGACGGGGAGTTTGCGGTTCTCTATTACGATGGCGGCGACGTCATCACGCTCAATCCCGGTGGCACGGTGCGGGCGGGGGCGCCGTTTCATGCGGAGGCGGCCAAGCTGTTGAAAGCGGCCAAGGTCAAGCGGGCGATGATCGGTGGGGAGGTCTATGCGCAGCGCAAGGATGGCTCGCGGCCTTGGGTGCATGATGCCACGCGCCTGTCCCGCGCG
>CALHLW010000102.1 GCA_938034615.1 uncultured Neomegalonema sp. | reverse complement strand
GTTGATCGCGAAGATCGTCTCGATGACGATGGACCCGCCGAGCATGAAGCCGAACTGTACCGCCGCCAGCGACACGACCGGGATGATCGCGTTGCGCAGGGCGTGCTTGAACAGCACCGTCATGGGCCGCATCCCCTTGGCCCGAGCGGTGCGGATATAGTCCGATGACAGGACGTCGAGCATTCCCGCACGGGTCAGGCGCATCACGGCAGGTGTGAGGTAATAGCCCAGCGCCATCGAGGGCATGATGAAGTTTTTCCAGCTATCGGAGCCGGTGATCGGCAGAATACGCCAGTAGATGCCGAACCACAGGATCATGGTCAGCGCGAACCAGAAGGACGGCATGGCCTGCCCGATCACGGCGATGCCGAGTGCAATGCGGTCGATGATGGAGTTGGGCCGGATCGCGGCGACGACGCCCAGCGGGATGGCGAGGACGAGGGCGAAGGTCAGCGAACACGCGCCGAGGATCATGGTGACGGGCAGGCGCTCGAAGATTACTTCCGCGACGGGGGCTTTGAGATAATTCGAGTGACCGAGATTGCCCTGCAATGCTTCCCACAGCCATCCGAAATACTGGACGATGAGAGGCCGGTCGAAGCCGTAGACGCGGCGGACGTTTTCGATGTCCTCATTGCTCGCGCCCTCACCTGCCAGCGCTACCGCCGGATCGCCCGACAGGTAGATCATCGAGAAGCTGAGGAGCGAGACCGTGATCGCCACGAGGATGGCGACTCCGAGTCTTTTCAGGGCAAAGGCGAGCATGGGGTGGGGGAGGCCTTTCCTATGCGGAACTGTCATTCCCTGCGGAGGCAGGGAATCCATGGAGCAACACGCCTTGGATCAGCCGTCAAACGCCAAGGATAGCGGTAAGGTGGATACCCCGCTTTCGCGGGGTATGACGCTTTGATGTTGCAGTGCCGAAGCTGCGTTTTACTTCCAGCTTGTGCTGAAGAAGCGAGGGATCTCGTCGGGGGTCGTGGAGAAGTCGAGATCGTCGGACCATGCGTAGTATTTCGCGTAGGTGAACATCGGCACCCAATACGCTTCCTCCGCGATGCGGGTGAAGGCTGCCTTGTAGTTCTCCTTGCGGACTTCCGGGTCGATGGAGTTATCCGCGATATCGAGCGATGCCTTGATCGCGTCATCCTTGGACAGGTCGTCCGGGCCGTGAGTGAAGAAGTTGCTGACGATGGCCGACACATCGGGGATCGAGTAGGAACCCCAGGTCATGTGGTTGATCGGCGTTTCGGCCTTGCGGACGATATCGCGCAGGGCGCGGTACTGCATGAAGTTGAGGTTCGCCTTGACGCCGATCTTCGCCAGATCGCCGATGACGGCCTCGGTGAATTCCCGCTCGCGATAGGCGTAGAGATCGAACTCGAAGCCGTTCTCATAGCCCGCTTCTTTCAGCAGCGCCTTGGCTTTCTCCGGGTCGTAGTCGTATTGCGGCACGTCCTGCGTACAGCCGAACTGGTCGGGGTGGCAGGCCGAGTGGATGACCACCGATGCCGGTCCGACGAGATTTTCGGCGATGCCCTGACGGTCGATGGCGTGGGCAAACGCCTGACGGACACGCTTGTCCTTGAACTGTTCCGTCCCGGACTGACCGAGAGCATCGAAGGCCATGTACGAGACGCGGAAGGTCTTGGCATTCTCGACGGTAATGCCGCCCATGCTGCCCATGCGCTCGGCCTGTTCCTTGGGGACGTCCCAAATCCAGTCGAGGCCGCCGGTCAGAAGTTCAGCGATGGCCGTGTTCGTTTCCTTGATCGTGCGGAAGCGGATATTGCCGATTTGGGGTTGGCCCTTGGGGCTGCCGTCGAAATAGCCGTCGTTCTTCTCCATCAGGACGTATTCGCCCGCCTTGACGTCGTTGACCTTGTAGGGGCCGGTGCCGATCGGCTTGGCGGCGGCGAAATCCTTGCCGCCATCGGGCTTGTTCGGCACGTTCTCGTAATTGCCCGAGGGCAGCATCGGCACGGCGTTCGCCAGATAGGCGAAGGCGGGGGGGAAGGGCTTGTGCAGGTTCACGCGAACCTTGTGATCGCCCAGCTTCTCGGCATCCTTGATCCAGCTTACATTGCGGAAGGTGAGGACGCCGTTCTCTTTGGTGGAGGCGTGATTGAGGGTGTAGACCACGTCGTCGGCATCGAAATCCGATCCGTCATGGAACTTCACGTCGTCGCGCAGATCGAACTCGATGGCGGTGTCGCCGACCCATTCCCAGCTTTTCGCCAGCAACGGCTTGAACTCGCCGCTGTCGATATCCCGGAAGACGAGACCGTCCCAGATCATCTGGCCCATGATGACCAGTTCGCGGGTATTGTTGTAATAGGGATCGACAACTGCGACCTCGCGGTTGGATGCATAGTTGAGAGTGTCGTCGGCCTTGCCGGCCTGCGCTTGGGGCGCAAGGGTGAGGGCAAGCGAGGCGACCGCCAATGCGTGGAGTGATTTTCTCAGTGTCATGATTTCTCCCAGTTTCAGTGCTTGATCCGGTCATTAGGCGCGATGCGCCTGCCGGACCTTCCCTTGGGTCTACCTGCCAAGTGTCGGGTTGTTTTGGCGCAAAGGTCAAGGGGGTTTGCCCGACAATCGAAAGCGGCTAGGCCTTCCATTGTCTATTGAAAGCCCGCCAACGTGCCTCCTCCCGCCTCTTCCGGCTATCGCAGTGATCCCGTCCGTGGGGCGTTCTGGATGATTGTGTCCTGCGCACTGATGGCGGGGGTTGCGGTGTTTGCGCGGGTGCTGACGACGGGGGGAGTGCATCCGTTTCAGGTCGTGTTCCTGCGCGTCGTCTTCGCGGTTGTGGCAATGCTGCCTCTGTTGATGAGCCGGGGAACGGCGATGCTCCGCACCCGGCAACCGCGTCGCTATATCCTGCGCGTGTTGAGTGCCGCGGTGGCGATGACGACGTATTTCACGGCGCTGTCGCTGCTGCCAGTGGGTGAGGTGACGGCGATCAGCTTTCTGACGCCATTGTTCACGACGCTCGGTGCGGCGCTCATTCTGCGTGAAGTGATCGAAGGGCGGCGATGGATCGCGCTGGTCGTCGGTTTTGCGGGAGTGCTGGTGATTTTGCGGCCCGGCTTTGAAACGCTGGGGGCTGGAGCCATTCTCGCCATCGTGTCGGCCTTCGCGATGGGATTCTCGTCGGTCATGATCAAGCGGATGACGGCACAGGACGATCCGGACAAGATCGTTTTCATCTCCACGGTGCTTCTGGTGCCGCTGACTTTTATCCCGGCCTCGTTCGTCTGGGAAGCGTTGAGCGTGCAGGAGTGGCTGATGCTGTTTGCGATGGGCCTGATTGCAACGCTGGGGCATGTCACGCTCGCCCGTGCTTATGCGGCGACGGAGGCATCCATCGTCGTGGGCTTCGATTTCTCGCGGTTGCCGTTCACCGTGCTATTCGGCTGGCTGGCTCTGGGGGAGTTGATCGATCTGTGGACGTGGATCGGTGCGGGGATCATCTTTCTGTCGAGCGTTGCCATCGTCCGGCGGGAGGCTGCGCCGAAGCTGGATGAGGCGTGAGCGTTTGACTCGTTTCGCACCCGATGGTCTATTCGCCCGTGAACAATCACAAAAGATGACAGGGAGACATCACATGAAGCGCATCAAGGCCATGATGCTCGCGACGGTGTTCGCCACCGGAACCGCAACGACCGCTTTTGCCGCCGATCCGATCCGGATCGCCATCAACGAGTGGACCGGACAGCATATCAGCGCACATATCGCAGGATCGCTCCTCAAGGAAATGGGCCACGAGGTCGAATACGTGACCGCCGGTGCCGTGCCGCAGTTTGCCGCCATCGCCTCGGGCGACCTGCATCTCCAGCCCGAAGTCTGGAGCAACAATGTCGGCGAGATCTATCCCAAGGCCGTTGAATCGGGCGATATCGACGTCATCGGCGATCTCGGGCTACAGCCGAGCGAAGGCTGGTTCTATCCGCCCTACATGGCCGAGAAATGCCCCGGTCTGCCGGCCTATGAAGCCCTCTATGACTGCGCGCAGGCCTTTGCCGCCGCCGATACTTTCCCGAAGGGCCGCCTGATCACCTATCCGGCGGATTGGGGCACGCGCTCGAAAGACCTCGTGGAAGCGCTCGACATTCCGTTCCAGCCCGTCGCGGGCGGCAGTGAAGGGGCGATGGTCGCGGAAATGAAATCCGCCATCGCCGCCGAACAGCCCATGATCATGATGTTCTGGCAGCCGCACTGGATATTTGCGGATATCGATCTGGACCTCGTCGAATGGGACAAGGCCACCGCCGATTGCGAGTCCGGCCCCGGCCAGAAGCGTGGCGATGCCTGCGGGTTTGCTCAGGCCACGATCAAGAAGATCGTTAGCGGCGATTTCGAGGAAACTTATCCCGATGCCTATGCCGCGCTCGATAACATGCGGCTTTCCAACGACATCCAGAACGCGCTGATCAAGAAGATCGATGACGAAGGCGTGCCGGTTGAGGAAGCCGTCGCAGAATGGATGGGCGCGAACGAAAGCACCTGGAAAGGCTGGATGAGTGGGGACTCGATGGGGTCGATGTCGATCATGGAGCAGATCGAAGACCTCAAAGCTTCGATTTCGAAGCTGGAGACGATGCTCGCTCAGTGAGTGTTCGTGGGCGTCTCTCAAGCCGACTAATGGTGTCATACCGCGACTTGATCGCGGTATCCATCTCGCAGCACTCGCTGAACCATGGACCCCGCGATCAAGTCTCGGGGTGACAGAACTTCCTATCTGAAAGCGGAGACGCGCCTTGTCCGACAGTGCCGCCCGATCCGACGATGTGAAGCTCTCCTGCCGCAACGTCTGGAAAGTCTACGGTGAGAACCCTGAGCGGTTCTTCGACGGGCGGCAGGGCGATGTGGGGACGGTCGAGGATGCCCGCGCGCTGGCGGATCGTCTGCGCGAGAATGATCTGATCGTTGCCGCCGCGAACGTTTCCTTCGACGTGAAGGTCGGCGAGATTTTCGTCATCATGGGGCTGTCAGGGTCCGGCAAGTCCACCATGGTCCGCTGTCTCTCGCGCATCGTGGAGCCGACGGCGGGGGAAATTCTGCTCGATGGCGAAAACCTGCTGGCGGCCAGCAAGCGCGAATTGATCGAATACCGGCGCAGCAAGATGGGCATGGTGTTCCAGAATTTCGGCCTGATGCCGCATCTGAACGTCCTCGATAACGTTGCCTTTCCGCTCGAAGTGCAGGGTATGGGGCTGAAAGAGCGCCGCGCGAAGGCCATGGATATGATCGAGCGCGTCGGACTCTCGGGCCGCGAGGGCAGCTTTCCGACGCAGCTTTCAGGGGGGCAGCAACAGCGCGTGGGCATTGCCCGCTCGCTCGCAGTCGAGCCGGAGTTGTGGTTTCTGGATGAGCCGTTCAGTGCGCTCGATCCGCTGATCCGCCGCCAGATGCAGGATGAATTCCTGCGGCTGCAACGCGAATTGCATAAATCCATCGTCTTCATCACCCATGATTTTCTTGAGGCGCTGCGTATCGCGGATCGCATGGCGATCATGCGCGATGGCATGGTCGTGCAGATCGGGCGACCGGCGGATTTGATCCTCAATCCTGCCGATGATTACGTGCGCGAGTTCACCAATGATGTGCCGTGGGAGATGGTGCTGACGGCGGGGGATATCGCTGATCCCGACCGGCCTCTGGTGGCGGGAATGGGGCAGGTTTCTGCGGATACGACGGTGGATTTGCTGTTGCCGTATCTCGCCGGGCATGAGGCGGGGGTTAAGGTGAACGATGCTGGGGGCCGCTATGTCGGGGCGATGAACGCAATGGATGTGGTGCGGGCGCTTGCCAGCGGTGTGCCGGAGCCTGCGGAGGTGCAGGAGTGATGAACACTCATATCGCATCCCCGGACTTGATCCGGGGTCTGGATGGAAAGAAGCGCGAAGTCTCCACCAAGACCATCGAGGCCCTGCATCTGCGTGCGGGGCTGCAGCTTTGCAGCGGTCAGCATGACGGGCCATTCACATGATCGCACAAGACATCCGGCAACCCGCGGTCTGGACGGGGCTGGCGATTCTTGCGCTGGTCCTGTGGCTTGCGTCGGGCAGTGTGGATGCCCTCGCGAAGTTTCCGGCGGATTGGGTGATCTCGCCGACCGCCACGATGAACGCTTTCATGGAAAGGTTCACCGAAGCCTTCGGCCCCGCCTTCAAGGCCGTTGGCTGGACGCTCGAATGGCCGGTGCGCTGGGCGCAGGGGTTGCTCCATGTCGTGCCGTGGAGCGTGACTGCCGTGTTTTTCGTGCTGCTGGGGTGGTTCGGGGCAGGGTGGAAGTTGGCGCTCTTTGCGGGTATCGCGCTGCTTTACATGGCCCTGATCGGGTATTGGGACGAGAGCATGAATACGCTCGCCATAGTGCTGATTTCGGTGCCGATGGCCGTCATCATCGGATTCACCTTTGGGGTTCTGGGCTTCTATTCCGAGCGGGCGAAGCGGATCATCATGCCGATCCTCGACCTGCTCCAGACGATCCCGGCCTTTGCCTATCTGCTGCCTATTCTGATTCTCTTCGGCTTCGGCACGACGGTCGGGCTGGTGGCCTCGGTCATGTACGCCTTTCCGCCCATGGTGCGGAACACGATCCTCGGGCTGCGGGCGGTGCCGGGGGAGATCGTAGAGGCGGGGATGATGGCGGGGACAACGCCGTGGCAGTTGTTCTGGAAAGTGCGGCTTCCGGCGGCGCGCAAGCAGGTGTTGCTGGGCGTGAATCAGTCGACCATGGCGTCGCTGTCCATGGTCATCATCGCGTCGATCATCGGCGGGACGAACGATATCGGCTGGGAAGTGCTGTCCACGATGCGCAAGGCGGATTTCGGGGCGAGCCTGCTGGCCGGGTTCGTGATCGCGCTGATCGCCATGGCGCTGGACCGGATCACCTATGCCTATGCAATGAAGCCCAAGGAGATCGACGGTCCGGCGCGCAGCCCGTGGGTCGTGGGCGGGGTCGTTCTCCTGGGGATTGCAGCGCTGTCCTTCGTCATTCCGGCCCTGCGCGAATGGCCACAATCCTTCGTCTGGGATCCGGCGGATGCGATGAACGATGCGCTGGAGAAGGCCGTCGTGGATTGGCGGCTCTGGATCGAAGCGATCAAGAATTCGGCGTTCTTCTATGTGATGTTGCCGATCAAGATCGGGCTGGGGCAGGCGGTCAGTCCCTTTACCTGGGGGTTTTCGCCGACGCCGTTGCTGAAAGCCGCCTATGCCGCTCTCGTGCTGGGGGGTGCGGCCTGGGCGTTTCTGAGAGAGCGAACCACGCTGGCGTCGCTGGTCCTGCTCTGGGGGGTAGTGTCGTTCATCGGGCTGACGAATACGCCATGGCCCGCGCTGTTCGCGATCATCGTCTATGCGGCCTATGTGACCTCCGGGCGTAATCTGGCCATCGGGAC
>CALHLW010000101.1 GCA_938034615.1 uncultured Neomegalonema sp. | reverse complement strand
ACCGGCATCGACAGCCCCTACGAGCCCCCCGTCGATCCCGAAATTCGCCTCGACACCACCAACCAGACCCCCGACGAAGCCGCCGATACGCTGCTCGCCTTCCTGCGCGAGAAGGGATATCTGGCGTAGAGTCATTTCCGGTCAGTGGAGCGATACCTGCGATACGAACATTATCTCCGTCGCGGGCTGGTGTCTGGTCCCGGCTGGTATCCGTATCGCCAGCGCCAAGGCCTCGGCAAAATCTCGGAGCGATTGCCGGTATGCCGTCTGTGGTTACTCCGGTTTCGCAGCAATGTAGTGCACGTTGGATGATCGAGAAACAGGCTTGCGAATCCGATATGACGACACTACGCCCTGCCTTGTGCCTTCGCAAGCTGTGGCCAAGACGCCACCGGGGACGAACGTGACACACGATGCAAGGAGCGCTCGAATGCGAATTCATGGACCAATCCTGTGACGCTCGATCGTCGATCCTAATCCTACTGCGTCATCTTTGGTCCAATCTCTGGCAACACGGACATCGCTGAAGAGTCTTGGCGATGCCAATGGTGAGGCGCCTTCGGATTGTAGCGATGGGTAGGAGTAGCCATTGTCTCATAAAGCATCGCTTGAGTACAGATCGGGATCGAACGGGTTGCCGTTCCCGGCAGAGAAACGGTCCTGCAAGTACTCGGCATCTTTCCATTCGAGCGCCTTTTCATTGAGGGCGGTCATGCCCCTGCCTCCGCGTCGATTTCAGTGTCAAAAGGCTGCCGCCGACCGAAGGCGAGGCCGGTCATCCCCGCCGCCTCGAACCGCTCCTTGAACGCATCTGAGACGAGTTTGCCGGTAATGTGATAGGACACTTTTTCAGGCTTCCGCGCGTCGCTCCGTTCCGACCAATAGTGCAGATCGCCGACGGCAGAGGCGTCGAAGACGTAGTCGTAGGGCGCATCGTATTTCGGGGTCATCTTGATGACGTCTCGCCCGTATGACAACCGAGTATCGCATTCGCCCCCGGTTCGGCGGCATGATAGTGATAGCCGATGCCCTCCACCGTGTGACCGCCACAGCGGTCGAGATCGGCGGCTGCCTCCGCATCGCGCTGGTGGATGGTGTATCCATCCATCGCGATACCGATTGCCGGAGCGTGACCATCGGCGGAAGGAACGGTCTTCAGGCAATCGGTCACAGCGTGAAGATGATACCCCGCATTAGGATTCACGTGTCCGCCGCAATCGTCGAAGGGTGCGAGCATGTGCGCCCCCAGAATCGCATCGACGGGCGCGGGACCGTCCATCTTGACACCGCTGTAAGCGAAACCGACGCCGCCCCGCCCCACACGACCGGATGCCTTGTCCGCCGAAACCGGCCTGACGGGCACGACGTAGGTGATCGTGGTATCGGCGGGCAGATAGGAGATCTGGCATTCGACGCAGTGATTGACGTAGCGCGGGTCGACATCGGGGCGGGCGGCGGCTTCGCAGGCTTCCTGCGTATCCGTGACGTTGATACGGCCCGTCGCCGGATCGTACATCTACCAGAAAGCATCGCCGTAAAACTCCGCCAAGCCCTTCACGAAGGCTCCGTCCGCATCATTAACGGTTCAGGATAATCTGGGCTTGGTGCAATACGGCTTGGCGACCGGGCGTAAGCCTGATGACACGCGCACACCACAGCCGTCACGACGGGCGGTCGCGGCTTGTGGGCATGGATTGTGGCGCGTATCGGTCATCATTGGTTCCCTTGCGGCCTGTCGGCTACGGTGTCGCAGGGAGGCCGGTCAAGAATTTTCAGACCGGACAACTTATGCTTTTGAGCGGCTCGACAGGAGATGAACCACAATGACTCGCCCTTGTCCCTGCTGTTCCGGTACACCCTTCGCTGACTGTTGCCAGCCCCGCCTTACCGGCAAACGCCCTGCCGAGACGGCAGAGGCACTCATGCGCTCGCGGTATGCGGCGTTTTGCGAAGGAGCCGTCGATTATCTGATCACGACTCATCATCCTGCGTCGCGCGCTCCGAATGAGGGGGCCGATGCCGCGCGTAGCATTGCAGCGACTGATTGGGTCAACCTTCTCATCCTCGATACGCAGAAGGGCAGTCCCGATGACGACGACGGCAGTGTCACCTTCGTCGCCGCCTTCCGCCCGAAATCACCGGGGATGGGTGAGACGGGCCAGATGCATGAACGCTCACGATTCGTGCGCGAGGCGGGGGCGTGGGTCTATGTCGATGGCGAGCAGCTCGCGCCTTATCGCCCCGGACGCAACGATGCCTGCTGGTGCGGCTCCGGCAAAAAAGCAAAACGATGCCACGTATGAGTTGACAGATGGACGAACCACACACCCAAGGCTAACACTGCCTCCGAGTCCCGACGCATGGGTGGAGAACCGAGATCGCCCTACCACCGATCACACCGCTGAACGCGACCACACCACCAAGACGAAACGACAGCCTGCGAGGAATCGCGCTGATGGCGGCAGGGATGTTCCTGTTCTCGGGCGTGGACGCGATGGCGAAGTTCCTCACCGAGACAATCCATCCGGTGCAGATCGTCTGGTGCCGACAGGTCGGATTATTGCTGGGCGTCCTCGTCCTGATCGCCCTGAAAGGCCGGTCCGTGCTGCGGTCGTCACATCCAAAACTCCAGATCGGGCGCGGTATTCTCGCGGTCTGTTCGGGGACGTTTTTCATCATCGGGGTCAGCTACGTGCCGCTGGCCGATGCAGTGGCGATCACCTTCGTCGCGCCGTTCCTGGTGACGATTTTCGGGGCCCTCATCCTGCGCGAGCCGGTCGGTATCCGCCGCTGGGCCGCCGTGACCGTCGGCTTCATAGGAATGTTGATCGTGATGCGGCCCGGACTGGGCGTCATCCACGCCGGTGCGGGTCTTATCCTGCTCGCCGCCACCGCTTTTGCACTACGCCAGGTGCTGTCGCGGATGCTGGCCGGGGATGACAAGACGCACACGACGGTCGCCTATACCGCCATCGTCTCTTGGACGATCCTGTGTATTCCCCTGCCCTTCTTCTGGCAGACGCCGTCCACCGGACTGGAGATCGCCCTGTTGATCACCGTGGCGGTGGTCGCCGCCGTCGCCGAAACCCTCGTCATCATGGCCCTCGATGCAGCTCAGGCCGTCGTCGTCGCGCCGGTGCATTACAGCCTGATCCTCTGGGGCACGCTCTACGGATATTTTATTTTCGGTCAGCTTCCCGATGGCTGGACATGGCTGGGCGCGGCGATCATCGTCGCTTCGGGCATCTACATGCTGAACCGGGAGCGGCTGGCGGTGGCGGCCTCGAAGAAGGATTGATCGGACGCCTTGTCACCCCCAATTCCTGTCATCCTCCGCGTAAGCGGGAATCTTTCTCCACTTACGCAATGTATCGCAGCGGCAGCAGATTCCCGCTGTCGCGGGATTGACAGTATAAGGGTCGCTCACACCTTATCGCGGCTTGTCACCACCCGCGCAGGATGAAATACACGAGGGTATGGCAGAAGAAGAATCCGGGGCCTATGAGGTTCTCGCCCGCAAATACCGTCCGCAGGATTTCGATGCCCTGATCGGGCAGGAGGCGATGGTGCGCGTGCTGCGCAATGCCTTCGCGTCGGGGCGTATCCACCATGCCTACGTCCTGACGGGGGTGCGCGGGGTCGGCAAAACGACCACGGCCCGCATCGTCGCCAAGGGCCTCAACTGCATCGGCGCGGATGGCGAAGGCGGGCCGACCGTCGAACCCTGCGGCACCTGCGAGAACTGCACGTCCATCGCTGAGGGGCGGCATGTCGACGTGATTGAACTCGATGCGGCCAGCCATACCGGCATCGACGACGTGCGCGAGATTATCGAGGGGGCGAAATATCGCCCCGCCATCGGGCGCTACAAGGTCTACATCATCGATGAGACGCATATGCTCTCGAAGAACGCCTTCAACGGGTTGCTTAAGACACTGGAGGAGCCGCCTGCCCATGTGAAATTCCTGTTCGCCACAACCGAAATTCGCAAGATGCCGGTCACGGTCCTCTCCCGCTGTCAGCGGTTCGACCTGCGCCGGGTGGAGCCGGATCGCCTGATCGCGCATCTCGCCGGGGTTGCCGAGGCCGAGGGCATCGAGATCGAGGGTGAGGCGCTGTCGCTCATCGCGCGGGCGGCGGAGGGGTCGGTGCGCGATTCGCTCTCGCTGCTGGATCAGGCCATCGCGGATGGGGGCAAGGATGCGGCGTCGATCCGCACGATGCTGGGTCTTGCCGACCGGGGCCGGGTGATCGAACTGTTTGCCATGGTCATGCGGGGCGAGGCGGCGGAGGCACTGGCCGAGTTGCGCGATCAGTATCGCTCCGGGGCCGACCCCGAAGTGACGCTGAACGATATGGCCGAAACGGCGCATTGGCTTTCGACCCTGAAGGTCGCGCCGGATATCGCCGACGATCCTTCCCTGCCCGAAGAAACCCGCAAGCGCGGGCGGGAACTGGCCGAGTCGCTGCCGATGCGGGTGCTGGCGCGGTCATGGCAGATGCTCCTCAAAGCACTGGAAGAAACGCGCTCTGCGCCCTCCCCGCTCATGGCCGCCGAGATGAGCATCATTCGCCTCTGCGCCGTGTCTGATCTGCCGACTCCCGGCGATTTGGTCCGCAAGCTGGAGAGCGAACCGGCCTCTGCGCCCTCCGCCCCCGCGATCCCGCCCAGCGGCCCATCGGGCGGCGGATCGACCAGCGCCCTGCGGGTCGCGGCCATTTCTGCCGCTCCGCAACCGCGTGTCGAAACACCCCCCACACCCGCCGCCGAGACCGCTTCGCTGCCGCAAGATTTCGAGGCCGTCGTTGCCCTGATCCGCGAGAAACGCGACGGCATTCTGCTGCATGATGTAGAGACGGGCCTGCGGCTCATCTCCTACACACCGGGGCGAATCGAGTTCCGCCCCGCTGCCGGAGCGCCCGAACATCTCGCCGGGATGCTGTCCGAGCGCCTGCGCCACTGGACCGATACCCGCTGGACCATCAGCATCGGGGATGACGAGGGCCTGCCCACCATCGCGGAAACCCGCGCCACCGATAACCACAATCTCGATCAGCGGGTCCGCAAGCACCCCCTCGTCGCGGCGGCCCTCGCCGCCTTTCCCGAGGGAGAATTGCTGTCGATCCCCTTGAATCCGGTCGGGGTCGCCCCTGATATGCCTGATGCACCCGTCGAAGATGACGATGACGATATGGACCTGCTGGGAGAGAACTGAATGTTCGAGGGACTGAAGAATATGGGCGACATCGGCAAGCTGATGGGTCAGGCGCGCGAAATGCAGGCGAAAGCCGTCGAGGCGCAGGAAGCCCTTGAGCATATCCATGTGGAGGGTGCGTCCGGCGCAGGCATGGTCGTCGCGACCGCCAATGCCAAGGGCAAGCTGACCGGCCTCAAGATCGACCCGTCGCTGTTCAAACCCGAAGATGCCGAGGTCGTGCAAGACCTCATCATCGCCGCCGTCGCCGCGGCTCAGGAAAAAGCGGGCCTGCGCGCACAGGAAGAAATGCAGAAGGTCATGGGCGACATGCAATTGCCGCCGGGGTTGATGGGACAGTAGGCTCCATACGTCGAATCGGACTTGATCCGATGCGGCAATGGTTCCCTCTACCAATTTCGCGGCGCAGCATTTACCTTTCGGTAACCATCACCAAAGGGATGATTCCATGCTCCGCACCCTCGTTGCTGCCGCCTTTGCGGCTCTCCTCACTGTACCCGCCTTCGCCGCCGATGATCCGCTGAAGATCGGGTTCGTCTATGTTGGCCCCATCGGCGATCATGGCTGGACCTATCAGCACCACGAGGGCCTCAAGGCCGTCGAGGAAGCCTATGGGGACAAGGTCGAGACGACCTATATCGAAAGCGTCTCCGAAGGCCCAGATGCCGAGCGCGTCATTCGTCAGCTTGCCGCCAACGGCCATGGGCTGATCTTCACCACCTCCTTCGGGTTCATGGACCCGACCCTGAAAGTCGCCAAGCAATTCCCGGATGTGAAATTCGAACACGCCACCGGCTACAAACGCGCCGATAACCTCGCGACCTACTCCGCCCGCTTCTACGAAGGCCGCTATATCGCCGGGATGATCGCCGCGCGCGTATCGGAGACTGGCAAAGCGGGCTACGTCGCCTCCTTCCCGATCCCGGAAGTCATTCGCGGCGTCAACGCCTTCCTGCTCGGGATGCAGAGCGTAAACCCCGACGCCACGATCTCGGTGCAGTGGGTGAACTCGTGGTACGATCCGGGCAAGGAAGCCGATGCGGCGAAAGCCCTGATCGCGCAGGGCGCAGATGTCATCACCCAGCATACCGACAGCCCCGCCCCGCTCCAGACGGCGGCGAATGCAGGCATCCCTGCCATCGGTCAGGCGTCGGACATGCATGAATTCGGCAAGGATGCACAGCTCACCTCGGTGATCGACAACTGGGCACCGTATTACGTCGAACGGGTCGGCATGGCCCTTGATGGCTCGTGGAAAAGCACGGATACGTGGGATGGCATCCAGCCGGGGATGGTCCAGATGGCTCCCTACTTCAACCTGCCTTATGATATCGCGCGCGATGCCAAGCTGATGGAAGACAAGATCCGCGTTGGCCTGCTGCACCCCTTCACCGGCCCGATCACCGACCGCGACGGCACGGAGCGGGTCGCCGAGGGCGAGACCCCCGATGACGGGATGCTCGCGACGATGGACTTCTTCATCGAGGGCGTCGAAGGCGATTTGCCGAAATAAGGACGAACCATCTGTGCCGGACCTGATCCGGCACCTTTCGCCGCTCGAATAGTGTAAAACCAGATGCCGGATTAAATCCGGCACAGGAATTGGAACCCATGATCGCTTCCCTCGACCATTTCGTCCTGACGGTGAAGGATATCGACGCGACCGTTGCGTTCTATTGCGACGGGCTGGGTATGAAGCATGTGGCGTTCGGAGAGGGGCGCATCGCCGTCGCCTACGGATCGCAGAAGATCAACCTGCATCACGCCGGTCACGAGTTCGACCCGAAATCGGCGAACCCGACCCCCGGCTCGGGCGATATGTGCTTTATTCTGAAAGTCTCGCTCGCGGCTGCTCAGGAACGCCTGCGCGCCGCCGGAATCGATATCGTCGAAGGCCCCGTTGGGCGCATCGGCGCGGCGGGGCCACTCCGCTCGATCTATGTGCGCGACCCGGATCAGAACCTCGTCGAGCTGTCCGTCATCGATCGAACCAGCGTGTAAGAACTGCCGATACGGACACGGCGATCCCGATCCCGGCGGCGTTGGTTAAGGCATCGAGCCATGAGAACTGACGCGCAGGCGTCATCGTCTGGGCCACCTCCAGCGCCAGCCCGACGAGGGGCAATCCCACCAGCGCCAGACCACGCCATCGCGGCCAACCGAGCGCGGCAAGGAACGCGAGGGCGAACCACCCTCCGAAATGGGCGATCTTGTCCCAATCTCCGACAGTAAAACCGAGACGCCGCTCCGAGAGCAGACTACCGAACACGATGACGGTCAGCAGCACGAAGAAGGTCAGACGCGCGGCAATCCTCATCCGAGGGCCAGCAACCAGCCGAGGGGCACCGACAGTTCAAGCGCCACCCCGAAAGCGATCAGCGCCCGCGCCGGAGTCCCCCTGAATCTGCGCCACAGGATCACCGCCAGCAGCAAACACAGCGCAACCTCCGCCATCCCCGCCTCAAAGCCGTGATGATCGGTATCCCAATAGCTGACCGGGCTGGCATAGATCCAATCGGAAAAGGGCCAGAAATGCGGATGGCCGTCATTATGGTGCAGCGGCAGATCGAAGACGACATGCACGAAAGCAGCGGCGCAGAAAACCCAAAACACCTCCCATCCCAGCGCATAGCCCAATGCTGCGCCCAGCGCGAAGAGCGGGATGGAATTGGGGATCGCGAAGATCAAATGCCATTCGGGGGCGTAATATTTCTCTGTGAAGATCGTCCGCATATCTGTGCCGAGGACGAACCGCTCCCAGAGGATCATCCAAAGGATCGTCACGTCGGGGACGAGCGACCCAACCACAAGCGCCACATTGCGCTTATGCGCCCCCGGCTTGGCGAGGAGAGCGGCAGCGAGGAAGGTGTGAGCGGGGGTGTTCAAAGCCGCGCGCAGAGGCGCAGGGCGTCGAGGACGGCGAGGTGGATATTGCGGCTCGACACGGCGTCGCCGATGCGGTGCAAGGCAAAGCCGGTTTCCGGCATCGGCTGGGGCCGCGCTTCGGTCAACAGCGCCAGATCGGTGACGCCGTCATTGGCCGAGGCGACGCGCAGGTCGTGGTAGAGCGCGTCTGCGGGGGTCGTGCCGTAATCGTAGATGACCTGCCCTGCCTCGATCTCGCTGAATTCGTTGGTCAATTCATTCTGTGTCACGGCGATGAGCCGATTACCCTCAGCCCGCACCTCGCGGAGCATTTCATCGAAGCGCACGGGGATATCGTTCGTCGCCACCCAGCGCCGCCAGATCACCCGTTCGGCATAGGCCTGCTCGGTCGCAAGGGTCTCGTCGACCGTGGCGAAACGGACAGCCGCCCCCTTGCGATGGCAGAGTTCGGCAGCGCTGAGGGCCACATGCCGCCCGGTGCCGTCCACGACCAGCACATCCTCGCCCACAGCCGTCGCGCCGCTGAGGATATCCCATGCGCTCGTGACATGCTCAGCTCCCGGCAGCCAGTCGAGATTGGGCGTCCCGCCGGTCGCGACGATCACCACATCGGGGGTCTCGGCCAGCACGTCATCCTCCTCGGCATAGACCCCCGTGCGCAGATCGACGCCCAGCCGGTCGAGTTCGGAGACGCGCCAGTCCACGATACCGCCGATATCCTTGCGCCAGCCGGCTTCCGCCGCGAGGAGCACCTGTCCACCGGGGCGGGGGGCCGCCTCGAAGATGACCACGGAATGGCCCCGCTCGCCGCAGACGCGCGCGGCCTCCAACCCTGCCGGTCCGGCGCCGACCACAACCACCTTTCGCCGGATCTGCGCCGGGTCGGTCACATGCGGCAGGATTGCCTCATGCCCGGTCGCCGGATTGTGGATGCAGGCGGGGCGCGCGGGGCTCATGCAGTGTGTCGCGCCGACGCAGGGGCGGATGCGGGCTTCCTCTCCGGCGGCGATTTTCGCGACCAGATACGGGTCGGCGATATGGGCGCGGGTCATGCCGACCATGTCGATCAGCCCTTCGCGGATGGCATGGCGGGCCGTGGCCACATCGGCAATGCGGGCAGCATGGAAGACCGGCAGGCCGACTTCGCGCTTGAAGGCAGCGGCCTTCTCCAGCCACGGCGCGATAGGCGCGGCCATGCCGGGCATGTTGTCATCGGCCAGCCCGGCCATCGTGTCCATCCGTCCATAGACCGCATTGAAGAAATCGAGCGTTCCCGCCGCCTCGAAGCGTTGTGCAATGGCGGTGCATTCCTCGAAACCCAGCCCAGCGTCATGCCCCTCGTCCACGACGAAGCGGAATCCGACGAGGAAATCATCGCCCACCGCCGCGCGGATCGCGTCATAGACCTCCAGCCCGAAACGACAGCGGTTCTCCAGCGAGCCGCCATATCCGTCATTGCGCCGGTTGGTCTCGGGCGAGAGGAACTGCCCGATCAGATGCGCTCCGGCGAGGGTTTCGATGCCGTCCAGCCCACCCTCCTTGCAGCGCAATGCCGCCTCAGCGAAAGCCTTCACGACCCGCTTGATATCGTGATCGTCCATCTCCTTGGGGATGCTCCGGTGCAGCGTTTCGCGCACGGCGGAGGGCGCGATGGTTGGCAACCTCTCGCCGCCATGCGCCTCGGCACGACGCCCCAGATGCGTGATCTGGCACATGATCGCCGCGCCCTGTGAGTGAACCCGCTCCGACAGGCGGGTCAGATGCGGGATGACTCGGTCCACGCCGACGTTCAACTGACGGAATACCGACGGCGAGTCGATTGCGACGTTGGATGAGCCGCCGAACATCACGAGGCCAATGCCGCCGCGCGCCTTCTCTTCCTGATAGGCCTGATACCGATCCTTCGGCATCCCACCTTCCTCCAAGCCGCAGGCATGGCTGGTGGAGAGGATGCGATTGCGGATGGTGACATGGCGCAGCGTGATCGGCTGGAGCAGAGGGTCGGTGGAGGGCGGGATATCAAGCATGGGCCTATCTTGCCCGCATACCGCCCCATGGCAAGCGCGATCACAGCCTCGCCATCCCCACCGATGTCATCCCCGCGTCAAGCGGGGATCTTTTGCGTTTTGCTGGAAGGGGCATAGCGGTTGAAGATTGCCTCTTGACGCGGGAATGACAACTTAATCGATAGCAACACGATCAGAGTTTCAGCTTGTAGCCCACATGGCTCGCCTCGAAGCCCAGGCGTTCGTAGAAGCGATGGGCATCCGGGCGGGTGCGGTCGGTGGTGAGTTGGACGAGGGAGCAGCCGCGCTCTCGGCATTGCGCGATGGCCCAGTCGAAGAAGCGCGCGCCGAAGCCCGCACCGCGATAGGTTTCTGCAATGCGCACGGCTTCGATCTGGCCGCGCCACGATCCCCTGCGGGACAGACCGGGGATAAAGGTGAGTTGCAGGGTGCCGATGACGATGTCCGCTTCACTCGCAACGGCAAGGATCTGGTTGGGATCGTCCATCAACGCCTCGAAGGCACGCACATAGCAGGGGGCCAACGGCTCGCTCGTATCCTCGCGGGTTGCACCGAGTTGGTCGGCGGCGATGAGGGCAACGATGGCGGACAGGTCGGTGCGGGTCGCGGAGCGGAATTCGACAGCCATGATCCCTCCATATCCCGCTCAGGCGGCGCGCTCCGCACCCTCCGTAATCCGCTCGGTGATCCAATGGATGCACTCCTGAAGATCAGTATGAGAGATAGGTTTAGAGAGCATCCGGTCGAATCCCGCCTCATGATAGGCCTCGACCTGCTCGCTCAGGACATTGGCGCTACAGGCGATCAGCAACATGGCGGGATCGCTCTGGGCCTCCTCCCGCCGGACCGCTTCAGCGACCGCGATACCGTCCATCACCGGCATCCGTATATCGATCAGAGCGGCGTCGAAATCACGCGAGCGCAGAAGATCGAATGCTTTGCCGCCATCTTCCGCAAAGACAGTATCGACGGCCTGTCCGGTCAGCAGCGCTTCGAGCACCTTGCGATTCATCGCATTGTCTTCCGCCACCAACAGCCTGATGCGCTCGCGATCCTCATTCGGTACGGGCATTTCCGGCGTGGGCATCTCCTCAAAGCCAACCTCGGACAGGCCAACCCCGAACCGCGCCACGAAGACGGCTCCGCCACCATCCCGGTCCTCGACATGCAGCGATCCGTCATGCAGATCGCAGAGACGCCGCGAGATCGCGAGGCCCAGCCCCGCACCGCGGATATGCAGATCAGCAGTATGATCGCCCTGCTGAAAACGCCCGAAGATCGCATCCTTCATGGCATCGGGCACCCCCGGCCCCCGATCAGCAACCTTGATCGTCAGGACCGCCTCGCCGCTGCGCGGATCAACGGTCACGTCATGGTCGAGGTCGATCCCGCCGCCCTCGGAAAATTTCAGAGCGTTCGAGACGAGGTTGTTCACGACCTGTCGGATGTGGCCCGTGCGCCCTGTCAGCGTCTCTTCCGTGGCACTGCCTGCACATGACAGAGCAATCCCCTTCTCAAGCGCCTTATGCATGAACAAGGCCGTCACCCCAGACAACAGGTTCGCAGGCACGAAGCGCTCTTCCACAGGCGTCTCGATCTCTGCCTCGATCTTGGACAGATCGATGATATTGTTGAGCAATTCCAGCAATTCACTGCCCGCACTGACGATGACATCGACCATCGGCTTTTGCACATCCGACAGGGCCGTGGTCTGCAACGCACTCGCCATGCCCAACACACCGTTCATAGGAGTGCGGATTTCGTGGCTCATATTGGCGACAAAAGCCGTCTTGGCCCGATTCGCCGCTTCCGCTTGCCGCGCCCGCTCGGCGATGGCCTCACGGGCATCGTGCAACAGGGTGACATCCTTGCCGACCGAGACCAGTTCGACCGGAACCCCGTCCTCATAGACCATCAGGCTCGACCACAGGAAATTCCGGTATTGCCCCGTGGAATCGAGAATCGGATGCTCGATTTGCTGCACCGGATTGTCGGGCGTCAGGTTCTCCAGATGCGCGATCAGATCCGCGCGGGTCTCCTGCGGGATGAGATCGAGAAACTGCGTGCCAACGATCTGCTCCTGGGTTCGACCCAGCAGGGAAGCATAGGCCGTATTGGCATAGAGCACGGTCGTGTCGGGCGCGGCGCGCGTGACGCAATCCGGCAAGGCACCCAGCAACCGCTCCACATCGCGTCGCCGTTCCTCCAGCGCGTTTTCGAGGCTGCGCTGGACGCTGATATCCGTGCAATAAACGATGTAGACGCTGCCGGCGCCGTCATCGTCCAACTCGACGCGCATCGACACGGGATAATCTTCGCCACTGGCGCGACGATGGATACTCTCGAACTGGATTCCGGTCGACGTGCCGCTGTGCAAGGGCGCAGTTCGCTCCCGGAACTCCGCATTCGTCATGGTCGGAGAGATATCCCGCGGCGTCAGCGCGGCCAGAATCTCCTCGCTGTATCCGAGGTTCTGGCGCGCACCGGCATTCGCACTCTTCACCGTCAGGGTCCGCGCATCGAACACGAAGATTTCGTGGCTTGACCGCTCCACGATCCGCCCGAGCCGTTCGGCGGCGGAGCGTTCGCTTTCCGCTGCACAGCGTAGTTCCTCGCTTCGGATCAAGGCGCTGCGGAGCGCGATACGGTCCGTTACCGCCGCCGCCAAACGCTGCATGTCCTGGATCTCGCTGGCCTTCCAGCGGCGAGGAACCGTATCGATCGCACAGAGCGCGCCAAGGGGTTTGCCGTCCGGTCCACGCACCGGCAATCCGAGATAAGAGCCGATCTGATCTGCCGGATCGACCATTCCCGCCGTGACCAGCGGATGCGTCTTCGCGTTCTCGACTTCGAGCGCGGCATCGCGGTCCACGACATGACGACAGAACGATTCCGACAGCGGCGTCTCACAGGCTCCGCCGAAAATTGCCGCCGTATCGGAAGCGCTCGTGAAGAATTGCCGGTCGTTTTCCGGGTCGATGATGGAAATCAGGGAGACAGGTGCGCCAATTAACCGGGATGTGAACTCCGTCAGGGAATCGAATCCGGGATCGGGGATGCCATCGAACAGCGACAGTCGTTCCGGCGTATACGCTTCGTTCATCACGCTCTCCGTCGATTGCGCGCTTCCCTTTGCGGCGTACACGTCTGTTTGCAATGTCGCTCAGCGGCATTAATGGTCTGTAAAGATGCCACATCCGATAGATTTTCAATCGGACATAGTGTGGCCACTCCCTTGCGGGACAGACCTGTGGCGTCGTACGGATAGCGTTCGTTTCGCGTGATAACCCGGAGAGCCTTCGGCAAATCCATGGCCTCAGCCTTCGAGACATCCGATACCCTCGACGCCCGCAGCCGGGAGATTTTCCGGCGCATCGTGGAATCGTTCATCGAGCATGGCGATCCCGTCGGCTCGCGCACGCTGTCGCGACAACTCGACGATCCGCTGTCCCCTGCCTCGATCCGCAATGTGATGCAGGATCTCGAACTCATGGGCCTGATCGCGGCCCCCCATACCAGCGCGGGGCGCATCCCGACCGAGCGGGGGCTAAGGATGTTTCTCGACGGCTTCCTGCAGGTCGGCGATATCGGCGCGGAAGAACGCCGTGCCATCGAAAATGCGCTGCATGACGACGACCGGGGCATCGACGATGTTCTGACGGAGGCGACCACCGCGCTCTCGGGCCTGTCGCGCTGTGCCAGCCTCGTGATCGCGCCGACCCGCGACGCCCCCATCGAGCATATCGAGGTCGCCCCGCTCAATGACGGGCGGGCCATGGCGATCATCGTGACCGAGGGCGGCAATGTCGAGAACCGCCTATTCCGCCTTCCCCCCGGCCTCACCCCGTCGGCGATGACCTCGGCGACCAACTTTCTCAATGCCCATCTGCGCGGCCTGACCCTTGGGGAATCGCGCGCGGCCATCAAGGCGAAGATTACCACGGTGCGGGCCGAACTCGACACAGCGGCGCAGGCTCTGGTCGAGAGCGGGGTGGCCGAATGGGCCGGAGCCTCGCCTGCGGACGGGGGCACCCTGATCGTGCGGGGATTGTCGAACCTTCTGTCGAGTTCGCAAGCCGAAGACGAGATCGAGAGCGTGCGGATGCTGTTCGATGATCTCGAACGCAAGCGCGATCTGGCGCAGGTACTCGATCTGGCCGAGGAAGGGGAAGGGGTCCGTGTTTTTATCGGTGCAGAAAGCAAATTGTTCTCGCACTCGGGTTCCGCCCTTGTCATTTCCCCCTATATGAACGAAAGCCGACAAATCGTGGGAGCCTTGGGCGTCATCGGCCCAACCAGACTGAACTACGCGCGGATCATGCCTATCGTGGATTTCACGGCGCGCATGGTCGGCAAACTGGTCAGTGGCTCCCCCGCGAAACGTAAGTTGAGAGAGTGAGGCACGCTTGATGTCAGGGTCGACACCGGAAGAAGGCGCGGGCGCGCCCCCTTTGAATACCAACGAGCCGGAAACGGACGCTCCCGCTGTGGAAAGCGGAGAGCCGGGTGGGCCGAAAGCCTATGTCGATCCCTCGGTGATGCATGAAATCCGCATCGCTGAACTCGAAGAAGAGCTTGAGAAGACAAAGGACCGCCACCTGCGCGCATTGGCAGAGGCGGAGAACACCCGCCGCCGGGCGCAGCGTGATCGCGATGACGGCGCGAAATACGCCGCCGTGCCGCTGGCCCGCGATCTGCTGCCGGTCTATGATAACCTGCACCGGGCGCTGAAATCCGCGACCGATGAACAGCGCGCAGCCGCCTCCGATCTGATTGCAGGGCTGGAACTGGTGGAACGCGAATTCCTCAACGCCTTCAACAAGCACAAGATCGCGGCCATTGAGCCGGAACTCGGCGACCGCTTCGATGTGAACCAGCATCAGGCCATGTTCGAAGCGCCGATCCCCGGCACGGAAAGCGGCACGATCATCGAGGTGATCTCGACCGGCTTCCTATGCCATGATCGGCTCGTGCGCGCAGCGATGGTCGGCGTGGCCAAGGCCGCGCCCGAAGCGCCCGGCACCGACGCTTCGGCCAGCGCAAGCGCCAGTACCAGCGCGTCAGGGGATGGTGCATCGGCCAGTGCCGCCGCTTCGTCCTCCTCGGGCGAGTCCACCTGAGCGCCGCCTACCAGCGTGTGAGCCGTCTGCGCTATGTGCGCGTGGAGGGGTATCGCTCGATTCGTTCCCTCGCGGTGCCCCTGGGCAATCTGACGGTCGTTACGGGAGGCAACGGGGCGGGGAAGACCAATTTCTACCGCTCTCTCGCCCTCGTCCATGCCGCCGCCTCGGGCACTCTGGCCCAGGCCATCGCCGATGAGGGCGGAATGCGCTCGGTCCTCTGGGCCGGAGCGGATGGGGCGGGACCGGCGGATTCTATCGCATTGGAGGCCGATCTCGACGGGCTGCGCTATGCGCTGCGGCTCGGGGTTCCCGGCCCGAAAGACCCGGCCCTTGCGCTCGACCCTATGGTGCGTGAGGAATCCGTCGCCGCTCGCCTCGGCGACCGCGCACCCCTGATGATGCAGCGCAAGGGCCCGAACATCACCGCCCGCGCACCGGACGGGCGCTGGCAGCCCTATCCGAATATGCTGTTGATGGCCGAGACGGCGCTGGCGCGGTTGCGCGATCCGGTGCGTTTTCCTGAACTCGATGCCCTGCAACGACGCTTTGCCGCGTGGCGTTTTCATCACGGATTCCGCACGGATGAAGGCTCGCCGCTGCGTTGGCCACAGGTCGCGATCTGTGCGCCGATGCTCGACGGGGACGGGCGCAATCTGGCCGCGACGTTGGCAACGGCAGTGCATCTGGGCGACGATGCGGCACGGCGCAGTATCGAGGCGGCGATCCACGCGGCGTTTCCCGGCTCGGTGCTGACCTTTACGGAGGCCGCCGGACGCCATGCCGTCGCGCTATCGATGCCCGGTTTCGCGCGTCCCTTCTCGGCCCATGAGATGTCGGACGGGACGCTGCGCTACCTGTGCCTTATCGCCGCGCTCTGCTCGCACCGCCATCCGCCCTTCATCGCCCTTAACGAGCCGGAAGCGAGCCTCCACGACGATCTGATCGAGCCATTGGCCGCCATGATCCTGCATGCCAGCGCCCGAACTCAACTCGTCGTCGTGACGCATTCATCGAAGCTGGCCGATATTCTGGAAACACGCGGCGACACGACCCGCATCGCGCTGGAGAAGCATCGCGGGGCAACCGTGGTCGCAGAAGATCGCGAGGCGCGCGTGCGGGCTTAAAGCCGCAGAGCGTTCAGGGAGCCATCACTGCCCGCAAGCTATGGCCATGTCGCCAGCGGGGGCATGGACATGAGGACGGCGTCGATGTTGTGGCCGGTTTCCAACCCGAACTTCGTGCCCCGGTCATAGACGAGGTTGAACTCGGCGTAATAGCCGCGCCGCACGAGTTGGTGGGCGCGGTCTTCCTCGGTCCAGTCGCGGTGCATGTGTTTCTCGACGAGGGGCGGGTAGGCATCGAGGAAGGCCGCGCCGACATCGTGGGTGAGGGCGAAATCGGCCTCCCAGTCGCCTGTATTGTGGTCATCATAGAAGATGCCGCCGACGCCGCGCGCAAAACCGCGATGCTTGATCATGAAATACTCGTCGGCCCATGCCTTGTAGCGGTCGTACCAGTCGGGGCCATGCCTGTCGCAGGCGGCCTTGTAGGCGGCGTGGAAGAAGACGGTGTCGTCGTCGTCGGGGACCATGGGGTTCAGGTCGCCGCCGCCGCCGAACCACCATGCGGCGGGGGTCCAGAAATGGCGGGTGTTCATGTGGACCGCCGGAACCTTGGGTGAGCGCATATGCGCCACCAGCGAGATGCCGGAGGCCCAGAAGCGGGGATCTTCGGATACGCCGGGGATGCCGCGCGAGGCCATCATCGCCTGTGCGCGGGGTGCTAGGCTGCCATGAACGGTGGAGATATTGACGCCGACCTTCTCGAACACGCGCCCCCCGCGCATGACGGCCATCTCGCCGCCGCCCGCGTCCTCGCCCTCCTCTCCCTGCCTGTGGGTTTCAGAGCGGTCAAAGCGACCGGCAGGGAGGTCGGAAAAAGGACCAGTGGTGTAGGCGTCCTCGATCCCCTCGAACCGGGCGCAGATCGCGTCGCGCAACTCACGGAACCATGCTGCGGCGCGGGCCTTGCGGGCCTCGGCGTCGTCCAGCGTGCCGCTGACGCTCATGTCGTGGTTCATCGTCATTCCCTCCGCCGGGTCAGGAGCCAGACGGTTTCCTGCGCCGGGCATCTGCCTTTCAGTCCCCCCTCCACGGCATCGCTCGCCAGCAGGGTGATCTCGTACTCCTGAGCGTAGTAGCGCGAGATTTGCGCCGCCTCCACGGAAAATGGCGGGCCGTTCATCGCGGACTGATCGTATTCGACGGCGATGAGGAGCTGCGGAGCATTGGCGGTGATGCCGGAAACGTGCTCGGCATAACGGGGGCGTGTCTCGGGCGGCAAGGCAATGAGGGCCGCGCGGTCATAGACGGCATCGACGGGGCCGAGGGTCGCGGCACCCAGATCGAAGATGTCACCGCCGAAAATGTCGATGCCGGGGGCGGTGTAATGGGTGAGAGAGCCGTGGTCGGTAATGGCGGGGGCGATGTCGAGATCGGCGAAGAGCTGACGGATGGCGAGGTCGCTGAATTCGGCTCCGGCCACGCGATAGCCTCGCGACAGGAGCCAGTCGATATCGCGGGTCTTGCCGCAGAGAGGCAGGAAGACGCGCGCATCGGAGGACAGCGACAGGCGGTCGATATGGGCGGCGAGGGCCGCGTGGACGGTGTCCTTGTGGAAGCCGATCTGGTTGGCGTTCCATTTATCGAGCCAGAAATCCCGATCCATCACGCGCCCCGAGGGTTTTTTCCGTTCTTTTCGGCTAAGTATGGGTCGTCATTCCTGCGAAGCAATCCCTGCGCAGGAATGACGTATATCGTTACTTGTTAAGCGCCCCGAGACCCAGTTGGATCGCGGCGCCGACAAGCGCGTCCGTTGTCGTCCCTTGGCTGGCCGGGGCCGTTTGTTGATAAGCGGGTTGGACTGGCTGCGTGCCATAGACCTGCGGCGCGGGCTGCTGATACGCGGGCTGAACCGGCTGCGCGCCATAGACCTGTTGCGCAGGCTGCTGATACGCGGGCTGAACCGGCGTCGTGCCGTAGACCGGCTGCGCGGGCTGCTGATACGCGGGTTGAACCGGCGTCGTGCCGTAGACCTGTTGCGCAGGCTGCTGATACGCGGGCTGAACCGGCGTCGTGCCGTAGACCGGCTGCGCGGGCTGCTGATACGCAGGCTGGACCGGCTGAGCGCCGTAAGCCGGTTGCACGGGCTGTTGGTAGGCCGGTTGGGCAGGCTGCGCGGTCGCGCCGACGCCGGTGGCTGCGCCGAGGACCGATGCACCCGCTGCGACCTGTCCTACGGTCCCGGCATTGTTGGCACCGAGATCGAAAAGCTGGGCTTTCTGGCTGTCGGACAGATTGCTCGTGATGCCGGAGAGGCCGGGGGCCTGACTTTCGACCGCGGCATCAAAGGCGGTGGCTTTCGCCTTGTTCTGGAACTGGCCGAGGAGGCCGTCGAGGCCCTGTGCAGAGGCAGAAGTTGCGGCCAGCATGGCGCAGACGGTGACGATGGTGGTCTTCATGGGGTGTCTCCCGTTTCGAGAAAGGACTATTCTATCACGACCCTTTGGCGTCGAAAGGATTTTCACGCTTGCGGAAAAACAGGCGCAGGGGCGTGCCCTGCAACCCGAACGACTCGCGCAGACCATTGATAAGATACCGCTTATACGCGGTGGGCAGCTCATCGGGGCGCGAACAGAAAGAGATGAAGGTGGGGGGCCGGGTCTTGGCCTGGGTCATGTAGCGTAGCTTGATGCGGCGCCCCCCCGGTGCGGGCGGCGGATGGCGCGCAACCATCGCGATGAGCCAGTCATTCAGACGGGAAGTCGAAACGCGGGCGTTCCAGATCTCGTGGGCCTTCATGACCGCCTCGTGCAGACGGTCGATGTTCTTGCCGTCCTTCGCCGAGAGCATGACGAAGGGCACGCCGCGAAGCTGGGGTAACAGGCGCTCGACCGACAGTTTCAGGGCGGCCATGGTCTTCTGCTTTTCCTCGACCAGATCCCATTTGTTGATGGCGATAACGACGGCGCGGCCCTCACGCTCGGCGAGATCGGCGATGCGCAGATCCTGACTCTCCAGCGGGTTCTGGGCATCGAGCAGGACGATGACGACCTCGGAGAATTTCACGGCGCGCAACCCGTCGGAGACGGAGAGTTTTTCCAGCTTTCCCGTCACCTTCGCGCGCTTTCGCATTCCGGCGGTGTCGAAGAGTTTGACCGGCACGCCGTTCCAGTCATGGACCGTGCCGATGGCGTCGCGGGTGATCCCGGCTTCGGGGCCGGTGAGCATCTTGTCCATGCCGAGGATGCGGTTGACGAGGGTGGATTTGCCCGCATTGGGGCGACCGACGATGGCGATCTGGATGGGTTTGTCGGGTTCGGGGGCCTCGACGGGTTCACCGGTTTCGGGGTCCAATGCGACCTCGATTTCGGGGAGGGTTTCCTCGTCCATCTCGAATTCTGCGGCCAGCGGCGCAAGGGCATCGCGCAGCTCCACCAAGCCCTCGCCATGCTCGGCAGAAACGCGCACAGGCTCACCGAGGCCAAGCGAAAAGCCCTCGTAGAAACCTTCGTCGCCCGCGCGCCCTTCGGATTTGTTGGCCAACAGGATGACGCGCGCGTCCTTGCGGCGCAGCAGGTCGGCGAGGTCGCGGTCGGTCGAGGTGATGCCTGCGCGGGCATCGACCATGAAGAGGGAGACGTCGGCGGCATCGATGGCCTGTTCGCTCAGGCGACGCATCCGGCCCTGAAGCGAATCGTCGGTGGCATCTTCCAGACCGGCGGTGTCGATGACGGTAAAGCGCAGGTCGCGCAGGCGTCCGTCGCCCTCGCGCAGGTCGCGCGTGACGCCGGGGCTGTCATCGACCAAAGCGATGCGCTTGCCGACCAGACGGTTGAACAGCGTCGATTTCCCGACATTCGGGCGACCGATGATCGCTACGGAAAAGGCCACGGCCTATCGGAACGCAAGAAGGTCGGCATCATCCGTCAGAACGTAGATCGTGCCGTTGGCGACAACGGGCGGCAGGCTCGATCCGCCGGAGAGGGAGGCTTCGGCGACGATGGTGCCGTTGGTCGGATCGACGGAAATCAGGCGCCCGGTGCTGGAGGTCAGCAGCAGGCGGCTACCCGCCGCGACCGGACCGGCCCAGACGATAGGCTCTTCGCGATCATCCGGGTCGCGGTAGCCGCCGAGAGAAACGCGCCATGCGGTGTCACCCGTCTGGCGGTCGAGGGCGTAAAGTTCCCCCCCATCATCGACGAAGAAGACCGCATTTCCGGCAATGTAGGGAGCCTGCGAGCCGCCGATACTGCGGGTCCAGAGACGGTCTCCGTCGCGCAGATCGATGGCGACGAGGCGTCCGGCCTGACTGGCGGCATAGACCACGCCATCGGCGATCACGGGATCACCCGTCACGTCAGTCATGGCGGCCAGACCGCCAGACCCCCGGATGCCGGTCAGGTCGTCTTCCCAGATCGGACGACCGGAAGAGGCGAGATAGGCGACCAACTCGCCAGATGAATAAGGGGCGATGACAACCTTGTCGGTCGCTGCCGGGCCTGCCCCGCCGAGGATGCCCGCGGTCTGTTCCAGGCCGCTTTCATCCCAATCGGTCTCTCCGGTTTCCGCATCGAAGGCGAAGACGCGGTTCTCGCGGGTCACGGCATAGACGCGCCCACCTGCGATGGCCGGGGCCGACCGGCTGGGCGCGCGCATGGAGCCTTTCCAGATTTCCGCACCGCTGCCCGCATCAAGGGCCGCGAGGAAGCCGAAACCGCTGGAGACATAGAGGCGTCCGTTTGCGGCAGCGAGCCCACCACCGAAGCCGTCGATGGCGTTCTCGGTTTCCGGTGTCAGATCGACGCTCCAGACCCGTGCGCCGCTGCTGGCATCATGGGCGGAGACGGTGGAAGCCGCGTCCATAGCATAGACACGCCCGCCCACGACGATGGGGGAGGACACGACCCGCCCTCCCGAGCCACTGCCCGCACTCGCGCGCCAGACCTGTTGCAGCGACCCGGAGGTGGCGACATGGCCGATGGAGTGGGCGGCATTACCGTTGAATTGCGGCCAATCCGTATTCGAGACGGCAGGCGGCAGGACGATGGCGATATCGCCGGATACGGTGGCCGCCTCGACGCTGGCCTTGCGGACGGCGATGCGTTCACCGCTGAGGCGAACCTCGTCTTCATCGAAAAAGCCGAAAACGTCGAGCGAACTGCACCCGCCCAGCAGCGTGGCGCAGGACAGGGCAAGAATGCTGGTGCGAAGCGTGGAGATCATTTGTCGGCTCCTTCCCCGGTGGCAGATGCATCTTCGTCGGTGGACGGCGCGTCAGCCTCTTCGGGTTCTTCGGTTTTCTCTTCGGGGGCTGCTTGTTCGGAAGAAGCATCGTCGGAGGCGATATCCTCGGCGGGTTTATCTTCGGGATCGAGTGTCGCTTCGATGGCCTCGATCAACTCGGTGGCACGGCCCTGAGCGGCGGGAGGAAGCTGCGGAATATCGAGAATTGTCCGCAGCGAGGCGAGAGCCTGCTTCGGTTCGCCTTTCTTCACATGCGCCGCCGCTTCGTATTCGAGGGCGGGCAAACGCCAGACCGATCCGTCCACAGTCAGGGGGCCGAGCCGATCGAGCATCTCATCTGGATCCATCCGTTCGGACAGCAGCATAACGCTCCGTAATTCGGCGAGGTCATGGAAGCGAGGATCGACGCCCTCGGTCGCCTTGATCGCATCGTATTGCGCTGCGGCCTCGTCGATCTTGCCGGCGGCGGCGAGAGAGGCAGCGGCACGAAGTCTGGCGAGGACGGGGTACTGATACTCCCCCTCCTCCGCGACGGCCAAGAAAGCGGTCGCGGCTTCGTCGGGATCTTCGATGGCATCGGCTGCAAGCAGCTCACCGCCAAGTTCGGCCTTGCGCGCCGCGTCCTTGTTCTCCCACCAGCCCTTGCCCGCAGCGAGCAGGACTGCGAGGACAATGGCCGCAATGAGCCATGGGCCATAGCGCCGCCATACCGCATACATCCGGTCGCGGCGAACCTCCTCGCTGACTTCCTGAATAAAGCTGTCCGATTCAGCCAAGGCGTGTTCTCCCGTCGGGGTGTTCCCGGTTCGTGTTTATCGTGAACGGCCCATCGTCGCCGCAACGCGCGGACATTACGCACCACGCCGCGCGGTGCAACCTTTCTGACAGGTCAAAGGCATCAAAGCAAAATTTGGATGGGGGTCGCAATGGCCATCCGAAACGCGCGGAGTGACTCGTTCACGGTAAGAGATTGATCTCGATAAATTTTTTGGAGGATGCGGGTTAAACTGCTGGCATACGTGAATCGATGATTGAGGATGGCAGCCGGTCCTTTTGCTCGGAGCCTCCTTCATGCATCCTCTCATCTCACTCGAACTTCAGTCGCTATCCGGCATGGAGGGGCGGATTACGTCGGTCGGGCATGGCTTTGCGGCAGGGGATCTGGCCGCGGGGGCGGTGTTGACCGCGACGCTCGAAGAGGCCGAAATGCCGGTGCAGATGGATGTGCTCTCCACCTGGCCGGATGGATCGGTCAAGCACGCCATCGTGAGTTTCGAGGCCCCTGCCGGTGCGACGGGGACGCTGTCGCTTGGGAGCGCGCCTGCGGATGAGGCGGCTGGAGCGGTGCCGGGGATTGCGGCGCAAGCGGCGGCTCTGGACTATGACTTCTCCGTTACCGTGGATGGCGAGACGGTGGATGTGGCTGCCCTGCTGCAAGCCGGTCCCGTGGATATGTGGCAGTCCGGGCCGCTGGTCAGTCAGGGGCGCGTGACGCAGAAACTGGCGAACGGGCTGGAGCTGCGCGCGGATATTACCGTGAAGGCCGATGGGACCATCGATACCTCGATCATCATGGGCAATGACGACATCGAAACGACGGGTCTCGACGCACTGACCTATGCGGTCGAGATCAGGCAGGACGATGCGGTCGTCTTCAGCGATGATGCGCTGACGCAATATCACTTCACCGTCTGGCGTGAGAACTTCTCGACCGAAGAGACGGCGAATACGACTCATGTCGTCTATGACATGGAATATCTGCGCGGAACGGGGCTGGTGCCTCTGGTGGATA
Source organism: uncultured Neomegalonema sp. (assembly GCA_938034615.1). Lineage (GTDB taxonomy): Bacteria > Pseudomonadota > Alphaproteobacteria > Rhodobacterales > Rhodobacteraceae > JAHDDY01. Next base: position 4,837 of record CALHLW010000101.1, on the reverse strand, counting down.
CGGGACTGACGCTGGCCGATGGTGATGCCTATGGCGAGGCGCTGAGCGATCCCAATGCCACCTACGACCCGATGGAACTGGGGGGGATCGACAATCACGGCGGGATCGACGAGGACAGGGGGCGCTCGGGTTCCAGCAAGAGCTATGGCATCGTGACCGATGACCAGCACAGCTATCTCGTGACGCAGACGGCGGCGGCGCGCGAGGGGATGCTGGAACTGACGGACCAGTACGGAGCTTTCTCGGATTTCTATCGCAATCCCGAGACGGGCGAGGCGTATCTGCTGGAGGATACGGATTTCAACTCGTACCACGCGGGCCTGCGCAAGGACGTGACGGGGACGGACGGGGTCGTCGATCTGACCAATGACGGGCTGGCCCTGCGCAACAAGCAATCCCACGATCCGAGCGCGTTCTACACCTCCTTCCTGTTCACGGGCGACCGCTTCTATGCCGACGGGCTGGCCAGTGAGGGCGGATCGTCGCATCTGCTCTGGGGGAATGCGGCGCTGCTGACCGCCGACGGGGCCGTCAATTTCGGCGACCAGCTGCGGGCGCAGGCATGGGGATTGCGCGATCTGTTTCAGGCGGCGACGCTGGCCCCGGACGGCTCGTACGCCAAGCCGATCCTCGAAGCGCGGCTCGAAGCGGCGCTTCAGGACTACGTCGATTACTATATCGGCGGCGAAACGCTGCAAAGCCAACTGGGCCGCGACCTCACGGGATCGCGCGAGGCGGCGGCCTTCTCGGACGGACCGCTGGCAGGGGTGTTGCAGAGCTTCAACGGCACGGCGCTCGACCGGCCCTACTGGCAGGACTGGTTCGGGATGGTGATCGGGCAGATCGCGGCGACCGGAAACGAAAACGCGATAGCCCTTGGCGAATGGATGGCGAATTTCTCCGCCGGGCGGTTCCTTCAGGATGATTTCGATCCGACCAACGGGCTGTTCTCCCTTACCGGCAGCGCCAATGGCTCGCGCTATCTGACGGGCGACCTGACATGGGCGGAGGTGCAGACGCTCGCGGAGGATGGCGGGGTCGCGGCCTCGGATGACTGGGAGGTGGACGGCTTCTATACGGCCGCGGCCTTCGGGGGCACCGCGTCTCTGCTGAACGGGACGCGCGACGCGCGCTATGCCGAGGCGCTGCTGTGGATGACCGGGGCGCTGTCGCAGCAGGCCGAAGACGTCGCCACGGGGAACGGAACGACGACGCAATTCGCGATCCCCGTGCAGTTCCTCGATGACAGCATCGTCGGCATTACCGACCGAACGGTCGGAACGGACCTCAACGACACGCTCGAAGACGGTGACGGCAATCGCCTGATCGCGGCAGGTAATGGCAATGACGACGTGACGACCGGCGCGGGGAACCATCTGGTCGATGGCGGTGACGGAAACGATTCGTTGACGGGCGGCGATGGCGAGGACTGGCTGTTCGGCGGCAGCGGGGCGGATCGCCTGTCGGGCGGCGCGGGGGTGAACATCCTTCAGGGCGACCGGCATGATGCGGATTTCGGACGATTTGCCGATACCTTCGCCTTCGACACGGTGCTGGGCGATACGCAGGTGGTGGATTTCACGGCGGGGCAGGACGGGCTGGAACTCACCGGCTTCGCAGGTCTGCGCCGTGCGGATGATGTTCTCACGGCCTTCACCGATACCGTCGAAGGCGCGCTGCTCGATCTCGGCGAGGCGGGACGGCTGCTGCTGCGCGGTGTCGAGGCATCGGCTCTGGGAGCGGATGATCTGACTGTGCACGGCCCGAACGAGGCCCCGATAGCCGGGGAAGACCTCGGCGGCAGTCTGATTGCGGGGGCAAGCGTAACGCTCGCGATTGCGGACCTGCTGGCCAATGACCACGACCCGGACAGCGACCCCTTCACGTTGGTCGATATTGGCGGAGGCGAGGGAGGCGAAGCCATCATGAACGCCGATGGCACCATCACTTTCACCGCCGCCGGAGATTTCGTGGGGCAGGCATCCTTTTCCTACACGATCCATGATGACTTCGAGGGGGCAGCCACCGGGACGGTGATGTTCGATGTCGAACCCCTCGCGCCGGACATGCCCGAAACGACGACTTTCATCACCGGCAGCGGATGGCTGCGCGGCACCGACGGCAATGACCATATCGTTCCGCTGAGCAACAATGTGCGTGTTTTCGGGCAGGACGGGGATGATCTGATCGTGCTGAACGGGTCTTCGACCGTTGCGAAGGGCGGGACGGGTGACGATACCATCGTTTTCGAGGGTGCCAGTCATGTCGCCTGGGGTGATAGCGGGGCCGATACCTTCGTCGTCAAGACCGGCAGTTCACGGATCGACCTCCGGGGTTTCGATGCCGCCGAAGACAGCCTGTTCTTCGCGAATGGCGCAGGGGGCATGGTGACAGTCGACGATATCCATGACGCCATGACGCAGACAAAGTACGGGGTGATGATACACATGGATGGCGGCAAGGTCATCCTGCGCGATGTGACGCTCGGGTCGCTGGAATCCGACACCTTCGGCACCTATACTGAAATGCGGGAAGTGGCCGATACGCTGACGCTGCCTGATACGACGGGACCGACGATCACGGGGCCGGGCTGGCTGAACGGCACGGATGACAATGACATGATTGTCTCCGGCGGCGGCAATGTGCGCCTCAGCGGAGGATTCGGGGACGATCACATGATCGGCGACCACTGGGCCGTGCGGATGCAGGGCGGCGCAGGCAACGATCTGCTGGAGGCACGGGCGCATGATGCAATCCTGCGCGGCGACGGCGGGGAGGATACGTTCCTGTTCCGGGGTCGGGTCGATGGGCGCATTCAGGATTTCAACACAATCGATGATCGCATCGCTTTCGACATCGAAGGGACCGGTTTCGCCAGCTACGACGATGTGCTTGCCGCCGTGGTGGACGGGACGAACGGCGTCGAGATCGTCAGTGCCGACAGCGACCGCTTGTCGATAGAGGGCCTGCAGCAGACTGGTCTGACGGAGGACATGTTCCTCTTCCTCTGACGCACTCCGGTGCAAGGGTGGACGAAAAGACTGTGTCATCCTCTCTGTCTCAGACTATATTCTCGATCAGATTGCCAAAGGAGCTTCCCATGAAATCCACGAGTGTCGCTGCCCTTGCTGTAATGATCGTTCTTGCGGGGTGTTCCTCGAAGCCCGATCCGAACACCTTCGGCGGCAGGCTGGCGCTGGAAGGCGGCGAGGTCGCGTCGATCGGCGAGGACTGGAACGAAGCCCAGAAGCGAATCGAGCAAGGGCGCGCGTTGATCGAGGATGGCAAGGACCGCATTACGCGGGGCGAGACGCAGATTGCCAAGGGCCGGAAGGCGGTCAATCGCGGCGAGGACGAAGTGACGGAAGGCCGGGAGATGGTTGCCTCAGGGAAACGAGCAGCAGCACTGGCGGAAGAAGCCTATCGCCAAGTCATCTCAGCGAGTGCGCAGTCCGTCGCGCCGAAGTAGGTTTCACCCGTCCTTCTTGTTGAGCGTGTAGACGTGGTCTTCGCCGGGGAAACGGCGGGCTTTTACCTCTTCGGCGTAGGTGTCGGCGGCTCCTTCGATCATCTCCTGCATATTGCCGTAGCGTTTGACGAAGGTGGGGACGCGGGGAAAGAGGCCGACCATGTCCTCGAAGACGAGGATTTGCCCGTCGCATTTGACCGACGCGCCGATGCCGATGGTGGGGATGGCGATGCTGTCGGTGATCTTCTCGGCCAAGGGTTCCGTGACGCCCTCGACGACGACGGAGAACGCCCCCGCCTTCTCGACCTCGCGGGCGTCCTGAATGATCTGTTGCCAGTCGCGCTCGTCACGGCCCGCGACCTTGAAGCCGCCCATGACATTCATGTTCTGGGGCATCAAGCCGATATGGGCCATGACGGGGATGCCGCGCCGGGTCAGGTGACGGATGGTGGGGGCCATCTCCGCGCCGCCCTCCAGTTTGATCGCCGCGCAGCCGGTTTCCTTGATGACGCGGGAGGCATTGCGGAAGGCGATCTCGGGAGATTCCTCGAAGCTGCCGAAGGGCATGTCCACGACGACGAGGGATTTCTCGGCCCCGCGCATGACGCCCTGTCCGTGCATGATCATGTGTTCGAGGGTGACACCCAGCGTGTTCGGCATCCCGTGGATAACCATGCCCAGGGAGTCGCCGACCAGCAGCAGGTCGCAGCGTTTGTCGAGCAGGTTCGCCACATGGGCCGTATAGGCGGTTAGGCAGACGAGCGGCTCACCACCCTTGCGAGCCATGAAATTGGGAACAGTCATCCGCTTGCGCTTGACGTCGGGTTCGGCGACGGCGGATTTCTTGGACAGGGTGCTCTGGGACGACATGGGCGCTTTCCTCCGGGCGGCGGGTCGGGAGGGGAATAGCGTATCCGGGGGGTGGGGGGGAAGGGGTCAACGACCTCTTTACTTTTCCAAAAGCATTGTCGGGAAGGTTTTGCCCGTGTCTTTTCGATATCGATTTTCTGGAGGAAAGAATGCCCGGAAAAACCGAAATCGCCGCTGACACAGATACGGAAGGTATCGAACCGGTCAAAGGTTAGGAAGTACGTCAAGAAACTCGCGGACCATGCGTGGGATGGCTGACGTCGCTATCGGGTTTCGAGCGAGCCGCCGAGGCCGGGCGATATCCATGGGCGCGCGTATCCCGCAGCGAAGGCCATTACCGAGGCGACGGCGAGGGTGGCGATGTTCAGGCCCGGCGTCGATGGATCGGCGGAGGGCAGGAAGAGGGCCAGACCGGCAACCAGCGTCGTCGCCGCGCATCCCGACGCGCTGGAGAGGGTCGGGGACAGTCCGAGGCTGCCCCGAAACAGGTGATCCGTC
>CALHLW010000100.1 GCA_938034615.1 uncultured Neomegalonema sp. | reverse complement strand
GCTCATGGTCGATCTCCGGTAATCGCGAAAGATAGACGATGTAATGCCGCCACCCTCAGGTTGCCAGCCTCGCTACCCGTTCTCCCGCATTTCCGTCACGCCGACCCCTTCAGCCTGCGGGAAGATATCGGGTTTCATCACGGTGACGGTCGCACTGGCGATGCGGGCATCCGTGAAGAGAAACACGAAGATTTCATCGGCCAGTTCTTCCACCAGATCGATATGCCGTCCCGAGTCCGACAGGGCGATCAGGTGTTCGACCACGGGCGCGTAGGAGACGAATTCGCCCGCCGCCAGCCCGTCGCGCACGTCGATATCGATGCTGATGACCACCGTTTGCGGGGCCTTGCGCTCGAAGTCGAGGATGCCGATCATCATCGGCAGGGTCAGGCGGTCGATGCGGATGGTGGTGGTCATTCCAGTATACCCTTACCGTCATCATCGGACTTGTTCCGATGATCCATCGCGCCGCGCGAACGTGGACCTTCGGGACAAGCCCGAAGGTGACGGAGCGAGGGGATCGAAACAAGCACCAAAATCACAGGTTCCTCGGCTCCTTCGGGGAATAGAAATGACGCCCTCCATCGACGGTCACGATCTGACCGGAGGTCGCCCGCGCGTTCGCCAGCGTCACGGCCATATCGCAGATATCCTCGATCCGGGGGCCATGTTTCAGGGGGTTGAGGTCATGCACCCGCTCGAAATCCGCATCGCTCTGCGCGCCTGAGCGTAGCACCAGCCCCGGTGCGATGGCGTTGACGCGGACCTTCGGCGCGCAGGCCATGGCGAGCATCCGCGTCACGTCTTCGAGCGCGAGTTTCGACAGCGTATAGGAAAAGAATTCCGGCGTGATCTGCCGCACCTTGGAATCGATCAGGTTGAGTATCCATCCCTCCCCCGCGATGCCGCGCCAGAACGCCTGCCCAAGAAACAGCGGCGCCTCGGCATTGACCCGCATATGGGTACGGAAGAAATCCGCCTCCATGGTCGCGAGACAATCTCGCTCGAAGACCGAAGCCGAATTGATAAGGCCATTCAGGTGGGGCAGGGCGTCAATGGCCCGTTGTACCAGCGCGGCACAGGCCTCGGGGTCGCTCAAATCCGCTTGCAGCAGAACCGCCTCGCGCCCCATCTCCCGGATCGTCTCCGCAGCATCGCGCGCCCCGGCATCGGAGGTATTGTAATGGAGCGCAATATCGCACCCTTCCTGCGCAAACCGCAACGCCACCGCCTTCCCCAGCCGCGCCCCTGCGCCAGTGATAAGGACGGCGGAGGTCACAAGTTGTCACACCCGCCAAAGCGGGTATCTCGCCAGACCGGAGAGGCTCCCACTTTCGCGGGAGTGACATATGAGGGGATCATGCAGGCGGCTCCAGCATCCCTTCGCTGACCCGCACGGCAGAGCCGCCGACCCGCACCGCCGTCAACGAGCCGTCCGCCCGGTCGATCCCGAGCGCGATGCGTGAGGCGCGGCCCATCTCGACGCCCTGATGCAGGACCAGATCCGTCGTCCCGTCCCCCACCGCGCCACAGGCATCCAGATGCGCGGCGAGCAGGGCAGTGGCCGAGCCTGTCGCCGGGTCTTCCGGGATGCCGCCGAGCGGCGCGAACATGCGGCTGCGATAATCAGTGCCTTCAGGCCCCGTCGTGTAGGCGTAGACGCTCCAGGTGCCGCAGGTATCGCTTATCGCGGCGATGGCGTCCGCTGCGGGTCTGGCGCGGGCCAGTGCATCGAGATCCTTCACCGGAACGAACGCAAAGCGCGGGCCGCCCTCGGCAATCCCTGTGACATGCGTACCGAAACCGATATCATCCGGCGTCAACCCGACCACGGCGGCGGCATCCTCGGTCGTGAAGGGCGCGTTTATGGCGACGGGTGTAACGGGTGCTGTGAGGGTCGCGATGCTACGCCCACCCGTCCGCTTTACGGCGACCGGAACGAGACCGGCCTGTTCTTCGAGCGTCACGACCGCCTCAAAATCCCCGTTACCGGCCCTGTCTTCGGCCAGCATGATCGCGCAGCCGATCGTGGGATGCCCGGCAAAGGGGATTTCATGGACCGGCGTGAAGATGCGGACCTTCGCGGTATGGGCGGCATCTTCGGGCGTCTGGACGAAGATCGTCTCCGAGAGATTAAACTCCCCCGCGATCCGCTGCATCGCTGCATCCGAGAGGCCATCGGCCCCCATGACGATGGCCAGCGGATTGCCGCTGTAGCGATCCTCGGTGAAGACGTCGTAAGTGTAAAACGCGAGGGTCATGTCCAATGTCAGTCCCGCGAAAGCGGGAATCTTTCCTGCATGGCGAGAGGTTCCCGCTCTCGCGGGAATGACAACATAGCGGTGATTTTACGCGACACCCTGACCCTGTGGCTGTTCCTGCCCTTCCGGCTGGTTCGTCAGCCGGATAGTGGCGGGGCCGAAGGGCGTCTCGATGGTGATCTCAGCATCGCCCTGATCGGGCCGCACGCCGCTGTCCATCACGGCTTTCTGCACGGCCTGAGAGCCTTCTTCGGATTGCAGGAACATCATCACGAATTGCTGGCGCTGGCGCTCGAAAATCTCGTCGATCCGCATCAACCGCTGGGTCACGGCACTGCGCAGGCGGCGCAGAAGATCGTCGAAAAGCGAGAAGGATTCAGTCTTGTATTCGTTTAGCGGGTCTTTCTGGGCATAGCCGCGCAGACCCACGACCTGTCGCAGATGTTCGAGCTGGATCAGGTGACTGCGCCATTCGTCGTCGATGGCGCGCAGGATCAGTTCCTTTTCTGCCGAGCGCATCCGTTCCTCGCCGATGGCGTCGGTCTTCTCCTTCGCGATGCGGTCGGATTCGTCATACAGCCATTCACGGATTTCTTCGTCCGCCACGCCCTCGCGCTCTGCCTGTTCCTCGACGGGAAGGCGCTCACCGAAGACATTCGCCAATTCGCCCGACAGACCAGCGGTGTCCCACTGCTCGGCATAGGAGCGCTCCGGAATGTGCCGCGAGACGAGGTCGTCGATCATCTGGTGGCGCATGTCCTGCGCGGTTTCTTGCACGTTTTCGGCTTCCATGATCTCAAGCCGCTGCTCGAAGATCGCTTTCCGCTGGTCGTTCATCACGTCATCGTATTTGAGGACGTTCTTGCGGATATCGAAGTTGCGGGCCTCGACTTTGCCCTGCGCCCGTTCGATAGCCTTGTTTACCCACGGGTGGATGATCGACTCGCCATCCTGAAGGCCCAGACGGCGCAGCATGGTATCCATGCGTTCCGAGCCAAAGATGCGCATCAAGTCATCTTCGAGCGAGAGATAGAATTTCGAGCGACCCGGATCACCCTGACGACCCGACCGACCGCGAAGCTGGTTGTCGATGCGGCGGCTCTCGTGCCGCTCGGTGCCGACGATGTAGAGGCCGCCCGCTGTCATGGCCTTCTGCCGTAATTCCTCGACCTGACCCACGATTTCAGCCTCGCGAGCCTCGCGCTCGGGGCCTTCGGGCATGTCGCCCAACTCATGCTCGACGCGCATCTCGGCATTGCCGCCGAGTTTGATGTCGGTGCCGCGACCGGCCATATTCGTGGCAATGGTAATCGCACCCGGCACACCGGCCTGCGCCACGATTTGCGCTTCTTGCTCGTGATAGCGGGCGTTGAGGACTGCAAACACCTTCTCTGCCGCCGTGCCATCATCGCCGTCATAAAGCGGCTTGAACACATCCGGGTTGGTGTAATCCTTGATGCGATAGCCCCGGTCCACGAGGATCTGGGCCAGAAGCTCGGATTTCTCGATAGAGGTCGTGCCGACCAGCGAGGGCTGGCCCTTGGTGCGAGCCTTTTCGATCTCGTCTACGATGGCTTCGTATTTCTCGCGGGCGGTGCGATAGACCTCGTCGTCCTCGTCCACGCGGGCAATCGGCACATTGGTCGGGATCGCCACCACATCGAGACCGTAGATTTCCATGAACTCGTCAGCCTCGGTCAGCGCCGTGCCGGTCATGCCCGACAATCTGTCATAGAGGCGGAAATAGTTCTGGTAGGTAATCGAGGCGAGCGTCTGGTTCTCCGGCTGAATCGCCACCTTTTCCTTGGCTTCGATGGCCTGATGCAGACCCTCCGACAGCCGACGACCCGTCATCGCACGGCCCGTGAACTCGTCGATCAACATGACCTCGTCGTTCTGGATCATGTAATCGCGGTCTTTCAGGAACAGCTTGTGCGCTCGCAGGCCTTGGCCGATATGATGCACTACCGAGACGTTCGCCGGATCGTAGAGCGATGTTCCTTCGGGCAGCACACCCGCCTCGGCCACCATCTGCTCGATGGCCTCGTTGCCCTCTTCGGTCAGGGTGGCCGTCTTTGCCTTCTCGTCGACTTCGTAATGCTCTTCCGACAAGCGCGGGATCAACTCGTCGATGGCCATGTAGAGGGCGCTCGAGTCTTCCGCCGGACCCGAGATGATGAGCGGCGTGCGCGCCTCGTCCACGAGGATCGAATCCACCTCGTCCACGATCGCGTAGTTGTGACCGCGCTGGACCATCTGCTCGATCGAATACTTCATGTTGTCGCGCAGGTAGTCGAAGCCCATCTCGTTATTGGTGCCGTAGGTGATGTCGCAGGCATAGGCCGCGCGTCGCGACTCGTCGTCCATACCCGCCAGAATCGACGCGACGGACATGCCGAGCGCCTCGAAGACGGGTGCCATCCACTCCGCATCGCGCTTGGCGAGATAATCGTTCACTGTGACGACATGCACGCCCTTGCCAGTCAGGGCATTGAGATAGGCGGGCAGGGTAGCCACCAGCGTCTTGCCTTCGCCGGTCTTCATCTCCGCGATCTTGCCGTCATGCAAGATGAAACCGCCCAGAAGCTGTACGTCAAAAGGCCGCAGGCCCAGCGCGCGTTTTGCGGCCTCGCGCACGGCGGCAAACGCTTCGGGCATCAACGCATCGAGTGATTCGCCATTCTCGACCCTGCCCTTGAACTCATCGGTCTTCGCGCGGAGTTGCTCGTCCGAAAGGGCGATGAATTCGTCTTCCAACCCGTTCGCTCCGAGCGCAACCTTCATCGCAGCCTTGACCTTGCGGTCGTTGGAGGAGCCGAAGACCTTCTTCGCGATGGTGCTCAAGCCAAGCATCAGGAACAGCCTTTCCACGGACAGGCCCATGGCCCCCGCGCGATTGCGTTGCAAACCCGCGCCGGACCTCCGGTCGCGAAAAATTATCGTCTCCTGCCCTGATTGGCCTTGAAGGGCAAAAAACGCCATTATTCGCGGCATGATCGGGACTGCCGGATACCTAAGCAGGGGTAGGGGGTATGTCAATGTCACCCACTTCGCACTAAATGCACACCGTAACCCGTAACAAACGATTCGAGGTTTTTTCGATGAATACCCGACTGAAAGGGGCCGTGGCCCTCGCCGTTGCAATGGCCTTGCCGATAACGGCCTTTGCGCAGGAAGTGCCCGAAGCCGAAATGAAAGCCGCGCTCGAAAAATACGACGGCAGCGAGGTTCTCGCCACGGTCGGGGACCAGGAGGTCACGCTCGCCGATGCCGCCATGATCTACACCACCTTGCCCCCCGAAGTGGGGCAAGTGCCCGCCGAACAGCTTCTGACTGGCATCACGGATCAGCTCGTCAGCGAAACGGCGCTCTACGAGAAGGCCATCGCGGAAGGGATGGACGAGTCGAAGGAGATGCAGAATCGCCTCGCCGCCATCCGCCGTTCCGCATTGGCCGAAGCATATCTGACCCAGGCCCTCGAAGAGCGGATCACCGACGAGAGTCTGCGCGAGCAATACGACGCGATGACCAAGGATTTCGAAGGCGAGAAGGAAGTGAATGCCCGACACATCCTCGTGAAGACCGAAGCCGAGGCGAAGAAGCTCGTTGAGCAGATCAAGGACGGTGCCGACTTTGCCAAGCTTGCGGCGGAAGAATCAACCGGCCCGTCCGGCCCGAACGGTGGCAGCCTCGGCTGGTTCGCGAAGGACGCCATGGTCGCCCCCTTCGCCGAAGCGGCGTTCTCGTTGAAGAAGGGAGCGGTTTCCGCGCCCGTCGAGACGCAGTTCGGCTGGCATGTCATCAAGGTCGAAGACACCCGCACGCAGCAGCCCCCGCCCTTCGAGGCCCTCGCGCCGCAGATGCGCCAGCAGGCATCGCAGGGAGCCGCTCAGGCCATTATCGCCGAAGTGCGCGAGGGCATGGAGATCGAAACGTCGGAAGACATGCCTCCTGCCTTCCTCGTGCGCCAGCCCGAGATGTTCAAGTAAAGCCACTTATTGTCATGCCCGCGCAAGCGGGCATCTCATTGGCAGGAAAGAGATTCCCGCTTGCGCGAGAATGACGAGAAGCTTCGGGAGCGACCATGAGCGACACCACCATCTCACCACTCGCCCCGAAGACGAAGCCCGATATCGCCCCCGTCGCGGGCGTGACCCTCGCTGCCGGGTCGGCGCAGGTCCGCTACAAAGGCCGTACCGACGTGATGCTCGCGCGCATCGTGCCGGGGTCGTCCATTGCGGGCATCTTCACCCGCTCCTCCACCCGTTCCGCTCCGGTATTGTGGGATCAGGATATTCTGACGGAATCGAGTGGGGCCTCCCCGGACGGCAAACCACTCGTCATCGTCGTCAATTCCGGCAATGCCAACGCCTTCACGGGCCGTGCGGGTGAGGAGAGCGTGCGTGCTCTTGCCGCCGCCGCCGCCCGCTCCGTGGGTACTGATGAACGCGCTGTCTATCAGGCCTCCACCGGCGTGATCGGCGAACGCCTGCCCCATAGAAAGATCGAGGCGGTTCTCGACGATCTGGCCGCGTCCTTGTCGCCCGGTGCATGGCATGAAGCGGCGGCGGCGATCATGACCACCGACACCTTCCCCAAACTGGCAAGCGCGACCACTGAATTGGGCGGCAAACCCGTCACGATCTCCGGCTTCACCAAAGGCTCCGGCATGATCGCGCCGGATATGGCGACCATGCTCGGCTTCGTCTTCACCGATGCCGCCATCGCGCCGGGAGCCTTGCAGGAAATGCTGCACGGGTCGGCACGCGGCAGCTTCAACGCCATCACGGTCGACAGCGATACCTCCACCTCCGACACCGTCCTCCTCGCCGCGACGGGCGGGGCCGGAAACGCGCCGGTGACGGAGGCGGACGACCCCGCCGCCTCCACCTTCCGCGCGGCGCTGGACGGCGTCATGCGCGACCTCGCCCATCAAATCGTGCGCGATGGCGAGGGGGCAACGAAGTTCATCGAGATCGGCGTGACCGGCGCGGAATCCAATGCCGCAGCCCGTATCATCGCACTCTCAATCGCCAATTCACCGCTAGTTAAAACTGCCTTCGCGGGCGAAGACCCCAACTGGGGCCGCATCGTCATGGCCGTCGGCAAAGCGGGCGAGGCCGCCGACCGCGACCGCCTGACCATCCGCTTCGGCGATATCCTCGTGGCCGAGAACGGCTGGGTCGCGGAAAGTTATCGCGAGGATGACGGGGCCAACTACATGAAGGGCGAGGAACTGGCCGTGACCGTCGATGTCGGCGTTGGTGATGGCCGTTCGACAGTCTGGACCTGCGACCTTACCCACCGCTACATCGAAATCAACGCGGATTACCGCAGTTGAGCGACTTCTCCGACTACATCGTCTATGTGGATGAAAGCGGCGATCATTGCTTCAGTCATTCGCAAGGAGAAACACAGAGATAAATATCCTGAACCGGGCAATCCATACGATGTTGCGCTTCAGTTCTGTATGGAACGCTTGCATGAATTTCTGACCGTCAATGACCAACAGTCAAAGCATACCCACATCGTGTTCGAGAAAAGAGGGGTAAAAGAAGATGCAGAACTGGCTCGTGCCTTTGATTTGATAGCGTCTCGCAGATCGCCACTCTATAGCTGGACAAACTATTCCAACATGACACTGGAAGCACGGTTTGCAGGTAAGTCCATGAACTCGACTGGATTGCAATTGGCTGATCTGACAGCTCGTCCCATCGCATTGAAAGCACTGCGCCCGGATCAATCGAATCGTGCTTACGACATCATCGCAGCGAAATGCTACGCACGAAAATTCTTCCCCTGAAAAGCAAAAGGGCCTCGCGTTAGCGAAGCCCAGATGCCGACCGGGAAATGCCCAGTCCATGAACTACATATGTGACTTCCATTAGGAAAAGACAAGTTGTCCGATCATTCGATCAAAAAAATCATCCTCGTCTCCGCCATCGCCCTCGTCGATGCTGATGGCCGCATATTGCTGGCCCAGCGGCCCGAGGGGAAATCCATGGCGGGGCTGTGGGAGTTTCCGGGCGGCAAGGTCGAACCGGGGGAGACACCGGAGACCGCGCTGATCCGCGAATTGCGCGAGGAACTTGGCATCGATACCGAGGAAAGTTGCCTTGCCCCACTGACCTTCGCCAGCCATGCCTATGACGATTTCCATTTGCTGATGCCGCTGTTTGTCTGTCGCAAATGGCAAGGCATCCCGCGCCCGCGGGAGGGGCAGGTACTCGAATGGGCGCGGCCCAACCGTCTGCGCGACTATCCGATGCCCCCGGCCGATGTTCCCCTCATCCCGATCCTGCGCGATCTGTTGTAAGCGTCGCCCTAAAGACAAATGGTGCATTCGATGCCACGGGGTCGATAGGCTCCGCGCGGGGCCGGGATGATCTCCGGCGGTTGCGGTTCGATCACGCGATAGGCGCGCTGCGCGGGCATGATCTCTGGCGGCAAGGCCGTTCTGGCTGAGGCGGGTACGACCTCCCGATAGGCAGGCGGGTCGATGAAGGTCGGCGCAACCTCCTCGTAGACAGGCGGAGCCGTGGCATAGGTTGGCGCGGAGTCTTGATAGACGAGTGGAGGAGGCGCGTAGGTCGGCGTAACCTCCTCATAGACGGGCGGAGCGGTGGCATGGGTCGGCGCGGCCTCTTGATAGACGGGGGGATTTGCGGCGACCGCCGTTCCTGCCACGGGCATCCCGCGTCCTTGGGCCTGAAGAATCGCGTCGCGCACGGGGACCACCTTTGCCCAGGTTCCCGTCGTTCCCTCGATATCCGAGAAACCGTTCGCATGGACCACGGCGATCAGATCGCCGTTCTCATCGAAGACGCAGGAGCCGGAAATACCGCCGATGACACCCTCCGCCGCAATGCCCTCGTCCGAATCGCGCAGCTCCACCCACCAGAAGGGCGGGACGGGATCGTCGGTATAAAGCGTGCCGGGAATGACCTCGCCGTCCCTGTCCCGCGCCGGAAAGCCGTGAATTGTGACCGCCCCATCCCGCTTCGGCGCAGGGTAGTCCCCGGCGTCGAGTTTGGCAGGGTCGATCCCGAGAAAAGACCAGTCCGAAAGGGTATCCGATACAGTGATCGCATCCTTTGGTCCGACCAGCGGGGTGCCGTTATCGGTCACATGCGCCACCGAGATATAGCCGCGCTCGCCCAGGCCCAAAAAACCGCGTCGGTTCAGCTTGCAGACGGTGCCCCACGAAGCGGAGCCGCCCCCCCGATAGAACACGCGCTCCGCCCGCGGCGACACGCTCTCTGAACAGGCGGCCAGCATAGCCAGTATCAGAGCGAGGGCGGTAAGGCGGATCATCTGGGCATCCCTCAATTTTGTGATTCTCGTGCAATGAACGTCATATATGTTCTATTTATTGACTTGTTTTGTTCTAGTCAATATGACTCTTCCCGAAAGGGAGTTTGCATGTCCTCCATGATCGCGGAAGAGCGCCGTCGCGGGCGCGGAGCTGTCTCGAATGCCTCTGGCCGGTTCGAGGCCGAGATGCGCGAGATAGTGGATGACGGGTGGGACAGCGCCGCCGACCTGCCGCCCCTGCCCGTCGAAATCACGCGGGAGGCGGCAAAATCGATCATCGCGCGCAACGCATCGCCGGACCTGCCCTTTGATCGCTCTATCAATCCCTACCGGGGATGCGAGCATGGCTGCATCTATTGTTTCGCGCGGCCCAGCCATGCCTATCTGGGCCTGTCGCCGGGGCTGGATTTCGAGACGAAGCTGACCGTGAAACCGGGGGCTGCTGCCCTGCTCCGCAAGGCTCTCGATAAGCCGGGCTATACACCTGCGCCCATCGCGTTGGGCGCTAATACTGACCCGTACCAACCCATCGAGCGCGACTACGGAACAACGCGGGAAATCGTGGAGGTACTGCTCGACTACCGCCATCCCTTTGCCATCACGACCAAATCCGCCTTCGTGACCCGCGACCTCGACCTGCTGCGCGACGCGGCGAGCTTAGGCATTCTGCGCGTGGCGATGAGCGTGACGACACTCGACCACCGCCTCAGCCGCGCGATGGAACCGCGATGTTCTGCGCCCCACGCCCGTTTTCGGGCCATGGAGCGGTTGGCCGAAGCGGGGGTGCCGGTCATGGCAATGACCGCGCCGATGATTCCGGCGCTGAATGATCACGAGATGGAGAAACTGCTGGAGACCGCGCGAGATGCGGGCGCGACCTCTGCCGGATATGTGGCCCTGCGCCTGCCCCGCGAGATCGCCACGCTGTTCCGCGAATGGCTTGAAGAACATTACCCCGACCGCGCGAGACGTATCCTTGGCCACATCCGCACCATGCATGGTGGCAAGGATTACGATGCTGAATGGGGAAAGCGCATGACCGGCACCGGCCCCTATGCACAGCTTCTGGCGATGCGCTTCAAGAAGGCTGTCGCCCGCCTCGGCTTGCAACAGGGCCGCATGGGCCAACGCCGCGACCTGTTCCGCCCTCCGCCCCGCATGGGCGATCAGTTCGATCTGTTCGAGGCGGGGTAGACGAAGGGCGGTATCGAGGGGTAGACCCGCCGAAACCAGTCAAAGCCCGGACAATCCTCTATGCCCTACGAATCCTTCGACCGAGAGATCAAGATCGCGCCGTCCATCCTTGCCGCCGATTTCGCAAATTTCGGGTTCGAGTGCGAGGCGGTGGAGCAAGAGGGGGCGGACTGGATTCATATCGACGTGATGGACGGGCATTTCGTGCCGAACATCACCTTCGGCCCCGCGACCGTAAAGGCCCTGCGCTCGCATGTGCGCGGCGTGATGGATGTGCATCTGATGATCGCGAACCCGGACGCCTATATCGGGGCCTTTGCCGAAGCGGGCGCGGACATCCTGACCGTGCATGTGGAAGCTTGCATCCATCTCGACCGTACTCTCTCGGCCATATGTGAGTTGGGCTGCAAGGCCGGGGTCGCGCTCAATCCGCATACGCCCGAGACGACCCTCGACTACGTACTCGACAAGATCGATCTGATTTGCGTGATGACGGTGAACCCCGGTTTCGGAGGTCAGAGCTTCCTGCACAGCCAGATCGAAAAGATCGCACGGCTGCGCAAGCGGCTTGGCGACCGGGACGTGCATATCGAGGTCGATGGCGGCATAACCGCCCGCACTGCGCCGATGGCTGCCGCCGCCGGGGCCGATGTGCTGGTCGCCGGATCGGCGGTCTTTCAGGGCGGCTCCGCAACCGATACCGCCGCTTATGGTCGCAATATCACGCGCATCCGCGAAGCGGCCAGGACCGCTGCGCTCTGGGAGGCACCGGCAAAAGCACCGGAGGGCAAACCGTCGGAGGCCAAGCAGTCGCCGCAAAGCCCCGAATGGAAACCAAGCTGGCTCGACAAGGGCTAAAGGCGTACCGCCAGCAGGTCGAGATGACCGATGGTGCACCGGCTCGCGGTCGCCCGTGCCGATAACCAGTCCTGTGCGGTCCCCCGATCACATCCCGCCTCCATCGCGGCCCCCGTGATCCCCTCGGCCAGCGCGTCCATCAAGCCCCCGTCTTGCGCACGGTCCAGCCGCCATGGTGACGGGGCCAGCGTCACCGCATAGCCTTCCGCCTCCATCGCACGGGCCAGCACGGATGCCCCCATCGGCCCGAGCGCAGGGCCGAAACCTTTGTCGCGGCGCTGATGAGCATCGAAAGCGCGCGCGACGGCAAGGTCGGCGGGATGTTCCGGCTCCCACGCTTCGCCGCCGTCATAAGTGAGCGCGGCATAGACGACGCGCCCTCCGGCGGCCCGCGCAAAGCGCCCGATCCAGTCTTCGGACACCAGATCGAACAGGGCCGAAGCCGTGATCGCGTCGGCGTCCCGTGACAGCACCGCTTCGATGTTTTCGGAAAGGTCGGCGCGCTGCGTGGTGGCTCGCGGAATCCGTCGTTTAGCCTCTGCCAATAGGGCAGGGTCGTTATCGGTGAGCGTCCAGCGCGCGCCTTCAATACCAAGCGCTCGGGCGGTCGAGCCGGTGCCCGACCCGAGGTCGATCACGCTCGGCGAGGGCGGCAGTGCATCGAGGAAAGCGCGGCGCAAATCCGCATTGCGTGCACGGTCATCGGCCCCTTCGCGCAGGGCCAGCCAGTCGAGCGAAAACCCACTCATCGCACTGCCTCCGCCACGAGACGCGCCGTCTCGTCCCAGCCGGGTCGGGTACGGGCGAAGGCATGGCTTTCGGCCCCCATGCGCCGCCGCAGGGCCACGTCCCCGAGGACGTCGCGCAGGGCATCCCGCAGCGCCAGCGTCTCTCCCGGTGGTACCAGCCGTGCGATAGGCGCGGTCTCGGGCAAGGCTCCGGCGCTGCTCGCCACGATGGGCAGCCCATGGGCCATCGCTTCCGCCACGGCCATGCCATAGCCTTCATGCAGCGAGGACGCGACGAAAGCATCCGCCGCCGCGTAGACATCGGATAGCCTTTCTGGCGAAACCGGCCCGCCGAGCGCAATGCGTCCGGTCAGCCCGGCGCGCGCGATCATGCCGATAATGCGATCAACTTCGTCTCCGCCCCGTTCGAGCGCCCCGAAGATCGTGCAGGTCCAGGCAAGGTCTGCACACCCCGCAAGCGCCTCGACCAGAAACCCGTAACCCTTGCGCCGCGTGACCGAACCAACTGCTAGCAGGTGTGGCGGATCACCGGCAAGCGGGGATAGCTCTGCGCGATCAAGACCCGGTTCGGCCACTGTGATCCGATCAGCCTCCACGCCAAACCGGGCGGTCAGCTCGCGGGCGGTCAGGGGGCTCGTGACGATGATGTGGCGCGCATGGACGAGCGCCACACGTTCGGTTTCGAAAGCCTGCGCCGCCTGTGTCGCGTCCAACCCTGTCTCGTCGCAGAGGGGATGGTGGAGCAGGACGCTTGCGTCTGCGCCGGCGGCAAGCGCGGCGGGGAAGGCCCCATAGGCCAGCCCGTCGATCAGGAGCGGGTAGGGTGCTTTTTCCAAAAGAGCCGCTGTATCGCGCAGCGCTTTAGCATCGGGCGCGGGGAAAGCACCGGGTAACGGCACGACGCGATGGGGCACGCTCTGCCGCGTCCATTCGGCCATGATACGGCGGGCATAGACGTAGCCGCCCGTCGGTGCATTCAGATCGCCGGGGATGGCAAAGCTGATCAACTCGAAACCGGCCCCTCGAACCATGCCCGCGCGACATGGCTTTCGCCAAGCGTCACCCGAATGCGTCCGATCCCGTCGCCCCCCGGCCCCAGCGCGCCGGAACGGGCGGCCTCGGCCATCGCGTCGAAGATGTGCTTCGCGACGACTTCCGTGGTCGAGTTGCGGCCTGCAAAGGCTGGATGCTCATCGAGATTGGTATAGTTCAGCGGCGCGAGCGTCGCCTTCAACGCCTCATGGGCGCGGCCTATATCCACGACGATCCCGTCTTCGGTCAGGTCGTCCCGATAGAAGGCGACATCGACCACGAAGGTCGCCCCGTGCAGCGCCTGCGCCGGGCCGAACACGTCGCCCCGGAAACTGTGCGCGATCATGATGTGGTCGCGGACCTCGACGGCATACATGCTCAATACACCCGGAAGCGATTGCCATCGTCGTTGCGCTCACGCTCCTTCGACTTGTTCAGCATGTCGTAGATCAGGGTCGAGGATGCGGAGCCGAGCGCTTGCGGGTCGCTGTAGGCTCCCGGTGGAATGGCGAAGGTGCCGACTCCTATGCGCCGCGTGCCGTGCACGAAGGTCAGGGTCGCGGGGGCCAGCGGTTGACCGGGTTGAATCCGCAGATGCGCATGGGTTGGCGGCACCACCCCCGGCTGGATCGCCCGGAAATTGGCATCGGCGCGTAAGCCGGCGGGGAAGCGCATGTTCTGGGCAATGGCCACCGGGTTCGAGCCGACGCTCTCGGCCCCTTCCACGATGATCGGATAATCGGGCCAGCCCACCGTCGTCTCGTTCAGCAAGGGCCGCGCGATGACCGATTGCGAGACGCTCTGCTGAACACATCCGGTCAGCGCGAGGGCGAAGAAGATCGCGGCAGGCAGTTTCATCGGCAGGGTCTCCGGGCATCGTTGATCTTAAGGTTTCATATAGGGGCTTGGCCCCGGCTTTGCACGGGAAGCGCAATCACGACACCGGCAATCGGAGTGAATTCGCCCAATGAGAGACTTTGGCACAGATGACATGGCGGTCCTGCCCGGTGAGGAAGTTCTCACCGTTTCCGTCATCGCGCGGGATGATCTCGATGCGCGGTTTCGGGCGGCATGGCGCGGGCTGGACGATGATCTGGCCGTGCCGAACCCGTTCTTCGCGGAGTGGTTCCTCGGGCCAGCCCTCGACCATCTCGACTCCGAAGGCGCGGTTCGTCTGTGCACCGTCACCCGCGCGAATGGCGAATTGGTCGCGCTGTTTCCGTTCGAGATCGGCACGCGCTATGCCCGTTTGCCGCTGCGCCATATCAGCGTCTGGCGGCACCCGCACGCCTATGACGGTACGCCGCTGCTTCGCAAACGCTGGGCGCTGGCCTCCTTTTCCGCGATCCTCGATTGGATCGACGAGCGGCCTTTCGGGGCGCGGTTCCTGCGCCTGACTCAACTGCCCTACGATGCCCCGGTCGAAAAAGTCGTGACCGAGGCCTGCGCGCTGGAGGGCCGTGCCCCGCGCGAGCAGTCCCGCATCAAGCGGGCGGTGCTGTCGGTGAGTCAGGATTATGACGCGCTGATGGTCGCCGCGATGCCGGGAAAGAAGCGCAAAGAATTGCGGCGACAGGAACGCCGCTTCGGCGAACTTGGCGTTGCGCGTTTCATCGATCTGCCGACCTCCGATCAGGCCATCGCACAGGCGGTGGAGGATTTTCTCGATCTGGAGAATGCAGGCTGGAAAGCCGCCGCCGCCCATGGCGAGCCGCTGGCGCGCAGCGAGGCCGAACGCGCATTCTTTACCGAAGCCATGGGCCGGGGTGCGCGCGAAGGGGCGGTGTCCTGCCTTGCGCTGGCCCTCGATCTCGACATGGCCGCGATGCTGTTCACCCTGCGCTCGGGAAGGCATCTGGCGGCGTTCAAGACCAGCTATGACGAGCGCCACGCCGCTTATTCCCCCGGAATGCGCCTGCTGATGGAAGCCACCCGCCGCACCCTTGACGAGCCAGGAACCTTGCGGCTCGACTCCTGTGCCAAGCCCGGCCATCCGGTCGTGGATCGCCTGTGGTCCGAGCGGCTGCCCGTCGTTCAACTCAATATCCCGACCCGTCATGCGGGAGACGCCGCCCTGCTCGATCTGGCCGCCATCGCGGAGCGGGCCAAGCTGCGAGTTATGGCCCGCAACAACCCCGAAATGCCAACCCATTAACATTAAGCCACGCCTTGATCGCGTTTCGCCATCCCGAAAGGAAACGTCCGATGTTCGATCTGATAGCTAAAGACACGTTCGAGAAATCCTACCCGGACGCCCATGCGACCCTCTCCTTTGCGGGGAGCACACCGTTGCTGACGCGGCCCCGGTTGGTGTCGTTGGCCAATGCGCTGCCCGCCGACCTCGTCGAGTTCAATCCCGGCGATCTGCCCATCTCGGTCTCGCCTGACAACGTACCCGAAGCGGGAATGTCCGCCGCCGAAACCATCGAAAAGATCGGCTCGGCCAATTCATGGATGGTCCTGCGCAATATCGAGCGCGATCCCGCTTATGCGGATGTGATGAACAAGGTTCTCGATACCGTCCGCGATATCGTGACCGGCCAGACCGGAGAGATGCTGCGCAGCGAAGCGTTCGTCTTTATTTCGTCCCCCGGTGCTGTCACGCCATTCCACTTTGATGAGGAACACAACATCCTGATCCAGATCGAAGGCCGCAAGGAATTCTCGATATACTCCCAGCATGACCGCGATCTGGCTTCGCAGGAAGACCTCGAAGCGTTTCACTCCGGCGCCCATCGCAATCTGCCCGTCACCGACGAGAAACTGGCGCGAGGCAAGGCGATCACGATGGAGCCGGGGGATGCGATCTACGTGCCGCCGTTGGCACCGCATTGGGTGAGGGTGCTCGGCGACGAGCCGTCCCTGTCCCTGAGCATCACATGGCGCTCGAATGCGTCACAGCGCCAGTGCTACCTGCACCAGATCAATCACGAAATGAGGCAGAAGGGGGCAACCCCCTCGTTTCCGGGCAGCAACCCGGTGGCCGACCAGCTCAAGATCTGGCGGGCCTCCGGCAAGCGTCGTCTCGGCAAGGCGTTCGGGATGAAGCCCGCCTGAGAGGATAGACAGGGATTGCTTCCCCCGATCATAGCCGGGGGAAGCGGGTGCCTATTTCTGGATGAACAGGACGACCGGCTTCTTCTCGCTGGCATTCAGCGCGACCTTGCGGAACTCCCGTCCGCCGATCGAGAGAACGTCAACAGCTTCACTGCCCGTCACGGCGGTGGGTCTGGTTTCGGGTGTCTTGCCCACGATGCGGGCATAGGTCGCCGCTTCCACCCCGGTCACGCTCTGGCGTGCGATGCCATAATCGGCAGCAACGGCGGCGATGTCGAGGCTGAGATCGGCGGGGCGCTTCATCGCCAGCGCTGCATCTTCCGCCGTGGCCAGTGCAGCAGGGCATAGGATGAAGGCACGCTGCGAATCGATGGCACCGCGTATACAGGCGGGGGCCGGCGTCACTGCCGTCGCCGCCAAGGGAATGACGGGTGCAGGCAGGGGCGCATCGTTTGCGCAACCGGCGAGAAAGACGATTGCCGCTGCGAAGGCTCCGACGATGATAGGGGATCTCATGAGTCTCTCCGTACTGGATGTGCGTTGTACGATTAGACTGCGTTGTGGATAACAATTGATTAAGGGTCGACCATCCGGCCTTAGAAGAGCTGCGGCAGCGGTATCCCGAGCAACGTACGCCGCTCGCGGGGCGGCAAGCGACCCTGTGCCTGAAGGATGGCCTCGCGTACCGGCACGACCTTCGCCCAGGTGTTCGTGGTTCCTTCGATGATCGAGAAGCCATTGGCATGGACTACGGCGATCAGATCGTTATCGTCATCGAAGACGCACGATCCCGAGATACCGCCGATGACCCCCTCCGCCGCGATTCCATCATCCGAATCGCGCAGCTCCACCCACCAGAAGGGCGGCTCCGGATCATCAGCATAGACGACGCCGGGGATCACCTCACCGTCGCGGTCACGGGCCGGGAAGCCGTGGATTTCGACCTCCATCCCCTTCGTCATCGCGGGATAGTCATCCGGGTCGAGCTTGCGCGCGTCGATGCCGAGGAAGGACCAATCGGAAGCGGAATCCGAGATCGTGACTTCGTCTTTCGGGCCGACCTTCGGCGTGCCATTATCCGTGACGTGAGCGACGGAGACGTAGCCGCGATCACCCAACCAGACGAAGCCGCGCCGATTGAGCTTGCAGACCGTGCCCCATTCGGCGGTGCCATCCCCGCGATAGAACACGCGCTCGGCCCGCGAAGAGACGCTCGGGGCGCACCCGGCAAGGGTCGCAAGCAGCAGAACGGTGGAAACGACTCGGGTCATGTCGGCCTCTTTTCAGCAGGTTCGGCCGAAAACTATCCGAGATACGGTTAACAAAGCGCCACCGCGCACCCACACGCATCATCCGCCGCGAAGGCGGAGTATCCGTCTCGCGAAACCTCATCCGTCATCACCCACTTCCGCGGAGGATGACGGATGAGGAATGGATCACGCCTTGTATCGCAAAGGCGCGACGACTTCGCAGGGCTGGCTCGTGCCCAGCAGGTCGAGGGTGAGGCGGGTGCCTTCCTCTGATGATCCGGGGTCCACGAAGGCCATGGCGAGATTCTCGCCCGTGCGGTGGCCGTAATCCGCTGAGGTGACGGTGCCGACCACCGCGCCATCGGACATCACTGAATCGCCGGGATGAGCGGGCAGGGTGGCGTCGTCCATCTTCAGCGTGACAAAGCGACGGCGCATCGGTTGGCCCTGTTTCGCCAGCAGCGCCGCGCGCCCCGGAAAGGAAG
The DNA here is from genome assembly GCA_938034615.1 of uncultured Neomegalonema sp. Classification (GTDB taxonomy): domain Bacteria; phylum Pseudomonadota; class Alphaproteobacteria; order Rhodobacterales; family Rhodobacteraceae; genus JAHDDY01. The sequence goes on along the minus strand of CALHLW010000100.1, from coordinate 10,318 downwards.
GTTTGTCGAGTTTGGTGAACCGCTCCAGCGCGCTCTCGAAGGGATCGAACTCGGTGATGAGATCGGCTTTCCAATGGCGATAACCCATCTCGATCCGCATGGATTCGACCGCATGGGCACCGAAATGCACCATCCCATGGGCCTCGCCCGCCGCCATCAAGGCGCGGTAGGCGGCTTCGGATTGCTCGACGGGGATGTGCAATTCGAACGCATCCTCGCCCGAGAAGCTGACTGACATCACGAGCGCTTCTGCCGAGCCGATCATGGCGTTTGCGCAGGTGAGCCATTTGAACTCGGCCCAATCCGTCGCCGGTGCGGCCTCTGCCAGTACCGCACGCGCCTTCGGCCCCACGCAGAGCAGGATCGTATGGGTCGCCACCTTCGGTGTCAGCGTGATCGAGCCATCGGCAGGTAGATGCGCCGTCAACCAGTCGAAATCATGTACTTCACCGGCGGCAGCTCCGCCCCACCAGACCGTGCGCTCGTCGAGCAGGGCCATCGTCGCCTCGCCCAGCACATTGCCCTGTTCGGTCAGGAAGTAGCCGAGACCGACCTTGCCAACCTTCTTCGGCACCCGGCCACAGAGCAGCGTATCGAGCCAGTTCATGACACCCTCGCCCGCGATCTCGATGCGGTTGAAGCCGTTGACCTCCGCGATGCCCGCATTGTTATGCAGCGCATCGATCTCGGCCCCGACCGCCTTATGCCATTCCGGCCAGCGATGCGTCGGCTCGCCCTCGGGCGAAAAGATCATCGCGCGTTCCCAGCCATTCACCACGCCGAACTCGGCTCCGGCCTCGGCCAGAAGAGGGGTCAGCGGGGTCAGGCGCTTGTCGCGGCCCGCTGGGCGATGCTCATGGGGGCGGTGGAAGCGGAATTCGTTCTGGTAATCCTCAATGACCTTCTGGGTCGTGTAATCCTCGTCCGCCCAGGTGCCGAAGCGGCGCGGGTCGAGCGCCCAGGTGTCGTAGACCGCCTCCCCATGTACCATCATCTGCGCCAGCAGCCAACCATGGCCGCCGCCCTCGCCCAGTCCCGCGCGCAGGCCCGTGATCGCCCAGGCATTGCGTCGACCACCGATTGCGCCGACCAGCGGTACGCCATCGGGGGTATAGGTGATCGGACCGTTGACGATGGTGTGGATGCCGGTTTCGGTCAGACAGGGCATCCGCTCGAACACGTTCTCCAGCACGGGCAAGACCCGCTCGGGGTCATCCGGACACAGCGCATTGGTGAAGTTCGGGTCGATGCCGCCCAGCCCCCAGGTGCGGCAATCCTGTTCATAGAACCCGACCAGCAGTCCGTTCTTCTCCTGCCGCGAATAGAAGTCGTCGGTCGGGCAGCGCAGCAGCGGCACCCGGTAATCCAGTTCCTCGATTTCCTTGATCGGCTCGGTCAGGAAGTATTGGTGCTCCATCGATACGACGGGCAGGTGCACGCCCATCATCGCGCCGATTTCGTTGCAGCGATAGCCACCCGCATTCACCACATGTTCGGCATGGATATCGCCCTTGGGCGTGTGGACGATCCAACCGTCCCCCGTCTGCGTCAGGCCGGTGACGGGCGTGTGGCGATGGACTTCGGCCCCGGCCTTGCGGGCGCGTCGGGCCAATGCCTGACACAGTTGCGCCGGGTCGATATCGCCGTCCATCGGATCCCACAACGCGCCTTTCAGCCCCTCGGTTGTGATGAGCGGGTGGCGACGCGCAGACTCCTCGGCGTCCAGCAATTCGAACTCGACGCCCATGCCCCGCGCGAGAGACTGGAAATGCTTGTAGCCGTCGATATGCCAGTCTTCGGAAGCCAACCGCAGGCCGCCGTCGCCATGGTGGTAGTTGATCGGGTAATCCGGGTCGTTGGCCAGTTCTTCATACAGCTTGATGGAGTGCGTCTTCAGCCCCACCATCACCTGAATACCGCCGAAATTCGTGACCTGCGCCGCCGAATGCCATGTGGTGCCGGAGGTCAGCTCGTCCCGCTCCAGCAGCATGACATCGGTCCATCCCTCCTGCGTCAGGTGATAGAGCGCGGAGCATCCCGCGATTCCGCCGCCGATAACAACCGCCCGTGTCGTCGTTCTCATCTCGTCTCTCCGCGCTTGATGCTGGCGGAGATGCCACCAGAACGGGCGGCATTCTGCAACGGGATTAGCAATGATACGGATTTATAGAATGATCAATTCTAGTTTTTAGTATCGTGCAGAGGGATGGTGAGATCATCCATCATCAGGCCGGGTGTCGTGGTCAGTTGGGGCAGGAGTGTTGCAGCGATACTCCGCCGCAATTGCTTTGCCATCAGGTCTGGCAGCGCCCCCAACGCATCGCGCCGTGCGTGAAGGGCCAAGCGGCGCGAAAAGGCGGGCAGGGGCAGACGCTGCGCCCGAATTGCCCCTGCTGCCTCCGGCGTGCCAAGCACGGCAAGGGCGGTGGTCAACGCCCAGCCGTCACTGCGCTCGATCATCGCGAAGAGGGCACGGTTGGTAGTGAAATCATAACGGTGGGCAGGCTTCATCCGCGCCCGTCGCAGGGTCGCCTCGATCTGTCGCCCGATATAGAGATCGGTGGCATAGCGCAGGAAAGGCCGATCTGACAACGCCTCCAGCTCGGTCACGTCGTCGTGGCCCAAAGGGGTCGCCAGTACGAAGGCATCGCGCAGGATATCGTGGCGCTCGACCCACTCCGCCGTCTCGTCGGCATCGACGGCAAGGATCAGATCGGCGGAGCGGCTGGCGAGGGCATCGTGATTGTCATGGCTCGCGCCACTGGAAATCGAGAAGGAGATATTGGGAAAGACTCGCCCCAACGCCGCAAGCCAGTGCGGAGTAACGGCGGCGTCGAACTCCTCGATGGTCGCGACCCGCAAGGTCATCAGCGGAGCTTGGTCGGCGAGGACCAACTCCGCCTTTGCCGCGCTGACGTCATCGAGGATCGCCAGCGCGCGGCGCAGGAACAGCGTTCCCGCCGGGGTCAGCCGGAACATCCGCGCATTGCGTTCTATCAGACGCGACTCAAGGGCGGTTTCGAGATTCGCAAGCTGTTGCGAGACCGAGGAAGCACTCATGCCAAGGCGCTTGGCGGCGCGCGTCACCGATTGCGCTTCGACGATGGCGACGAAGACCTGAGCGGCGCGAAAGGTGAAGGCAGGACGATCAGCCATAGCAAGATCATTGTTTCGTTTTTATCGGAGCATCATACTTCCGCTTGTCGCGGCATCAATCAAGGGAAACCATCTTCGACGAAGAGGAGGCCACCCATGACCGACGCCGCACCAGCCACCCCCCGCCGTTCGGGTCGCGCCACCCGCAAGGCCGCCCGTGAAGCCGGTCCCGTTTCCGCCGCCCCGCCGGGACAGATCGGTGGAGCCTACCGCCCGCTGACCGACGCGCAGATCGAAGATATCTATGCAACCGCCTTGCGCCTGCTGGCTGAACTGGGCATGGGGGAATGTCCGCCGGTTCTGGTCGAAGCGGCGTGTGCCAAAGGGGCGACTTACGAGGGCGGGCGGCTGCGATTTCCGCGTTCCATGGCCGAGGACATCATCGCCGGGGCCACCAAGCGTTTCGTCTATCACGGGCGTGATCCGAAGCATGATTTCGAGATCGGGGGGGAACGCGTCTATTTCGGCACCGGGGGGGCGGCGGTGCAGACGCTGGATATGGAGACCGGGCGCTATCGTCCCTCGACCCTCGCGGATCTGCATGATTTCACGCGGTTGATCGACACCTTGCCGAATGTGAGCTGGTTCACTCGCTGCTGCATCGCGACCGATGTGCCCGACAGCTTCGATCTGGATGTGAACACGGCCTATGCGTTGCTGCGCAACACGACCAAGCCGGTCGGCACCGCCTTTACCCTCGGCGAGCATGTGGCCCCTATCGTCTCGATGTTCGACATGGCGATGGGCGGGGAGGGGCGTTTCAAGGAGCGGCCCTTCTGCAAGGCGCATATCTCGCCGGTCGTCTCGCCCATGCGCTATGGCGAGGACGCCGTGGAGGTAACGGTGGCCTGCATCGAACAGGGCGTGCCGATCAACTCGATCATCGCCGCGCAATCGGGGGCGACCGCGCCCGCGACGCTGGCCGGGTTCCTAGCGCAATCGCTGGCGGAAACGCTGGCCGGGCTGATCCTCGTCAGCGTTTTCGCGCCGGGATACCCCGTGATCTTCTCGAACTGGCCGCTGGTGATCGACCTGCGGACGGGAGCGTTCTGTGGCGGGGGCGGGGAAAGTGCGGTGCTCAATGCCGCCTCGGCGCAGGTATCGAACTGGCTGGGCTTGCCCTCCGGCGTGGCGTGTTCGATGGCCGATGCCAAGGCGGTGGATGCGCAGATGGGAGCCGAAAAGGCACTGTCGGCGGTGACGGCGGGGCTGGCGGGAGCGAACATGGTCTATGAAAGCTCCGGGATGATGGCCTCGCTGCTAGGGGCCAGTTTCGAGGCGTTCGTCCTTGATGACGAGATGCTCGGGGCCGTGCAGCGCACCATCCGAGGCGTCGAGGTAAACGAAGAAACGCTGGGCTATGACACCATCTGCGAGGCGGTGCTGGGTGACGGCCACTTCCTCGGTTCGGCGCAGACCATGGCGGCAATGGAGCGCGACTACCACTGGCCCCAGTTCGCCGACCGCGATGCCCCGATCACATGGGCCGAAAAGGGCGCACCGGATAGCTGGACAAGGGCGCGGGAGAAGGCGAAGGCGATCCTCGCGGACCACCACCCGGACTATCTGGGTACCGAAACCGATGCGTTGATCCGGGCAAGATTTCCGGGGATACGCTGAGATCGCAACATCACACCCCGGAACTCTCAAGACAATTGCGCATCGTACCGAATTGAATCCCCGCGATGCGTTGACGAGCAACGAGCGACTTCATCGAAGTGGTCGGCGATTTGACGAGCCGCAGCCTGATCCGCGAATTGAAGCGATCCTTCGTCAAGACAGGCCGCATCAAAACCAAAGCCATCAACGCCCCGAGCTTCGTTGAAGGCATCGACTTTTCGGATCGACAAAATTACCTAAAATTCGGCTTCTCTGCGGTCATGGTCACCGAGCCGGCCTATTTCAGAAACGCAAATTACCATCGGATGTCGGACACGTATGACACGCTCGATTACGACAAGATGTCCGCAGTCGTTGATTCAGTCTATTTTGCCTTGAAAGACGTTATTGGAGAGCCGCCACCCTGAGCCACCGCGACAACGTCGGGAGTAAATTTGAATGTACAAGCTGTTCTACGCCCTGAAAACCGCGTCCATGGGTGTGCGGGTGATGCTGGAGGAGATCGGTACGCCTTACGAGCTGATCGACACCACGGTCGCCATGAATGAGCCGCGCCCGCCAGAACAACTGGCGATCAACCCGAACGGATGGGTGCCGGTTCTCGCGTGGGAGGGTGGCGCGATGTATGAATGTGCCGCCATCACGATGTTCCTCTGCGACCGCCACCCGGAGGCGGGTTTGGCCCCCGCTCTCGATGACCCGGCGCGGCCCTTGTATCTGCAAACGCTCGTCTATTTCTCGAATGCCATTCAGAACGCCTATCAACTCACCTATTATCCGGATCGCTTCGCCGATACCCCCGCCGATGAACCAAGCGCCAAACGGCGCGGCAACCGCCGTCTCCGCGAGACGTGGCAGGTCATCGACGATCAGATCGGCGATAAGGAATGGGTGCTCGGCGAACGGTTCAGCGCTGCCGATATCTATCTCTTCATGCTGACGACATGGCTTCGATCCGCCAAGGGGCATCCGGCCATTGAGGCGTTCCCCAACGTCAAACGCATTGCCGATATCGTCGTCCAACGACCCAGCGTCCGGCTGGTCTACACCCCATGGATCGCAAACCCGGATTACTGAACGCTCCCGGATCAATCCACGGGTGAAGGAAAGCTTGCAGGGTCATCCGAAGGCGGCCCTACAGTTAAATCCGATCAGATTGAGTCATAAAGCGCATCGAAATGCCCACTCTTGGGGCAATTCGATGCTCAACTTGATCGGGCTTAACTCTAGCTTTGCTACCAAGTCCCCCGCGTATCGATCAGGATCTTGTCCTTCACGAGGTCGCGGTCGACATGCTGGAAGGCATCGTGATCGACCAGAAGCAGCGCGATATCGGCCTGTTCTAGGGCCATGTTGAAATCGGTCAGCTCGACATCCGCATCGCGCAGGGCGGGTGGCAGCCCGTGGATATGCGGCTCGACGGCGAGGATGCGGCCCGGCTTGGCGGCGGCCAGCTTGGTAGTCACTTCGACGGCGGGGCTTTCGCGCAGGTCATCGACATTGGGTTTGAAGGCAAGGCCGAAGCACGCGATGATCGGCTCTTTCAGGCTCGACGCCTTGCTGAGCACCTTGTTGACCACCCAGTCGGGCTTGGCGTCGTTGATCTCACGCGCGGCGCGGATCAGGCGCGCTTCCTCGGGGGCCGAATCGACGATGAACCAAGGGTCCACGGCGATGCAGTGGCCGCCGACACCGGGGCCGGGGCTGAGGATGTTCACGCGCGGGTGCAGGTTGGCCATCTTGATCAACTGCCACACGTTGATCTTCAGCTTGTCGCAGATGGTAGACAGCTCGTTGGCAAAAGCGATGTTTACATCGCGGAAGGCGTTCTCGGTCAGCTTGGCCATCTCGGCGGTGCGGGCATCGGTGACGTGGCAATCGCCCTTCACGACGGTCTTGTAGATCTGCACGGCGGCGCTGGCGCAGCGGCGGGTCATGCCACCGACGACGCGGTCGTTCTCGACCACTTCCTGCAAGATTTTCCCCGGCAACACGCGCTCCGGGCAATGGGCGACGCGGATATCCGACATCTCGCCCTTCTGCTGCGGAAAGGTCAGATCGGGCCGCGCCTCGGCCATCCAGGCGGCCATCTTCTCGGTCGCGCCCACGGGCGAGGTCGATTCGAGGATCACGAGATTGCCCTTGGCCAATTTCGGCGCAATGGCTTTCGCGGCCTGCTCAATATAGCTCAGGTCCGGCTCGTGATCGCCCTTGAAGGGGGTTGGCACGGCGACGATGAAGCATTCCGCTTCGACCGGTTCGGTGCCTGCGCGCAGGCGTCCCCGCTCGACCACCCGGCGGAGCAGGGCGCCCAGATGCGGCTCGACGATATGCGGCTCGCCCGCATTGATCGAGGCGATGGCCGCCTCGTTGACGTCTACCCCGTGGACGTCGACGCCGGCATCGGCGAAGACGGCTGCTGTGGGGAGGCCGATATAGCCGAGGCCGATGACGCAGATTCGCGATACCATGCGGGAGTCTCCTGAAGAAGTCGTGTCACGATGCGGTCGGCGGCTTTGCCGTCGCCGTAGGGATTATGGGCATGGGCCATCGCCTCATACGCCGCGTCGTCGTCCAGCAGGCGCTCAGCCTCCCAGAGGATCGCGTCGGTATCGGCACCGGTGAGTCGGACGGTTCCGGCATCGACGGCTTCGGGCCGCTCGGTCGTGTCGCGGGTGACAAGGACGGGCTTGCCGAGAGAGGGCGCTTCTTCCTGAATACCCCCCGAATCGGTAACGATCAGATGGGCGCGATCCATGAGCCAGACGAAAGGCAGGTAATCGAGCGGCTGGATGAGATGGACATCCTCGACATCCTTGAGGACACTCCGGGCCGCACGCTGGACATTGGGGTTCAGGTGGACCGGATAGACAACCTGCACATCGCCGCGCAACGCCAGCGAGCGCATGGCGGCACAGATTTTTTCCAGACCCCCGCCCTGATTCTCGCGACGGTGGCCGGTGACGAGAACCAGCTTCTTGTCGCGGTCCAGAAACCCGAATCGCTCGGCCATCTCTGCTTCGGTCTGCGGATTGCGCAGGGCATGGTCGCGCACCCAAAAGAGGGCATCGATGACGGTGTTACCGGTAATCTCGATACGATCTTCATTGATGCCTTCCCGGCGCAGGTTCGCTGCCGAACCGCCGGTCGGGGCGAAGTGCAGGGTCGAGAGCGATCCCGCGATCTTGCGGTTCATCTCCTCGGGCCATGGCGAGTAGATATTGCCCGTGCGCAAGCCCGCCTCGACATGGCCGACCGCAATTTGCTGGTAATAGGCGGCCATGGCGGCGGCCATGGTGGTCGTCGTGTCGCCATGGACGAGAACCCAGTCGGGCTTCATCTCCTGAAAGGCGGTTTCCAAGCCTTCGAGAACCGCACTGGTGACATGGGTGAGGCCCTGCGCGGCGCGCATCACGTCGAGATTGCGGTCGGGAACGATCCCGAACAGGTCCGTGACCTGCATCAGCATCTCGCGATGCTGGCCTGTCAGGCAGACGCTCGTGCGAACATCGTCACGGGCCTTCAGCGCCTGAACGACTGGCGCCATCTTGATCGCCTCGGGCCGAGTGCCAAAGACGCAGACGACGTGAGGCAGAGTGGGGGAGGTCATAGCCGAGCCTCGATCATGGCTGTTGCGAGTTGGCGCGACCCTAGCGTGGGATAGCTTGCAAACGGCTTAAGAGGGGTAGCTTTGGGATGGGTTGGACTGTCGATTGCAGTTTTGGCTTCTATCCTGAGGTAGGCACTAGATTTAAACCTGGCATTCGAAACAGAGGGTTTAAATGATCAATATCACTAGAAATTGTCGCATCGCAGAATGGGAAGTAGTCAAGTTTGCAGGCTTTTTCTTGGAATTTTCTTACTAATCCAGATTTGGCAGAGCCATTCAAGGCTAATTCATAGGTTAAAGCTAAATTGGCGCAGCTAAGAGCTAAACCTTTGTTGCACGCAAATTTCCACCAGCCACGCGCCTTGGGTAAGTTTTTGTCAACTCCGATTCCATCAAAATATGCATATCCAATATCATGGCACCCAAACAAATCGCCAGAATTGCAAACTATTACATTCAATTCGATTGCCTTGATGTAATTTTTCGGAACCCCAATGCCTTTTCTGTACAAAAAAGAGAGGATTCGACATTCTTTAAATTCGGTTGCGCATGCCAAATTAAATGAAGCCGCTGCATCTTCATCGGTCCAACCTATGCGTCTATATTCAGCTTTAAAGCAAGCCGCATCAGGAGGTTCTTTGCAAACACGCCGTAGCAATTGAAATGCAAAACGAGTATCTTTTTGAACTCTCAATGCATCGGGGCAAGTACTGACGAAGGCATTGCATGCGAGGCGCTCAAGATACGCGCCTTTCCCATTAATTGTTGTATATGCACTGGTGCCAACAAGCATAGCAGTAGCCCAGAAGATCCAAGCCAAAATGAGTCCCGGTTTGTTTTCAACGTCTAATACCCGATCTAGCACCCCACTCGACAGGCGCATGACCCATACGGATAGGGCGTAGAGCCATGCCCAGATGGACGTGAAGAAGGTGGACCAGAAGAAGATCGCGTAGCTGTCATAGACGAACAGCATCCGCCCGAGGCTGACGGGTGGTTCCCCTGCGAGCCAGAGATAGGCATTAATCCCCCAGAAGATGATTGCACCGGTTATCAAGGCGTCGGCGAAGAGGACTAAAAGTTGACCAAAGACCGACCGCACGGCGGCGAACTTTTGCAGTAGCCAGCGGGTTTCCCACAGGGACAGATAATCCGGCAGAATGTTGATCGCCGCGCCGAGGGCAAGGACGGACCAGACGGGCATCGCGTTTTCGGTTCGCAAATGCAGTAGGTCCAGCACCGGATCGAACAGCATCCAGAGAAGGGTAACGGTCGCCATCGATGCCACTGCCGAAAGGGCGAAGCAACGCGGGCTTACATGCCGCTCGCCGAAGATGGCGTCGAAGGTTTGGCAGAACGCGCGCGACCATGAGCGCTGGTCATGCGTACCGATGAGCCACAGCGCAATGGTGTCGCGCGCGCCGGGCTTGAGCAGAGCGACTCCGCCCATCGTGAAGGCGAAGAGGAACGAGGCAAACACGGCGACGCTCTTTACAACGCTCCAGAGTGTGGGGTCAGTGACGATAGTGGACTCCCGGAAAGTGCACGGCGATCTTGCCACGGGGACGAAGGGAAAGTGAAGCACACTTCGTGTTTGGGCTGCATGGGCGTGTCGGTGGCTTTTGGTTGGCGCTGGTATCTCGTTATCGGTTGAACTTCGCGCCCGGACCCCCTAGCCCCACGCTTTCGTTTTCAGCGTTCGGAGAGGGTCGGAGGTGGCGCAGCGCGGTACTGCACTGGGGATCGACTTTGGCACCTCCAATTCGGCGGCGGGCTACATGGTCGATGGGATGCCGCAGCTGGTCGAGTTGTCACCGGGGCGCACGACCCTGCCGACCACGTTCTTCTTCGATTTCGACACGCGGGAGGCGCTGATCGGCGATCCGGCGAACGAGGCGCTGCTCGACGGGGCCGAGGGCCGCTTCATGCGGG
>CALHLW010000099.1 GCA_938034615.1 uncultured Neomegalonema sp. | reverse complement strand
TTATTTTGCGACACTGGAACTGGGACGAGATGGTGGAGGCGAACCGGGTGCGGCTGATTGGGCTGCTCGCTGGCCTGTTCGTCCTGCTCGGGTCCGGGGATCGGGTGACGCGGGTCGTCTGGCGGCAGGTTCTGGCGCGGTTGGTGCCGATGGAATCAGCATTGCGGCGGCTGATCTTCGTGATGGCGCGTGACCTGACGGTGACGCTGCCTCCTGTGCAGGCTTTTCCGGGGATGCTGCCGAAGGGGACCGGCGCGGAGCGCAAGCCGGTGTTCCGCCTGACCGACCAGATGCGCGATCCTGATCCAAAGCGCCGGTCTGCGCCGGGTATCGGGCCGCGCGTCCTGTATCTGGATGAGTGGAGGCCGCTGGCGAAGAACTCGGCGCCTACCGATGATGATCTGATAGACAGTGCTGCATTGCGCCGTCGACTGGCGGCGATGAAAGCTGCGCTCGACGACTTGCCGGGGCAGGCCATGCGCCTTGCACGGTGGTATGCTCGGCGGGACCGGAAGCAGGCGACGGGATCACATTCGCGGGAATATCCGATCCGCTCGGGGCGTGCGCCGGGGCACCGCAAAGGCGGGAAGCGCGATGTGGATGAGTTGCTCGCCGCGTGTCAGGAACTTGCGTTGCGCTGTCGGGCGATGGCCGAAGCAGAAGGGCGATAGGGGTGGATTTGCGCTTTATTTGTCCGTATACGGATTTTATGTTTGCATGTGTAATGGTTGCTGACGCAAGCGTAGCTGGCTATGCCAAGGCGTTACCAGGGAGGTGGCGGGACCACCATTCGTCGGCATTGCCGTCCAGCACGTCGAGTTGGGCGTCGCCGGTGCCGCGTGTCGAGATGACGATGCGGTCGCCGTCGAAGCTGGGCAGGCGCATGGAGCAGGGGTCGTTATAATTGGTCATCTGCTCCTGAAGGATGCCGACGGCGATGCGCTCGCCCATGCGCAGGCTGTCGAAGTAATCGGTGTAGAAATGCACCCCGGCCATGTTGCGCCCGATGGAGATATTGGCGGCCAGCTTGTTCAACTCGCCCTCGATGGTCAGTTGGGCGGGCCGCCATTCGCCGGAGGATTCCAGCGCCATGGACCACGGGTCGGCGGGGGGAACATAGACGTTCCGCAACCTCATGCGGTCAGCGAAGGTTGCCATCTTCCACCATTGCGGCTGCGCCGTCAGGTCGACGGGCAGGGGCTGGCCGAGGCCGGGGGTTCGGACCTCGTTGGGGGACAGCTCGAAAAAGGCTTTCAGGATCGTGACGCAGGCCCCGGCCACCGTCGCATGGCCCGCACCGTAGGCGGCGTGCATGGGCGAGCCTTCGGGAAAGGCCATGGGGAGCAGGTAGTTTCTGGAAGCCTCCGGCTCGAAGCCGCAGCCGGTGCCGTCGCCCGCCGGGAAGATGCGGTTGGTCGGGTCGAGACGCTCGGCATTCTGGCGGGCATTGCGGGCGGTGACCATGCCCATGAGATTGGGCGCGCGCTCCAGAAGGATGTTCAGCGCGTTGGTCGTGTCACCCTGCGCACCGCCAAGTTTGTCGGGGGCATTGGCGGCCAGCGTGAGCATCGCGGCGAGCTGTTCGGGGCGTCCGCGCAGGTGGTGCTGGAACTTCTGTCGTCGCACGGCTTTGAGCGCCCGCGAAGAGACCTCGGTCAACAGGGCGAGGATATGCGGCCCGCCGAAGGTGGCGAAGGAGCCGCGTGTGACATGGCCCTTGCCCGAGGGCAGGCCGAAATCGAAGGGCACCTTGTAGTCGAAAAGGAGGAAGCAGGCGTTGAGGTACGCTTGGTAAAGCTGGTCGAAATGGACGTAGGTGGCGAGGTCTCGGGGCGTGTTGAGGAAGCGGGGTTTGCCGCCCTGCTCGAAACGGTCGGTGCCGCCCACCGCCGCGCCGTTCTGCACGTCGAGCCACAGCGTCCAGTCAGTCATGTGGTCGAGACCCGCAGCCGCCGCGCTGATCCGCTGATCGATACGCTGGGCACCATAGGCGATGTAGCCGCCCGGCGCGCCGGAGGGGGCCTGCGGATTGGCCCCCGCGACGGGGCAGAGATAGCGCACATCCTTGGCGTTGGTCACGGGGTCCGCGCCGCCGTCTCCGCCGCTGCCGATGAGCAGGAACTGCGAGAGATAAGGGCCGGTCTTCGCGCCGGGGGAGGAGCCGCGAAAAACGCTCTGGCCGGAGAGGGGTGCGCCGTCGTTCCAGCGTGCTTCGCGGCGGCGGATTTCGCTGGCGTCGAGGGTCGCTGTGCCGTTGCCCGCCACCGGAATGCGGTCGGGGTCGAGGAAGTCGAGCTGGCCGAGGTCGTCAAGGATGGTGCCGATTGTGCCGAGCGCCTGCCCGTCCACGATGACCGGCGTATCCCGGTCGCCCCAGCGCTCGAAGGGTGTGTCGCGCAGGATGGCGAGGGCGTAGACCTCCGCCATTTCGGCGATGAGCTCGCCGCCGATGAGAGTGGGAGCCGGGGCCATGCCGACATCGCCCGCATCGGGGCCTTCGAGGTCGTAGACATGGCCCGCGAGGGGGCTTTCCCAGTTGCGGACGTTCACATCCTCCCCGCTTTCGAGGACGGTGTGGAAGCGCTGTACCGGCTCGAAATTCTCGGCAGGGCCAGCGCGGTTCGCGGCCTTGTTGGCCCCGTCTTCCGTGATTGGACCCAAGGCGACGTTGAAGGGCGCGTAGGTACCCGCCGCGACATTGGCGTTGCTCAGGGCCGTGGTGAACTCCACGAAAGCCACGGGGTCGGGCCTGCCAAAGCAATCGTGGGGGATGCCCTTGTGGAAATTGGTCGGCCAGACGCCGTGGTAGAGATCGATCTCGGCATTGCTGCGCGTGATGCCGGGGGTGCGGGCGTTTGCGATGGCCGTCGCCGCATCGCGCCGGGCCTCCGCGATGGCATGGCGGGTATTGGTGACGCCGTCATTGCCGGGTACGGGATCGAACATCTCGGGACTCCTTCACCAAAATACGTGGGCCGTATTTTGTATCGGAATGACCGTGCTGTAAATTGGTATTGATTAACTGGTGCGTTCAGAATTGAGACGTTCAGGTGCGAGGACGCCTCTGTCGCTCACGTCACCAGCGGCTCCAGCGCCTTGCGCAAGGCATCGGAGAGGGGTTCGGGGCGGCCCGTTTCACGGCTCAGATAGACATGGGTGAAATGGCCGCCTGCGCTCGATTCCGGTGCGCCTTCGCGAAAGACGGCAACGCCGTAGCGGACGGAGGAGGTGCCGAGGCGCTCGATGCGGAGTGCGCCCTCCAGATGGTCGGGCCAAGCGACGGAGGAGAAATAGGCACAGCCGGATTCGGCGACGACCGCCGAGATTGCGCCTTCGGTGGGGTGAAAATGGCCCGTTTCGACGAGATAGCTGCACACGGTCGTGTCGAAGAACGAGTAGTATTGCACATTGTTCACATGGCCGAAGACATCGTTGTCGATCCAGCGGGTCGGGATGGGCAGGAACCAGCGATAGGCGTCCCGCGCCTCGGGCCGTGCGCGCCCACTCATACGGATTTTCTCATCATGTAGGGCGTGATGAACCAGCCGATGGCCAGCCCGCCGAAATGGGCCTCCCAAGCCATCATGCCGCCCGTGGCCAATCCCAGAATGAAATTGAGGACGGTGATCTGCACAAGGAAAAGAATGGCATCGCGGCGCACATCCACGCCCTTGCTCGCGATATGGGCAAACTGGATATATTTGAACGCGGCGAGCAGGCCGAAGATGGCCCCCGACGCGCCGACCAGCGGGCCGGTCTCGGCGGGGCGGATCAACGCGAAGGTGATGGCTCCGGCGGCGGCGGTGATGGCCATGAAGGCGAAGAAATTGGCGGTCCCCATCCGCTTCCAGCAAAAAGTGCCGAGCGCAAAGAGCGCGATCATATTCATGCACAGATGCCCCCAGCCCCCGTGCAGGAAGGCATGGGTGACGAGGGCCGTCAGGTCTTTGGCCTGCCAGAACCGGTTCGAATAGAAGGCATAATTCCAATAGGTCAGGTTTTGCTGCGGATAGCTCGAAAAGGATATCCATGCCTGAATAGCGATCATCACCGCAACGAGGACGACCACGGGAAACGCCTCGAAAGCACGGGGGTTGAAGACCGGCTCGCGAGGGGGTGTTTCGGTCGGTGGGGGGATTTCGTCGCTCATGGCGGATATAAAGCACGGAACCGTAAAGGAGGCGAGAAGGAAGCGTCGCGAGCAAGCCCTTGCGCCCTCCCCCCTCGCCGATTATCCCTCGCGTGACTTCATTCACCACAGGAAACCCCGCCATGACGACCCATGCCCCCCGCGTCTTTTCCGGGATGCAGCCTACGGGCAACCTGACCCTCGGGAATTATCTCGGGGCTCTGGTGAATTTCGTGGCGTTGCAGGAGCGAGAGGAATTCGAGCGGCTTTACTGCGTCGTGGATATGCACGCGATCACGACGTTTCAGGAGCCTGCCGCGCTGGCGCGGGCAACGCGGGAAGTTGCCGCCGCTTATATCGCCAGCGGGCTGGACCCGAAACGCTCGACCCTCTTCAACCAGAGCCGGGTTTCCGCCCATGCAGAGCTTGGGTGGATGTTCACATGCGTGGCGCGCATGGGCTGGATGAACCGGATGACTCAGTTCAAGGAAAAAGCGGGGAAGCACAGGGAGAACGCCTCGGTTGGTTTGTTCTCATACCCGATACTGATGGCCGCCGATATTTTGGCGTACCGCGCCACCCATGTGCCGGTGGGCGAAGACCAGAAGCAACATCTGGAACTGACCCGCGATATCGCCGCAAAGTTCAACAACGACTTCGGATGCCCGGATTTCTTTCCACTGCCGGAGCCGCTGATCCAGCCTGAGACGGCACGGATCATGTCTCTGCGCGATGGCACGAACAAGATGTCGAAATCCGATCCTTCGGATATGAGCCGCATCAACCTGACCGATGAGGCGGACCTGATCGCCCAGAAGATTCGTAAGGCGAAGACCGATCCCGAGCCGTTGCCCTCCGAACCGGAGGGGCTGGCCGAGCGACCCGAAGCGCAGAACCTTGTCGGCATCTTTGCGGCGCTGTCCGGCGTGAGTGTTGCGGACGTGCTGGCCGAGCATGGCGGGCAGGGGTTCGGCGCGTTCAAGCCTGCGCTGGCGGAACTAACGGTCGCGAAGGTGGCCCCTATCGGCGAGGAGATGCGGCGGTTGATGGAAACCCCGGACGAGATCGATGCGATCCTCGCGGATGGGGCGGAGCGCGCGGCGGCACTGGCGCGGCCTGTGCTGCGGGAGGTCTACGAGACGCTGGGTCTGACAGGGGGTGGCAGCGCCTAATCCGGCAAAGGTTTCAAGGCGTCCCTTCAAATTATGTAAAAGTTTTATGCAATCCGGTTAATTCCCTGTTTTCAAAGGGATGCGATATTCACTGGATGATAAGGGGCAACAACAAGGGCATGTGGGCAATGGGGGTGGTGACGCTGGTCGCCATTGCGATGCTCGTGATGTCGTGGATTTCGATGACGCGCGGAATCGAAACCCATTCGCGCTTGCTCTCGCGCACCGGCGAGGTCAGCAATACCATCGCGATGCTGACCAATTCAGCGCGGATGGGTGCGGCAACGGGCGAGGCCCACCACGCCCATCGCCACTTCGCGTTGCTCGAAGATCTGGACCGGCAACTCGCTGCGACGCTCGATCTGTTTGATGGCACGCCCATGGCGGTGCTGCGCGATTCCATCGGTGCGCGTTCCGGCACGCTGAAGGCCGCATCGAACGAGGTCAGCGCCCTGATGGCACGCGGGGCAACGCCTAAAGCTCTCGCCCTGCTCGATGGTCCCCGGCTCCGCAATCTGCGTGACAATCACACGGCAGCGATCGGAACGGCCCTGTTCGCGCTGCATGAACAATCGAGCGGCAAGCTGCGGGCTCAGCGGATCAATGTCCTCGCAGGGGGCGCGATGCTGCTGCTGGTCATTGCCCTGACCCTCGTGCAAATTTTCCGGCGCAAGGCGGTCGAGGCCGATCTGCGATGCTGCGACGCCAAGCTGACGACCCTGCGCGCGGCGATGGGATCTGCGATGGATATGCAGAACAACCTGCTGAACAATCTCATCTATTTCCGAACGAAGGCGGAGATGGGCAGCCTGCTGGATGCCGAGGATATCGCAATGATCGATCGGGAGATCGAGGCGTCACGGGCGAAGATGGCCGAGCTTTGCGCGCTGGAAGATGTGCATACCCGCGATATCGGGGGGATCATGGTGCTGGAACCCAGCGGCGGCGCGCCGCAGACCGGGATGGCTTTCGCCTGAGATCGTAGCTAGAGCGACACACTATGAAAGCGGGTGATTCGGAAACGCGGCTGGCCCTTGCGGGAGCGGGGTTGGTCGGGCGGCAACATGCGGATGCGATTGCGCGGGTGGCCGGGGTGCGGCTGGTCGCGGTCGCCGACCCCATGGGCGAGGCGTGGGCACGCGAGCGGGGGCTTGCGTGGTACAGTGATGTCGACGCGCTGATCGCTGCCGAGCGGCCCGATGGCCTGATCGTCGCGACTCCGAACCATACTCATGTCGAGACCGGGTTGGCGGCGGTGGCGGCGGGCATTCCCGCGCTGATAGAAAAGCCAGTCGCCGATACGGTGGACGAGGCCGCGCGGCTGGTCGAGGCGGGGAGAGCGGCAGGGGTGCCGCTGCTGGCGGGGCATCACCGGCGGTACAATCCGCTAATCCAGTCGGCAAAAGCACGGATCGATGCAGGCGAAATTGGCCGCGCGGTGACGGCGCAGGCGACGTGCTGGCTCTATAAGCCGGACGATTATTTCGATGTCGCATGGCGGACGCAACCGGGGGCGGGGCCGGTTTTCATCAACCTGATCCATGATGTCGATCTGATGCGGCATCTGGTGGGCGAGGTCGAGGCCGTGCAGGCCAGCACACGCAATGCCTTGCGCGGCCATGCGGTCGAGGATACCGCCGCCGCGATCCTGCATTTCGCGAATGGCGCGCTGGGGACGGTGAGCGTCTCGGATACCGTGGTCGCACCGTGGAGCTGGGAGCTGACCGCCGCCGAGAACCCGGCCTATCCAGTGACGGACCAGAACTGCTATCTCATCGGCGGCACCCACGGGGCGCTGTCGCTGCCCGGTGGGACGGGCTGGACGCAGGACGAACCGCGCGGCTGGTGGGAGCCGATCCG
>CALHLW010000098.1 GCA_938034615.1 uncultured Neomegalonema sp. | reverse complement strand
CCCATGATTACGGCCTCTCCCGCGAAGCCTTCGATCCCTGCGGCAAGATCAACGCCGCCGCCACCGAACGCGGCCTTGCCCACACCCGCCACTAT
Source organism: uncultured Neomegalonema sp. (assembly GCA_938034615.1). GTDB lineage: Bacteria > Pseudomonadota > Alphaproteobacteria > Rhodobacterales > Rhodobacteraceae > JAHDDY01. The sequence continues at coordinate 8,363 of CALHLW010000098.1, read as the reverse complement.
GCCGACCACCTTGCAAAGATGGGCGAAGCATCCGAGCGACTCGACGCCAAAGCGATGAAGGCGATTACCGGCTCCGACTACTATCTCGGCGGCCTGCGCACCCCCGGTGCCGTCCTTTTGCAACCGGCCCTCTACATGCGCGGGATCGCGGCGGGGCTGGCCGACGAAGGCGTGGCGATCCACGAAAACAGCCCCGTCACCGCCTTGACTCGCAAAGAAGGAATGTGGCGAGCCACTACCCCCGATGGCGAGGTCTCCGCCCCCGCCGCAATCCTCGCCGTCAACGGCCACGCCAACAGCTTCGGCTTCTGGAAGCGGCAGTTGATTCACACCTACACCTATGGCGCCATGACCCGCGCGATGACGCCCGACGAGGTGCAGCGGCTCGGCGGAGACCCCCGCTGGGCCATGACCCCCGCCGATCCGATGGGCACGACGGTGCGGCGTATTTCGGGAACCGGCGGAGACCGCCTGGTCGTACGCAATCGCTTCACCATGGACCCGGACCTGACGGTAGACGAAGACCGGCTCGGCAAGGTCTGGCGCGGCCTAGACCGAGCCTTCGCCGCCCGTTTCCCGATGCTGGAGGGTATGACGATGGAGCACCGCTGGGGCGGCGCGCTCTGCCTGAGCTGGAACAACGTCCCCGCCTTCGGAGAGGTCGAACCGTGCCTCTATTCCGCCGTCTGCCAGAATGGCCTCGGCACCGTGAAAGGTACGCTATCAGGGATGATGGCCGCCGAACTCGCCTGCGATACGGGATCGAACCTGCTGGCCGATTTCCGCGACCAGCCCCCGCCGCGCAAGCTACCCCCCGGTCCGCTCACAAAGATCGGCGCAACAGCCCGCGTCAGATGGCAGGAATGGCGCGCGGGACGCGATCTCTGATCCGGATCACAGGTCCGACAGGCTCTCCGCTCCGGCCCCCACGCAGAGCCAATCCCACATATAGGCCGCGAAAGAGCGAAAGCAGAACACCTCGAAACTGTCATCGCCCGTCCTGACGATACCCGTAGCAACGGTGGCGATACGGGTCCGGCGGACCTCACCCACGCCAAACCGTTCCAGATCGACCGGCGCGCCTTTGGCCAACACGCGCCATGCCTTCTCGCCAGAAACGCGAAAGACGGCACGCGCATCCGAGACATCCAGCGCCAGCACATGCGCGTCGCCCGCCTTCTCCATGAAACTCGCCACCACGCCGGGGGCCGCGCTCCACTCGCAGAAGATCATCACTTCGTCGGTCGACATCCAGAGGACGCGGCATTCCCCCGCCTCCGTACTGCGGCGCACCCCCGGCACATCGCACCCGGTCGCCGCCTTCAGTGCAGCGGCAAACCCGGCATCCGCCAGATCGCCCCGGATCGCGACCATGCCCCGCGAGGACAGCGCCTCCACCTGCGCCCCGAGATCGGGAGGCGGCGTTACATCAAGCGCCGCGCGGGCCAATGAGAGATCAGACATTCTGACGCGCCCCTTCCTTGTCGTAGAATACCGGCGAGGCGATCACCGCTTTTACGGTCGTCTTGCGATCGATGCCGATCTCCAGCGTCTCACCCATCCGGTCCACGCCCCCTTCGATCAGCGCCATGGCAATCGACCGCTTGATCGTCGGCGAATGATAGGTCGAGGTGACATGCCCGATGGCCCGCTTCCCGTCTGCCGACAGCGCGTGCGCCCCGTCCGGCAGCACGAATTTCGGGTCTTCGGTCAGCAGCCCCACGAGTTGCTTGCGCCCCGCGCGGGTCAGGTCCGACCGCTCCATGGCCCGCTTGCCGATGAAGTCCTCTTTCTTCTTCGAGACGGCCCAGGACATGCCCACATCATGCGGCGTAACCGTGCCGTCCGTTTCGTCGCCGATCACGATGAAACCCTTTTCCGCGCGCAGCACATGCAGCGCCTCGGTGCCATACGGCCCGACGCCAAGGTCATCGCCCGCACCCAATAGCGCCTCCCACAGCGAAACCGCGTAGGAAGTCGGCGTGGCCAGCTCGTACGACAATTCGCCAGAGAAGGAGATACGGAACACCCGCACCGGCATCCCGTTCAGCGTCCCGTCCGCAAAGCCCATGAACGGCAGCCCGGCGAAGTCGATATCGCCTTCCATCCGCTCCAGCAACGCCCGCGCATTCGGCCCCGCCACTGCGAATTGCGACCATTGCTCGGTCACATTGGCAGTCAGCACTTTCAGATCGAACCACTCGGTCTGGAGCCATTCCTCCATCCACGCATGAACCCGGTCCGACCCGCCTGAGGTCGTGTGGCACAGGAACGTCTGCTCATCCAGCCGCGCGACCACGCCATCATCCATCAGAAAGCCGTTATCATTGCACATCAGGCCATAGCGGCATTTGCCCGGCTTCAGCGACGACATCATGTTCGTGTACATCAGATCGAGGAATTTCCCCGCATCCGGCCCCCGCACGATGATCTTGCCCAAGGTCGACGCATCGAGCAGGCCCACCGCCTCACGCACCCGCTTGATCTCGCGCGTGATCGAGTGTGCGCGCGCCTCGCTGCCTTTCTGATAGCGATAGGGCCGCCGCCAATCGCCTACCGGCTCGAACTCCGCGCCCTGTCCGGCGTGCCAGTCGTGCAGCGCGGTCTGGCGCACGGGCTTGAACAGCAGGCCCTTTTCCTGCCCCGCGATCACGCCCATGGAGATCGGCGTATAGGGTGGACGGAAGGTCGTCGTCCCCACATCCGCCATCGCCTTGCCCAGCGTATCCGCGAGGATCGCATGACCGTTGATATTCGACAGCTTGCCCTGATCCGTCGCCATCCCCAGCGTCGTGTAGCGCTTGGCATGTTCGACCGATTCAAAGCCTTCGCGCGCCGCCAGCCGGATATCGGCCACCGTCACATCATTCTGATAGTCGAGGAAATGCTTGCCCCCGAGAGCCGCCTTGCCATGAGACGGCGTGAACCAGACCGGCGAAGCGGGCTGTTCGGCAGCACAATGAACCGGCACCCCTGCACCCTCACCCGCCGCACTGGCCAGCACGTCATGGGTCGTCAACGCCCCGGTCGCCCCGCCGACCAGCCGCACATACGGCTCACCGAAACGGTCGCGCGGCGGGTTCTCGGGATCTGGCCGATACATCGCCTGGGCCGTATCCCAGACCACCTTGCCGCCCGAATGGCTGTAGAGATGGACAACCGGCGACCAGCCACCGGCCATGGCGATGCAGTCGCATTGGAGTCGCTTGCCCAGTTCGACGTCGTCACCCTTGTCGAGCGGCACGGTCTGGACTTCCCGAACCCCGTCCTTGCTACCCATCACCTTGCCGATACCCGTGGAGGGCATCACGATCAGGCCGACAGCTTTCGCCTGTTCCACCAGCATCCCCACGGGGTCGGCCCGCGAATCGAGGATCGCCGCCACCCGACACCCGGCCTCGTGCAGTGCGAGCGCGGTGCGATAGCCGTCATCATTGGTGGTATAGACCACCGTATCCTGCCCCGGCGCCACGCCCCAGAGCTTGACGTAGTCGCGCACGGCGCTTGCCAGCATCACGCCCGGAAAATCATTGCCATAGAACGGGATGGGCCGCTCGATCATGCCGGTTGCGCCCACGATCTGCTTCGCGCGCACCCGCCACAGGCGATGGCGCGGGCCGGTCGGGATCGTATGATCGCCCCGGCGTTCATACAGCAACGCATACCCATGATCGAAGGCCGCCGAGCAACACGTCCGCAGGCGCATGACAACATTATCCATCGCCTCCAGCGCCGCCACCTGCTCCGCGATCCAGTCGCGCGCGGATTTGCCCTCGATCTCCGCATCGTCATCGACCAGCAACCGCCCGCCCCAGCGCTCGGTCTGCTCGACCAGCATCACCCGCTCGCCCGCTTCCCCGGCCCGGCGCGCGGCCAGCAAACCGGCGGGACCACCCCCCGCGATCAGCGTGTCGCAGAACGCATATTGATGCTCGTAGGTATCGGGATCGGCTTCCGTCGGCGCGCGCCCCAACCCTGCGATCCGCCGGATCATCGGCTCGAACACATGCTTCCACGCCGCGCGCGGATGGATGAACGTCTTGTAATAGAACCCCGCCGGATACAGCCGAGACGCCGCCGCGTTCAACACCCCCACATCGGCGCGCAGCGACGGCCAGCGGTTCTGCGACGTCGCCTCCAGCCCGTCGAACAGCTCGATCTGCGTCATGCGGATATTCGGCTCGTGCCGGTTGCCACTGCCCAGATTAACCAGCGCGTTCGGCTCCTCAGGCCCGCTCGTCACCAGGCCGCGCGGACGGTGGTATTTGTACGAGCGGTTGACCAATTTCACGCCATTCGCCAGCAAGGCCGACGCAAGCGTATCGCCCTTTACGCCCCGAAATTTCTTGCCGTCGAAGCTGAAACTGATGGCGGTATCGCGGTCGATCAGCGCACCACCGCTTGCGAGACGGCTCATGACGCGGTCCTTTCGGCGATCCGGTCTTTGATTTCCTGCGGCGGCTCGGGCGCATCCGCCGCATAAACGCCGAAGATTTCCAGCGTGTGCGTATGGCGGGCCATGTGGAACCACTTGCCGCAGCCAAAGGCATGACGCCAGCGTTCGTAATGCACCGCGCGCGGGTTTTTGCGCTCAAACAGGTACATGGCGAAATCCGCATCCGAGCAGCCGGGTTCAGGGCGCAGGATATGCGCCTCGCCACCGGGGGCGAATTCGGTTTCCTCGGCCTCGACGCCGCAGGCAGGGCACTGGATCAGAAGCATTGCATGGGTCCAACGGTTCTAGTTTCGCGCGGTCATCGCTTATGCCGCAAACCCGCGCCCGTGCAAATCCGTCGAAACGTCGCCCCTTCGCGACGCATCTTGGGCTTTCATTCGCGCAACGCATCCTTATCTTGACCCCGAAGGAGAAGGCGATGCCGAAGACCGTTCGACAGATCACCTGCTGCTATTGCGACGCATCGACGATGATCGATCTGGCGAAGATCGGGCGTGGGGTGCTGACCTGCGATGCCTGTGGCGCGCGGCTGTCCTCGGCCCGGATGGAAGCGTTGGTCAACAGGCCGGTGCCCGTCAAGCGATCCCGGTCCAAACACACCGCCCCTTTAGCTCCCCGCTGGCAAGGCGTCGTCGGCCCCTTCGGGTCCGGCATGAACCAGCCGAAGAAAAAACCGAAATACCGCAAGAAAAAGCGCAAGAGCTTCCTCGACCGGCTGGAGGATATCTGGGACGAAATCGAAGACATCATTGACTGACGGCCCCTTTCCCCTCTGCCTTGGGAGAGGGGAAAAAGGTGAGAGTTGCTGGGCACTTTATTCGCTCGATTGCAAAATTACCGCTCAGCACTGAAAACCGCACACAAAAAAGCCCGGCCGCACGGGGCGACGAGGCACAAAATGAACATCGTTCAATCGTTAAGCGGACTTATCCGGCAGCCGCCTGCCGCGCTTTCCACACATCATCCAACGCCATCCGCGCTAGGATATCGCAATCCAGAAGCGCCTTATGCACCTCCAGAGGTTTGCGCGCCCGGTGTCCCGGCGGCATTCCGGGCCGCATAGGCGGTAAGCGCTTTTCTGGTGGCAACGCCGCCTGATGGGCGATCAACCGCTGCGCCTGCGCCGGAATATCCTCCAGCGCCGCTTTCACCGCCCGCATCCGCCGTATCAGCAGCGATCCATCGACGATATCATCCTCGGCCCGCACAGGGCGCTTCGCAGAGGGCCGCCATTCGCCCAGAAAGTAGACCCCGACGTTCTTGGCGAATTTCTTCCGAGGCTCGAAATTCTTGCGCGGATCGATTAGCAGAAAAGCCGGAATACGCTCCCGCTTCACTGCCGGCTTATCCGACGCCCCGTCAGGACGCGGCGACCGCTTCTTCTTCGCCACCGCTGCTTTCGCATCCGGTGCTACATAATCGGGTACCACCATCTCTCGCGAGGCAATCACGATCAGACGGCGCACGGCAGATTCCACAGGACGCAGCGATATCCACAGCGATCGGCGCAAACCACGGGTCAGCAGCGATGTCTCCCCGCCCAACCCCAAAATACGGAGCGTCGCAAACAGCCCGAGCACGGCGCGGAGCAAACCCCTGCGCTGTATCTCTGCCGCCTGATCCACACTCCACATCGTCCTGCATCTCCTCGTTGATTCGATGGAACGACCGTATAGAACATTATAGGAACATACAAGCGAAAAATCGTATGCCTCAGTTTGACTTCAGCGACTGTCCATAACTCCAGTCTTGCTATCCGTTTCAACGCTGCACCCGTCCGCTATGAGCGCAGAGCCACCGTCTGAACGAACCGTACCAAACGTTAAGTTGTGCTCATAAGCGGACTGTTGGAATATCAGGCTTCAGTGGTCGAGAGGGTCATGATGTCTATACCCTACCCGCGCGCCCATCGTTTCAAGTTCGGAAACTCGCGAGAAATCTGCGAGTGGCTGACCGGGCTTGCGCTTGATGGCAGAAAAACCGGCACGTGCTGGGCGCACCGTGACATTGCCGATGGTGAACCGATGCTGCAAGTCGGTGGTATCGCCGTCTATACAGACTGGGATGGCAAAGACGTCTGTGCTGTCGAGATTACGAAGATCGAAATATGCCGCTTCGATGATGTACCAGAGGCGTTCGCTCTGTCGGAAGGCGAAGGGAGCTATGACGACTGGCGGCGGGGCCATGTCCAATGGCTGAGCAATACCGGCGGCTGGTCTCCAGAAATGGAAGTCGTCTGCGAGAACTTCCGTGTTATAGAACGGCTCTGATCTGCAAATCGTATTGCACTCGCGACCTCTGTGGAGCGCAGGACTATCTGCTTCGCACAAGAATTGGACAAAAGTACACTGCGGAAATCGATCAGCATTAATGCGTTGCTGACATCGCCAAAATCCACAATTTTTGTTCGTTTTCCACGAGTCACTGCCGTCATCTTTTGCAATGTAACAGTACCATCTTTTCAAAATGACCCACCACCGATCAATAGAAGCAGAGATGAATTGTTCTCGATACCGATTTAGGGCGTTGATATTCAGCCGACACGCGCGTTTTCTCAAAAAACTGTATTATGAGTCTAATTTTAAGAATAGAGTCTAATAATAAGAGAAGATCGCATGATGAAAAGTAGTACTTAAAGACGATCTTGAAGATCACTCTCGCGGAATTATGGCGGTAAGCTGCCAACATCGAGCGGCCCATGAGGGTTGGCACGTGATTTGCGCACAGCAAATGCAAAGTCAACCTGTGGGAGAAGATAGATGGCACGCGATCTACCTGAAAACTCTGATCTCGAAACAAGCGGCATGGAAGAGCGCAATATGGTTGTCCTGGCATCAAGATCAGGAATCGCGCGTTGTGGATTGAGGGCGATCCTTCGAAGGGTTTGCCGAATCGACACGCTGATCGAAGCTGAAACGGTCGACGCTGTCCTCGATCCGGTTGAAGGAATGTCGTTCGATCTGATCGTTATCGATCAGGATCTGATCCGGCTCGACGCAGATGGCGGGCTTGCATCGCTGCATTCGATCTACCCGGAAACAAAGATCATTATCGTCTGCGAACACATCTGCAGGACGACAGCTGCAGCGGCGATTGCGATGGGCGTTCACGGGATTATATCGACATCCGCGTCCGAGGCCGTTGTCTCAAAAGCGTTCGAACAAGTGCTTGGAGGCGAAATCTTCGTTCCGAACGACATGGCAGACGAGCCTTTGCCCCAAAGCTTCGAGCTCAGCCAACCCGACTTGATGGCCTATAGCGATCTTTCGAATCGTCAGAGGGAAGTGCTGGATCTGATCCTTACAGCAAATAGCAACAAGCAGATTGCGCGCGTGCTTTCCCTCTCGGAAGGGACCGTCAAGAGCCACGTCAGCGTCTTGATGCGAAAACTGGGCGTCACCAGCCGCGCAGGTATTGCGGTTGCAGGTCTTCAGATGAAGTACAAGGAAGCCGGCGCTTCCGCATTAGGGAGCCCCTTTTTGCCAGCGGCATAAGTCGCTGACCGGAAAGCGCCTTTTCATAGTTCCGAGTTCTGCGTACGGTGTTGCATCCCTGATGTTGGGTCTTTTCGGGCACGAAGGAGCCGTTATCTTGAAGAAACCGAAGCGATCGCTACCGGCGATCTAAAACCGTCGTTTTTCGCAAATGCGAAAGAAGTATTCGTGGCGCGGCGCTGATCTGAAGTCAGACCGAAACCCTGCCGATTCACGTCTAGAGCAATTTGCATTTAGGTTGAACAGAGTATTGGGTTTCGCGTTCGAGCCTATCAGGCGAGAGGCAGCGAAAGCCGATCCAACTTGAATGCAATTTGCTCTAATCCGCAACAAGATCGCCCCACCACCCTCGCTTTGCGGATACGAACGGGATAGGCCCGACGCATGGCACAATACGACGCCCCTTCCGGCTC
>CALHLW010000097.1 GCA_938034615.1 uncultured Neomegalonema sp. | reverse complement strand
AATCTGAATGATCGCGATGGATATCTCGACGTCTTGTTCTGGTGGGCGCATCTGGACTGTACGCATATGCATTTCGAGGATTGTCTCGTCCCGGACCGCTATGCCGATTTCCTGCGCGGCGTACACCCCTCGCGTCGGCAGGATGCCTACCCGCTGAGCTACTTCACCGATCGCTTCTTCATCAATACGCCCCGGCTGCATTTTCTCAAGCCCGGCACCGTGGAGGGCCGCAAGACCTTGGCACTCTGCATGCTGCTAATGGCAGCGCGGCGCCCCGATCTGCTGCGATATATCCCGCGCGACATCGTCAACAGGCTTCTCGCCCCCGGCCAGGAGAATGGCCCATCGGAGTTCGAGATCTTCGTGAACGCCTTGCGCGCCGAAACACCTGTTCCGAAACAGGAAGAAAAATCTAACCGCGATATCAAGGCCGAAGAGCCTTCTGATGATGATGCATCTACGATACGGATGCAGGAGCCCATCACCATCACCCGCGATTCCTATACTGCCGCCTTGCGCGGAATCGGTTTCGATCTGGCCAGCTACAAATTCATGACCCGCGACCGTGACGGCAATCGGTTCGAGGCAGCCATGATGCCCCCGGTCGACCCAACGGCCCGCGAGGTTGATGTACAGTTGATCGGCCCGCTCGCCAAGGCCTCGGGCCTCGGGCAGGCGACGCGGCTTTCAGCCGATATCCTGCGCGCCACGGGCCTTGATATACGCGGTGTGGATTTCGACCTCGACAACCCTGCCCCTGAAGGGTTCTCGACGGATACGATGATCGAGGAATATGGCCCCGCCAAGATCAACATGATCCATCTCAATGCGGAATCGATCCCGTTGGCCTTTGCCTATCAGCCGGATGTCTTCTCCGGAGCTTATAATATCGGTTATTTTTTCTGGGAACTCGATAAACCTGCCTACTGCCATTACCTCGGAATGGACATGCTTGACGAGATCTGGGTCTCCACCGATTACGGCGTGGAGATCTACACCAAGGATGACCACGGCAAGCCGGTCGTCAATGTCGGCATGTGCTACGAAGATACCCCCGACATCACACGCGAGGACAGCCGGGCCTTTATCGAACGGCGCTTCCAGCTCGACGAGAGCCACTTCGTGTGTCTGGTGGCCTTCGACAGCTTTTCCTTCGTGCAGCGCAAGAACCCCGTCAACGTTCTCAAGGCGTTCCAAAAGGCATTCAAAGGCGTGCCTGAAGCCCGCTTGATCGTGAAAACCCAGAACCGGGATAATGTGTTCGACACCGTTCAGGTGAACCTGTGGGATCAGGTCGATACGATCATCAGCGCTGATCCGCGCATCGTCGTGATGAACGAAACCCTCAGTTACCGTGACCTGCTGCGGCTCAAGGCCGGTTCGGATATCTATGTCTCGCTTCACAAGTCCGAAGGCTGGGGCTTCGGCATGATCGAGGCAATGAACCTGGGCGTACCTGTGGTCTGCACAGGGTATTCGGGCAATATGGATTTCTGTTCGGACGAAACCGCATGGCTCGTGGATTATGAAGAGGTGTTACTGCGTCAGGAAGAATATATCTTCGTGCGCCGTGGCTCGATCTGGGCGGAGCCATCGGTGGACAGTGCTGCCAAACAGCTACGCTTGGCCTATGATGACCCCGAAGCGCGCAAGGCCAAGGCCCAAGCCGCCCAAAAACATATCCGCACCGCTTTTTCCACCGAGGCCATCGCCGAACGGTATGGCTCGCGTCTCCGCGATATTCTGAAATCGCTGACAGATTCAAAGTGATGGTCTTTGAAAAGCTGGATCGTCTGCTATCGGGTGATAAATCCGCGATCCCTGATTTCTCAATCGGTGCTTTGCGAGTCATATCAACGGCGGTCTATGATGATACGCCTTGGGCAGAACAAGGGGTATCGGTGAACTTGGGGTTCTCGAATACTGTTCTGAACGGCCATAGATACCGATTTACGTATCGTTCGGCCTCTTCCAAGTGCGGAATTCGGCTGACCGATCCTTGAAGAAGGTCTCTTCGATCCAGTCGAGTTCATCAATGTTGCGTTCGAATAGCGCCTGCGACACGGATGGAGACAATCGTGGGCGCGTGGGAAGGCGATTACTGGCTTTCATTCGGGGGAAGACCTTGCGCCAACAGCCACGCGCATCTGAACGCCAGGATGTGTTGATACCTGTCAATGCAGGGATCGTAAGCTGGTCGCGTACCTTCAACTGCTGTGAAAAATCATCTAGCAAGCCCGGACCGGTAAGCCACTTTTCATCAAACAACCGTACATCAATTGCCGATTTCCCGACAACCGACACCCATCGTTTCAGGAGTATAGCGAAAGGGATTGTCTGGACTCGCTGTACGAATTCTTCGAACGTATCCGAGGTTCGGCCACCGCGAATATCGTGACCGTACAAACTGCACATCCACGCTTCAGGGTTGCGAATATAGGCGATGTAGCGGACGGAGTTGAAGGTGTCCGAAAGCCAGCTGGCGAGAGCCGTCATCACATCGACGGTCAAAGGGCGCCCCGCGAGGGGTTCGGATGATGCGACGAACTGCTTGCAGGAATCGGAGGAAATCCGGGCCTCCAGTGCCGCCTTGTATTCATACGCTACAATATCTTGCTGTACGCGATCATCCTTGCCGAACCCCAGAATAGTATTGAGCGGTCGGAATGGAATAGTCTGATCGGCAAGAGTATAGGCAAGGACAAGCATGTGCGGGTTGGTGCATACGATATCCGGTCGCGGATCGGTGCGCATGTAACAGGTGCCGAGTTCTTCCAGTTCGGAAGCCGTCTCACCCAGCCATCTCTGTATTGCGGTCGACCCACATTTATTAAATCCGATATGGATGACGGCATCGGGTTTGGTCATCTCGGCTTCCTTCAAGCGAGGGTCGAAACTGTATTTTTTGAGGGGGCGGCTATAGAAGAATCCGTAGAATTATTAAAGGCATAATCCTTCAGTCTCTAGAGTTTGCTTTTACGTTGAGGCATAGCCTGTTGCATTGAGATAATTCCAGCCACGGGACCCCCGCTTTCTGCGGGATTGAGCGTTTTCATTGTTCGGTTTCGCCTAGCTTGGGCGAACGATCGCCCTCAATCCCAGGTAAAGGGTCGCGATGGTCACGCCCTACCTTGCGCTTTTGCCAATTGGGCGGATGCGCTGCGTTTCACGGCCAGCCGCTCGCCATACCGGGCGGGCATTTCTGATCCTTTCCAACGCCCCGCCTGTTGCACGGACAGGATATCAGCACCCGCTGCAATGGCGTCCTGTGCGGCTCCGACACGGGCGGAATGTCCGGTGATCTGATCAGCGTTCGGGATGCCAGCTTGTACAGCACGGCGGCGCATGATCCGCAGCACGTCGGCACCGTCCAATCGGTTCCCCGATGCATTTGGGCCTATCCCGAAAAACAACGGGCCGGTGGTAATCGAGGCGGCGCGCATCCAGCGGTCGAGACGGCGCAAGGTATCAGGGGACACATAGGCATGGGCGCCCTTGCCTTCCTGATCTGTCTTCGAGCGGTGGATGATGGCGGCGGCGCTCCCGTCTGTATCCCGGTCCAGATCTTCTACGTCCAGCGCAACAACCTCAGATCGTCGCCCAAACAGGTCATAGGCGAGGGCGATCATTGCAGCATCACGATAAGCGGCAAGCTGGGCGCGGTCGCCAGATCGGGTCGAGGTATCGGCGGCGCGAGCCCCGCTGTCCAACATGTCGAGGATGCAGGCCATATGGACATCATTCAACGGTGCGGCCTGTCCCTGTGCCGTGCCTTTTGTCCTCGCCAGTGCCTTCACGGCTTCGCGGACGATCTCCGATGATCCGGGGGCAGACAGCGCATAGGTGCGATGCACAGCGTTGATACCGGCGATACGGGCGCGGATGGTTGCCACGCTTGCGCCGGTCGCTGTCCTCGATCCCGGCGCGATCCAGATGCCAGATGCATATTCCTCGATGAACAGAGCGACGGTTTCGGGTGCAGCTGGCAACCATTCGGCTCCGTTGTCCTGACACCACGTCCCGAATATGCGCGCGGCGCTCTCCATGGCGCGTCGCGTGTTCTCCGCTGTGCCGTCCCGGCGACGACGACGGCGATCATCGGCGGCACGTTCTGCGATCCATTCCGGGGGTGATGGATACGCGGCAAGCGAACTCGTGGCGAGTGTGTTGTCGGTCATAATCAGTTGTCCATTTTGGAACAAAAAAAGATCAATGATAGATAAGTATAATTATCATGCATTAACATATCAACTTAATTTGTACGCTGTTTTGTCAAAATCGCGTGACTATGCTATGTCACCCTAACGTACGATTGTTGCGCTGCTGATAGCTGATACCGTATTCTCTCTTCGATGCCGCAACGGATTATCTGAACTGGCAACCATGCCCGTCATGGGCGCAAAGCGGTATCACCGGACAATGTCAAGGTATGGCTGGGCTTTTGGCGGGGAGATCGAACGTGTCACAAGCTTGATCTGCCGTCTCATATGGTCATGATCGGGCGTCATACGGGATTAAGACGTGGCGCTACAGCGTTTTGTATAAATGTTAGCGCACAACTTACGTCCCCAGATTATCTCCATACTGAAATACCAATAAATATCTAGTAAGCTATCAACATGATATGTCAAAATAGAAACCCAAGGAATGTATGAATGAAACATAGTAAAATTCTATTTTTTATATTGATGATCATATCGCTCAATTTTTTTCATAAACTAGCATACGCAGAGATTGCGTATGATTTAAAAAAGCCGAATCTGAGTGATATTTTTAATGGAAAAGCTCGATTTCAAACAATAAGAGAATCCGAAGAAGTAAAACTGTATTTTAACGTGAATGAGGGAAAAAATCAAACTATTTGGGATCAAAAAATTCCTATATTATTCGATAGTGCAACTGGCAGTTATTATACATTTACACGTGGCTTTGTAGATAGTACAAAAAAATTCAAAATTGTTGTTCTAGTAAGCAATGATGGAGTCAATTTTTTTCAAAAAGAAATTCTTTTTGAAAATCTATACTCCAATTCCGGCGATAATTGGTCACTCTATGATGCTCATATCAACTTTACCGGCGATAATTATATTATGACTCTGGAATGTGCAAATCAAAATCACGGAGCTTCATTATGTATATCAGAAACAAAAACACCTTTCGTGCTTTCTAGCTGGTCCCAACCTCAGTTAATTATTAAAAACTCAAGATCTGCAAACAAATCTGCATCAACAGGGGTGTCTGTTAATTTCAATGGGCACAATTATTTATCTTGGACTGTCGTTAACGATAGCAAGATGCCATTTTTCAGTGTGAAAAATAATTCAGTTTTGTTGAACAACGATGATGGTGACGAATCTACCTTTTCTAAAGGAATTAAAATTCGCAAAAATATAGATAAAAAATATTTTAAAGCAGGAAGAAGTGCAGATATTGGTAATGTTTTAATAAGTGCTCAAAGTAATCCTTATTGTAACACCAGTTGGGATTGTAATAATGTTGACATCCAGGATTGGAAAATTCACGAAAACAAGTTCTATGCTATTTATAATGGATCAAATTACTATCGATGCTCTAGACCAAATGTTGACTCAAATTATACAAACAAATGGGGCATAGCGATCAGGAGATCAGATCATCCTCTTGGAGATTACTCGGAATCTAGTGGCATTTTGATACAATCATCAGTCAATGATATTTGCGGGATCTCGTACCCTATTTTAAATACAATTGCTGGTGAAATATACTTATATTATTCATACTACTCTTACGATTCAAACGGTCGTAGAATTAATAAAACCATGCGATCCAAGCTTTTAAATGATCCCCCACTTCAAATCACACTTCAAACAGCAAAACTGAAAAATTTTGGACTTGTAGTTGATAATAGTAAAATTTTTGTCTCCGATAAAATCGAAAATCTTTACGTTACTTTTTTAAACAGATACCCTAAAAATGAAGAATCAAAATATTACATCAATTGTTCAATTCAAAAAGGTTACGAACATGTGGTCAGATCAGTAGTTTTATCCGAGGAGCATAAAAAAATATGGGCATCAAGAAACACGCGTCAGAAAATTATTTCTTTGTATCAAGGATTTTTTAATCGAGAACCAGATGCCGCTATTTATAGTAACCTTGAAAATCTGATTTTAACTGAGAGAAGGTCTTTGGAATCAATATTCAACGTTCTAATCAAATCTACAGAATTTATTTCTATTTCCAATAAAGTTGATGCTGATACCATAAAATTTGACCTCGAAAGTTCCACTCTTGGCGCTTGTGGATGACATGAATAAACCTGATGCGATCATCCATATCGGGCTCAATAGATACGGATCGACCGCGATACAAAAGTGGCTGGAAGAGGCAGCGCCCGAACCGAGAACGGACGGCATCTGCTATACGTGCACTGACCCAAGGCCAAACGTGATCTGTGCCATCCTCATATTACCGTCCTTGCCCACAGCCTAGCGGGTAAGATCATGCCTTTTCGGCCGCCATCAATCTCGATGGACTCTGGCCTCACCTTGCACTAACACCGGATTTGACCAGCCCTAGATGAGTAAGGGGCTGACCGTTGTATCTATGCCAAGGGTGAGATATTTCACTTCTATGAGTTATCAGATCTCCCCGCCTGAAAAACAGCGCCAGCGCCATTTTCCAACCATGCGAGTCGTCGTGGCTCTCATGCTGCGCGAAATGTCGACGACCCACGGTCGCTCACCCGGAGGCTATATCTGGGCGGTGCTTGAGCCAGTCGGTGGCATTGCGTTGTTGTCCGTGATCTTCGCCGCCGGATTTCGCAATCCACCTATTGGCATCAGCTTTGCCATGTTCTTCGCAACTGGTCTTCTTCCATTCACGATGTACTCAGATATTCATGGCAAGATATCTACTTGCTTTATGTTTTCCAAACAATTGCTTTCCTATCCACCAGTTACCTTTGTTGATGCAGTAATTGCACGATTTCTTCTCAATATTGTGACTCAAATTCTTGTCGGATATATCATTTTCGGGGGTTGCCTCATACTGTTCAACACCCGCACAAATCTAGATCTTGTGGTCATTTTCCAAGCATATTCCCTGGCAGCTTTTTTGGGCTTGGGGATCGGCACACTCAACGCCTACCTGTTCACGCGCTTCAATGTCATGCAGCGGTTCTGGTCGATATTGATGCGCCCATTGGTCCTGGTTTCCGGTGTTCTCATCCCCCTAGAAACCATTCCGCAGCCTTACCGCGATTACCTATGGTACAATCCATTGATTCACGCGACCGGCTTGATGCGGTCAGGCTTTTACAGCACCTACGAAGCAAAGTATGTTTCGCCAATGTATGTGATGGGCGTCTCACTGGTTTGCCTGATGTTAGGTTTGCTTTTAGCAAGCCGCTATCAAAATGATTTGCTGACCCGCTGATCCTCGGAGGCTGTCCGACATAGTCGTCAATGATTGCAATAGGTTGTACATCTGCGGATGAGCATGTTGACGGACGCGAGATAGAGACTGGCGCGGACTATCCCGATGCTCTGTTCGTGATCCCTGTCGAGCCTGCGGTTGTGTCCGAGCCATGCGAAGGATCGTTCTACGACCCGTCTCAAGTAAGGGAATCCAGCAGGGCATAGTCTGCGGCAAAATAGGCCTCGATCCGGGCCTGAAGATCCTGTGTCAGGTAACATTCTGCCGAAATCATAGAATGGCCGTCCAACTCGGGTGGCAGCAGGCGGTCGGCCCCGTCGATAGATACGCCGATCCCGCTGCCGGAGGAGTTTATGGGCGGCGCGGCCAACGCTACCCCGGCCTGCCTCTCGATATCCCTGACCAGACGGGGGAGATCGTCGAACGCATAGAGATGCGGCCATTCGTAATCACCCAGATACAGATTCTGCGGTCGCCAATGCGGGTCGAGAGTGTCTGCGGGTTGCGTCACGACGTGATCGACGAATTCCCGAAACGAGATGCCCTGGTGAAAATCGATCACGCTCATATCCCGCTCAGTCTGAACTGCGCGCACAACCGAGGCAGTATGACTCTGATTGCCGATATCCATGCGGTTTTTCAGGAATTTCTCGATATAAGCGCTGAGCATACGCCGGGCCGGATCGCGCAGGAGCGCAAACCGGAACATGTCGGGATCACTCAGCATGGCTTGCGCATCACCCAGCGCATAGTCGGACAATTGTATGCCGGTCTTTACCCGGTCGGTGATAAAATGAATGCTGTTGCCTATGGTAAGAGCGTGCGGATGTTCCGCAGCGTTGACCATCCGCACCTTCAGAAAGGAGCAGGCATTCTTCCCGATCGGGCAGTACATCAGCTTTTTCTGTGGGGCGACAAAATACTGCGCCTCGGGCCAGCCCATGCCATTCTTTTTGGATCGAGGGGAGCTGTTAAATTCATCCGATTGCATCAGCATGGCAACCAGCTGACCAAAATTTTCGAATGCCGGCAGGTTATCCAGATTCGGTGCCCGGCCCAGGAAAAGCCTGTAGGCATCCGTCACGAGGTCGGATTCAATGCGCCCTGCTGTCATGTCAACTCTCCTGACAGGCCCTAGGTCGCAAGAGCAGGGTTGATCCACATGTGGACCCCGTCGATGCTGGTAATCGGCACACCGTTTTGAATGGGAGCGATCGCCGGGCGTTCAGCTTCCATCCGCCATCCGGCCTTCAGGAAAATGTCATGCAGTTGGCCCTCTATTATCCGGCTATGGGTGCCGATCAGAACCCGGCGGACATAGGTGTTCATGTTGTCGAGGTTTCCGGCCACATAATCGACTTCGGCCCCCTGAATGTCGATATGCAAAAGATCGATGACATTGCCCATGCCCAGTTGCTCGAGGGTATAACAGTCGAGAACCTGCACATCCGGATCCGTGGCTGCACGCGCGAGCGTGTCGGCATCCGGTGAAAAAATCGCCTCGGCACCCCATCCGGCCGTGCCCGCCTGCACGTTAGGGAAAATGGCATGACCAGCCTGTGCCGCTGCAACGCCGTGGAACAGCTTGTAATTCTCGGAGGTAAAGCCATTCATCTCAAGCGTTTTCACCGCATTTTTCAAATGGTTCGGATCGCCCTCGACTCCGATCAACTCGACACGTCGCCCGGTCTTGCGCGCGGCAAACCCAGAATTGACCATCCAGCATCCCCAGCCACATCCCAGCTCGACCACCCGAAAGACATCACCGGCACAATCGACAGCCCGGAGGGCAGATGCCCATTCTGCAATGTCGGCATGCCAGTTTCCGGGGTTGGGGATCGGTTCGATCGTACCAGCCATGGCATCGAGTATCGAAGGGTAGACAACAGGAGGTACCCGCACGCCCAGAAAGTTGCGGACGACACCCGGTTCGGGAACCTGTGACACCTCGGAATACCGTTGCATCAGGTCGGGGGGATCAAATTCGGCATAGTAATAATGGAGGACGTCTTTGGGGTCGAAGCCGGGCGTGGGCATGGGTCAAATATCCTTCAAGATACCGCGCAGGCTTGCACTATATCGCTCGGCGATCACCTCGGCAGCAGGTATGGCTCCGGGTTGCTGCTACCTTAGCTCCGCAGCGCTGTCTACCTACAGCTCGACCCAAGCAGACCCATAGCACCCGTCTGTTTAGATCATGCCACATTGGCTTCGCTCAATCGCTCGACCGCACGGAACCGGGCTTGCAGGCGCAACGCTATCATGATCCATGATTACAAACGCAACAGCACCCTGACCGACGAGATCACCGGTCTGGACATACAATGCCATCTGCATCGGAGCCGGGCAGAACGAAACCGCAAGGCCATGATCGGACAACGGGTTGCGTTAACCGTGCCGGACGACATATGAAATCAAGGGGCTTACGCTACAGTTGGACAAAGACTCAGCGATACGTCACTGAAGCGACAGATAATCTGAAATATCAGACAAGGACAGTTTAAATGCCCAGCGTTTATAACGAAGAAAAAAAATTAGTTTTCATTCATGTGCACAAATGTGCAGGGCATGCTATTTTCAAATCACTCTTACAAGCAGAAGAAAAACAGAATATAAATTCACCTACAATAAAACCACACTCTAAGTGGAATGATATTACAAATGTTTCAGATATCAATAATATAATGAACGAAAACAACAGTGCACTTCTTGCAAATTTTAACAACCCCATTCATGCTCGCGCACTAGACATGCAGAACTACTTACATCGTGATAAATATATAGAATACTATAGCTTTGCGTGCGTTCGTAATCCTTGGAATAGATTGTTTAGCTGGTATAGGTACTTGAAGAAAAATACTAATAAAGGGCAACACGATGTTATAAAGTATTGGGAACTAGAAGAGTTCATTCATTATAGTGTGGATCATTTTTATTTACCTCAAAGCGATTGGGTAACTAACGGATCTGATGAAATAATTGTTGATAATTTAATTAGATTTGAGAATCTAGCCAACGATTGGTCAACTCTTACTGAAGACAAACTAAATACAAAAGTGGAACTTCCTGTTGTAAATAAATCAATTGATAAAGAAGATATGAAAATCTTTTCAAGAGTTAGAAAAACAACTCTAAAAAAATTCCGAGATAATTACGCTAAGGATTTTGAATTACTAGGTTACAGTAGTGATTTACCCCCTTGTCTAGAAGACAATGATGCACTGGCGCCTTACGATGCAGCGTTAGCTCTTGAATTTGATAATAAAATCAATTATAATAATGATAAAAGTAAAATATCAGAAGATAAACTAGAACTATACAAAATGTTCAACAGCGCACAAAATTACAGCAACTATATATTGGGAAAATTGAATGATAAATCAAAACAATATAATCATTTTAAAGAAAAGCTTCAAAGAAGCGAGGCCGTTAGTAACGAAAGAAAAAAGCAAATAGAGGAACTGAAGAGCGTGTTTAAGGATAAATTGCAGAGAAGTGAGGCAGTTAGCAGTAATAGGAAGAAGCAATTAGAAGAATTGAAATTGAAATTGAAGCAAAAACAACCCAATAAATCACCCTAATGGATTGTTCTAACGAAACGAACACATTAATTTTTGTTTGCGGATCAGCTTGTCTAGACGCTTGAATGACTTGCATTCAGGTTGACCCGATGCATCAGGTTTCGCGGTCGAGCCCCGCAGGTGGGCCTCCCGCAGGGGTGAGAGGCAACGAAAGCCGATCCAACTAAAATGCAAAATTCTCCAGGCAGCCTGCTTTGGGGAATCAGGCTGCCTCATGTCCCGATCGACCTGCTAGAGTTAAGCCCGATTAAGTTGAGCATCGAATTGCCCCAAACGCTGCACGTCGCGAGTGGGCATTTCGATGCGCTTTATGACTCAATCTGATCGGATTTAACTGTAGTGGGCTGACCGAGACGAAAGAGACCGAATATGCATGTCTGATGTCAGCAGGAGCCTTTCAGCGTAGGCATCTTCCCGAACGAGAACCGATTCATCCGCCTGACCATCACTCTATGCCTCCAGGCTTCTTCCACCACCCTGACGAACGCTACCGGCGCTTAGCAACCCTCTTCGTTGAGGTCGAGCCTTTGGGCTTGCTCGGGTGTCTCGAAAAACTGGAGTTTATTGGCATCGGGATGAAACCACTGCAAGGAGCAGACGACGCGATCCCCTTCGGTCCAATAGGTGTTCTGAAAGCCTGGCCCGCTCAGGATACGGTTACATTGTTCGGTGATGATACCCTTGTCCCCCTCGCGCGGAACGTAGGTCAAGGCGCATCGATAATTGTCATGGATGATCTTTCTTTTGCGGAAGTAATCGACGAACCGCTCGGTTTCAGCATTTTTCCGGGCAGCCTGGACGAAATTACCCCTGTAGGGGCTCTCGTTGGGCAGGTACATGCCTTCGAGATCAACGCCAATACCGATGACACGGACAACCTGTCCGCTACTCATGGCGACTTCCACACCATCCGGGGCAACGTAGTACTTGCTCTGACCCCGGTTTTCCGTATGCGGGAGGGCAACGCGGATAGCGTTGTAGCCGATGAAAAGCGGGGGTCCGATCGAAGGCGCTGCTTCGGGCAAGGGTTGTTCCTCAGAGCCGAGGCCAACTAGATCACGGCCATAATCCAGAACAGGATTGTTGACAAACCGGCCATCGGTGCACCCCGGCAGTGCGACAAGCAGGAAGGCGAGCGCAAGGTAGCCCGCAGGCCGTTTATGATCTGGCATTTTCGTTCTCCTAGTGTGCGGTTCGCGCTCTGTCGCCTGTCAAAGCACATTGGGATCAAGTCAGATGTGAATTCAGATGTCTATGTTTTACCCCGATTATGACCCTGATCGATATTGGACGTTGAATGGCATTTCCAATGGCGAGGTCTTCTCCGTCTCGCACCCGACAGCCTACCGAACACTCCAGCGAGCCCAGATCGCCAATTAGCGATCAAGGTCACAGGACTGAAGACAACCATGAAAGGGTCGGCAACAAGGGTCGGCAAATTATGCTGATAAACTGCACCAAGTATTTATTTTAATTATAAAATATCCATGTTAAGGATCGGCAATATGGAGACATCGGCACGCATAGAGCCCTGTGGCATTGAGGGAAGCATCCCAGAGGCACTTGCCGATCTGGTTGTGTCCGTCCGAACGGCGGCATCCGAGATCGGGCGCGGTCTACATCCGAGCAGCCTGCGCGAGTTGCGCAGCATGATTCGAGTCATGAACTCCTACTATTCGAACCTGATCGAGGGCCACAACACGCGCCCGCGTGACATCGAAGCGGTTTTGGCGGGACTTGCGCTCGACGAGGAAAGACGCCCCTTGGCAGAGGAAGCTGCGGCCCATGTCCGGGTGCAGGACTGGATCGACGAATTGGCTGATCGGAACGAACTGGACGAGCCGACTTCCGTACCGTTCATCCGGGAAGTTCATCGCCGCTTCTACGACGCCATGCCGGAGGAGTTCCGCTTTGCCGAGATGGATGGGGTCCGGCACGCGGTCGTTCCAGGCGCGTTTCGAAGCGTCGGACAGGAAGTGATCGTCGGTCGGCACCAGCCCCCGTTCGCTGAACGGCTTCCGGCCTTCATGGACCATTACGCGATGCGCTACCGGGCGCTGACCCGAGGGGCTACGGGGCAGATCCTCTCAATACCGGGCGCGCATCATCGCCTGAACTATATTCACCCGTTCCTCGACGGGAACGCTCGCGTCAGCCGTCTGGTCTCCCACGCGATGATCCGGGCGGCAGGAATCGGTGGACACGGCCTCTGGTCGATCTCTCGCGGTCTGGCGCGAGGTCTCGAAGATCGCAGCGAGTACATGGCACGCATGGACATGGCCGATACCATCCGCCAAGGAGACCGGGACGGACGGGGAAACCTGTCCCTTGATCGTCTCGAACGGTTTTCGGACTGGTTTCTGCGGATCATGCTGGATCAGATCCGCTTCTCCACCGCCCTGCTCGATCTCGGAACCCTATCGACCCGCTACGGTGCCCTGGTCCGGGATGTCTTCCCCGGAAACGAACGGGCCGTGCGACTTATCCGCAGCGTGCTGCGGCTGGGGGAGATGCCCAGAGGCGACGCGGCGCTGGTGCTCGGCACGGGCGAGCGCACGGCTCGCACCGTTCTCGGACAGCTCGTGAGGGAGGGTTTCCTAGTCTCTGATACTTCGAAGTCACCAGTGAGAATTGGCTTTCCCCTCGACTACCGCGAGCGCCTGTTCCCGAACCTGTTTTCGGATGCTCCGCTTGAAATTGATTTTCCCTAGTGGATCGACCGAGACATTCGAGTCCCCCCGCCCTCCCCTGCCCGTAGATGGTTCGAAGATCGTCAGCACGCGGCTTGCCAATATGCGCTGCACGGCCAAATTTCGCCTGAGTGTCTGTCGTCAACATGTCTCTCAAAACTGGGTGGTCACGAAATAGCTGTGAGGGGTTTGATAGGTGCAAACCATTGTCGGACCATCGGAGGACGCTGGGAGCGCTTCTGAAAGCCACTGAAGGGCCTTGGGGCAATCACTGGTCCCCGCAGAAGCCAGATGCTTGTGCCGCCTCTCCAGGCTTTCTGAGACGGGTCATCGTCATCGCTGTCTGTCATCACTTTCTGCTGAGAGAACATAATCGCTCCGGGGTACCGTTCCGAAAAATCGCACTCCATCCTGGTTCCTTGATAAATTAACAGCCGCCCTCCCCTGCCTTCGACATAGAACTCTCTTCCCGAGAGGCCCAGAGAGGCATCGTCATAGCCATAGGAATCGATGACTGCCTTTGATGGACATCAGCGGATGCCGTTCATGTTTCTTGGCACTTCGATTCCGTCCGTGATGCTGTTTTGATATTGCTGACATAAGCTGGGATGTTCTGCTGTACTCCTTCCCTGGCTGGCTCGGCTGATGGTTGTGATGTCGGTCCGGGAGAACATGCGGTTCGATGGATTCTGGTTCTGGAAATTTTTCAGGAGAAAGAGTTATCCACAGGTTCTGTGTGTTAAGTATGTGTTAAATATAGTGTTAAGCTTTTTGTTCTCATCATAGTATATTGAATTAAAAAGGTTTTATTTGGTGCCCGGTCACTAAAACCCCGAATCCTGGTCACTAAAACCCCGAATCTTAGTCACTAAA
>CALHLW010000096.1 GCA_938034615.1 uncultured Neomegalonema sp. | reverse complement strand
ATCGTGAAGCGATGGTCGATCCCGCTGGAACGGGTTCTCGGCCATTCGGACATCGCGCCATGCCGGAAGGAAGACCCCGGTGAACTGTTCGACTGGCCGCGCCTTGCCCGCGCGGGACTGGCAATCTGGCCCGAGGCGGCGGATGAGCGGGAGCCGGGGCGGTTGCTCGATCCCGAGGGCGTCATGGGACTGAACCGGGCCATGGCGATGGTGGGTTACGATTTGCAGGATTTTGGCAAGGCGTTGACCGCCTTTCGCCGCCGGTTCCGGCCCGATGCGTTGGAGGGCGTGCCGGTCATGCGCGACTTCCTGATCGCGCGGGAAGTGGCGGCGCGGTATCCGGCGCGTGCGGCGCTGGGGCCGGTGGTCTTGATGGATGAATTCATCAGCGAGTGACTTCATGTCCTGCCCCGGCCTTGAGCCGGGGCCTTTTCGGGTGGCGTGCGGAACGGCGAGAGGCCCCGGATCAGGTCCGGGGCAGGGTATTCTTCCGCATCGCGCGCGGCGATCTCTACCCCAACAACCGACTGACGATCTCGAAGGTGTCGCGGGAGCAGTCGTCGCGGTCGAGAATGCGGCGCATGGCGGTTTGCATCTTGTCCTGACGGGTTTCGTCGTAGCGACGCCATGTCTCGAAGGCGGTGGCCATGCGGGCGGCGGTTTGTGGGTTCACGCCGTCGAGCCATGCGATCTGTTCGGCGAAGAAATCATAGCCGGAGCCATCCGCCGCATGGAAGCGCCAATGGTTCGAGGCAAACGCCCCGACGAGCGAGCGGAAGCGGTTGGGGTTGCGCCAGTCGATGTCGTCGCGGGCGCGCAGGGTTTTGGCGCGCTCCAGCGAATCCTCGCGGGGCATGGCGACCTGTAGGGTCAGCCATTTGTCGATGACGAGCGGGTCGTGTTTCCAGCGATCATGGAACGTCTCCAGCGTCACCTCTGCCGCCGGTCCACCGATGCGGGTCAGTGTGGCCATTGCGGCGGCGCTGTCGGTCATGTTTTCCGCATGGCCGAACTGCATGACGGCCAAGGCTTCTGCCGGTCCGTCCTCAAGATTCGACAACAAGGCAAGCGCCGTATTTTTCAGCGCCCGTTTGCCCGCACTTGCCGCATCGGGGCTGTAGGCACCCTCCGTCGCGTTATCGTGGTACGCTGCGAGCAGACCATCCTCGGTTCGCGTGGCGATGGCCGTGTCGAGGGTGGTCTTGGCGGCGTAGACGGCGTCGGGATCGACGGTCTCGCCAAGGGCCGCTAGGGAGGCGGCGATTTCCTCCTGCCCCGGTGTCGAGAGCAGCAGGGCGAGGAAGGCCGGATCGCCGCCACGTTCCAGCGCGGTTGTCAGGGCGTCGGGAAGGATGGGGTCGATGGTTTTCGCCTTGCCGGTCGCCATCTCCTGCGCGGCTTTCAGGGCCAGATCGCGGGCGGCTTCGGCGCGATTGAAGGCGTCGGAGTCATGGGCCAGCAGCAGGGCCTTCTCGGCATCCGTATGCGGATAGTCGAGGATGACGGGGGCAGAGAATCTGCGCAGGAGCGAGGGAATCGGCGTGTCCGTCGCACCGGCGAAGGTGAACGTTTCGCTGGGGCGGGTGAGTTCGAGGATGTGGGTTTCGCCCGCTGTGCCATCCGGGCCGGAGAGGGTCAGCGACTCGCCTTCGGGCGACAGGAAACCTACGGCGAAGGGGATGTGCAGCGGCTGCTTGTCGGCCTGACCGGGGGTGGCGGGGGTGTTCTGGGTGATGGTGAGGGTCGTCTCATTGCCCTCATGGGTCAGACGCACGCGCACGCGGGGGGTGCCCGCCTGCGACCACCAGCGGCGGAATTGGGTAAGATCGCGCCCGCTCGCGGCCTCGAAGACGGCGGCAAAATCCTCGATGGTGCAGGCTTGCCCGTCATGGCGCTCGAAATAGAGATCGAGGGCTTTCCGGTAGATTTCCGGGCCGGTGAGGGTGTGGAGCATCCGTACCACCTCCGCGCCTTTTTCGTAGACGGTGGCCGTATAGAAGTTGTTGATCTCGATATATTCTTCGGGCCGCACCGGATGGGCGAGCGGACCCGCATCCTCGCGGAACTGACGCGCGCGCAGGTTGGCGACTTCGCGGATGCGCAAGACCTCTGCCGAGCGCATTTCTTCGGAGAATTGCTGGTCGCGGAAGACGGTCAACCCTTCCTTGAGGCAAAGCTGAAACCAGTCGCGGCAGGTGATGCGGTTGCCGGTCCAGTTGTGGAAATATTCGTGCGCGACGACGCTTTCGATGCCGAGATAGTTCGCGTCCGACGCCGTTTCGGGTGAGGCGAGGACGAGGCGGGTGTTGAAGATGTTCAGCCCCTTGTTCTCCATTGCGCCCATGTTGAAGTCGTCCACGGCGACGATCATGAACAGCGGCAGGTCGTATTCGCGGCCATAGGCTTTCTCGTCCCAGCGCATCGAGCGTTTGAGGGAATCCATGGCGTAGTCGCATTTGTCTTCATCGCCGGGGCGCACATAGATTTCGAGGGCGACATCCATGCCTGAGGCCGTGGTGAAGCTGTCCTCGATCTTCTCCAACTGGCCCGCGACGAGGGCGAAGAGATAGGCGGGCTTGGGGTGGGGATCGTGCCAGATGGCGAAATGGCGACCGTTCGGCAGATCGCCGGTTTCGTCCCGTTCGCCGTTGGAGAGGAGGATGGGGCAGGTCTTGCGGTCGGCCTCCACGCGCACGGTGTAGGTGGTCATCACATCGGGGCGGTCGGGGAAATAGGTGATTTTGCGGAAGCCCTCGGCCTCGCATTGCGTGCAATACATGCCGTTCGAGATGTAGAGGCCTTCGAGGGCCTTGTTGGCATCGGGCGCGATCTCGACCTCGGCGCGCCATGTGAACCGTTCGGGCAGCGCATCGCCGGAGACGCTCAGGCCCTTGTCGTCGATGGTCGGTTCGACCGCGTCGCCGTCGATGGTGGCGGAGATGAGCGTGAGCAGTTCGCCATCGAGAACGAGGTCGGTGGATGCGCCCGCCGCGCGCTGCGGGTTCAGGGCGAAAACGATCTCGGACGATACGCGCGTTGCCGTCGGGTCGAGCGCGAAGGTCAGGCCGACCGATTCTACCAGCCAGACGGGCGGTGTGTAGTCGGCAAGGCGTATCGCTTGGTGGCGGGGGGCGGTATCGGTACGCATGGGTTCTCTCGCGGCTGTACGACGTATCGGATCATGTAATCCCTTCGGGCGATGATTGCACGGGTCGCAGGGTCACTAGAACAAATTGCATTCAAGTTGGACCGGCTTTCGCTGCCTCTGGCCCGACAGGCTCGAACGCGAAACCCCATACTCTGTTCAACCAAAATGCGAATTGCCCTAGCTGATCCCTTCTCGTACCGCCCAGCCGATTGTCGGTCGAATTGCGAGACTTTCGGGGTCTTGGGTCGAGCCAACGAAGCCTGCAAGAAACTGCATTTGCAGCGGGGTTTCATGGTACTGCCAAATGAACGGAGCGCTGTTCATCGTCGTAGAAATGTCCGCTGTCGTGAAGCCCTCATAGGGACCGAGTTTGGCTTTCCCGAGATACGGATTGCGCTTCAGCGTGTCCTTGTCCAGCCCGCTGCTGCCCGCATCGAGGGCCTCCTCAAACCTGCTTCGCATTTTGGCCAATTGATCCTCCAGCATCTGTTTAAAGGGACCATCGCGGAGATAGAGATCGTAATCGGCCAGCAGCGATTTCCGTGACGGGCGCTTGCGACCGAAATAGGGGAAGAGAGCGTTCACATGGCCGTGGATTCTCGGAGCACCGCTGCCGGGATTCTGCCTCTTGTAGAAATCGCACCAGAATTTCCTGTCGGGTGCGCCTTGGCTGGCAACGATGAATTGATCCAGCACGGGGAGCAGGTGCGGAATCCACCAGTCGAGATCATATTGAACAAGGTCTTCGGCCTTCGCGCGAAGCAGTTGCCAATCCTCGACCGTTCCTTCCAGAGTGATTGCGGGAAATCCGCACGCCGTCGTCACAGCATACGTGAAATAGGACTGTAGCGTATCCATGAGCGCGACTTCCATGGCGGCCCGCTCGACGGCTCCGGTTGTCGAGAAACCGCACACGATGAGATCGTGTGTTTCTGGGCCGGTATGGGTGCGGATCTTCTCCGAGAACTCCGCAAAAGCGCCCTCCCAGTCGTTGTTTGGATTGCCCCTGACGAACTCGTCTCTATCAATGTTGAGCAGCAGCTTACCTTGGTGGGCGACGAATTTGTCGCGCAGTTTTTCGGGGTTGGCATTCACATGGCTTGCGAGCCCTCCGAGGATCAGCAGCCAGATCATATCCGGGGATAAAACGATGGGGTAGTGACGGTCATATGCTGTGTTCATCGCCATGAGAAAGGGATGGATACTTCGCGCGTCTGAGCCAACCTCGACCAGTTCAGGCGCAGACTGGCTCCAACTCTCCAGCGGTTGGTTCGGCTTTGCGAGCAAGGTTTTGATGACCTGCTCGGCCGGAAGCGACGGCAAGCGGACGGTGCCGGGCGTGACGTCATTAAGAACGAATGTCGTCTTGTGGACGCCACCCGTCTCGGCGGAAGCAGGGGAAAGCCATCGTGGAGCCATTGTGGATACGCCGAGCGCGCCGGTGGTTTTGAGGACGGTGCGTCGGGTGACCATGACAGGCTTCCTTGGTTTGGTTGGGTCGTTGTATGCGACAAGAATGGACCAAGACGAACCATCCCTTTCGATTAAGTCGATAGTGTGCTGACAGCAGTTAGACGGCGGCAATCAACCGGAAGCAGAATCGATATAAATAGGCGTCTCTTAACCCCGCATCCCCGGTCTCGACCGGCCTATTTGGCGGGTGAGGAGGACGACGGGGATGAGGCCGACGGCGACGATCGCCAGCGAGGGGGTGGAGGCTTGCAGGAGACGTTCGTCTTCGGCGAGGCGGTAGGCTTGTACCGCCAAGGTGTCGAAGCCGAAGGGGCGCATGATGAGGGTCGCGGGAAGTTCTTTCATAACGTCCACGAAGACGATCAGGGCCGCTGTAAGCAGCCCCCCCCGGATGAGGGGGACGTGGATCGAGAACAGCGTTCCCTTCGCCGAACGGCCAAGCGCGCGGGAGGCATAGTCCATGGAGGGCGTGACCTTCTCCAGACTGGCTTCGACGGTCTGCAACGCGACCGACATGAATCGCACGACATAGGCGTAGAGCAGGGCGGCGATGGTGCCGGTCAGCAGCAGGCCGGTCGAGAAGCCGAAGAACCGTTCCGACCACCCGTCGATGAGGTTGTCGAAGGCTCCCAGTGGCACAAGCAACCCTACTGCAATCACCGATCCTGGGATAGCGTAGCCAAGGGAAGCGATGCGGTTAGAAAGGTGGGTGACGGGGTTGTCGGATAGGCGCGCGGCGTAGCCGAGGAAGAGGGCGAGGCCGACGGTCAATGTGGCTCCGGCGCCGGCCAGTAGCAGCGAATTAGATGCGAAACCGAGATAGCGGGGGCCGAACAGGTCATGCCCGCCCTCCCATGTCATATGGCCGAGGACGAGCAAGGGGAGGGCAAAGCCTAAGATCGTCGGGATGGCGCAGAATACCGTGGCGGCGACGGCACGGGGGCCGGTAAGCTGAAATTCGGGCGGGCCGGTGAAGCGCTTGCCCGCCGGGTGGTATCGTGCCGCGCGCCGCTGGATGCGCTCCATGGTCAGGAGGATCAGCACGAAGACGAGGAGGCAGGCGGAAAGCTGGAGCGCGGCCACCCGATCGCCCATGAGAATCCACGAGCGATAGACTCCGGTGGCGAAGGTCGAGACGCCGAAATGAGAGACGGTGCCGAAATCCGCCAGCGTCTCCATCAGTACGAGGGCGATGCCGGTGGCGATGGCGGGGCGGGCCATGGGAATGGCGATGCGGAAGAAAGAGTCCCATGGGCCGTGGCCCAGCGTTCGCGACACCTCGAAGGCGACGACCGATTGCTGGAGGAAGGCGGCGCGCGCGAGAAGGTAGACATACGGATAAAGAACGAGCGTGAGCATCAACCCGGCTCCGCCCAATGACCGGATTTCCGGAAACCAGTAATCGCGTGGGCCGAGGGAAAACGTGGCACGCAGGGCGCTCTGGACCGGACCGGGATGGTCGAGGAGGTTCGTGTAGGCATAGGCGAGGACATAGGCGGGGAAAGCCAGCGGTAGGGCCAGGGCCCATTCCAGAATCCGTCGCCCCGGAAAGCGGCACATGGTCACAAGCCATGCTGTTCCCACCCCGATGATGGCGGTGCCGATGGCCGTGATGAGCGCTAGTTTCAGGGTATTGCCGACATAAAGGCCAAGGCGTGTCTCGGCGAGATGGGCGAAAGCGCCATCGCCGGATTGGAACAGCGAGACGACCACGGCCAGGATAGGCGTGGCGATGAGCAACGCGACGACCACCGCAACCATCGTCGCGAGCGTTGCCGGGAGGCGACGGCTGCCCGTCTGCCGTATCTCTTCGAGAAGCGCCACTGCCTCATCACGTCCTTCTTATCGCCACGGGCTTGTCGTATCGCACAGGGAAGCACAGTTGAAGCGACATGAACGCGCAAGGAGATAACAACGCCATGATTTCACGCAGACAGGTCGTCTTGGGTGTCGCTGCGAGCGGATTGGCCGTCGATGCGGCGTCTGCTCTCGCGCCGACCCCACGCCAGACGACGGGGCCGTTCTACCCCGAAAGGCTGCCCATCGACAGCGATGCCGATCTTGTGACGATTGCGGGAGGCGCGCCTGCGACGGGCGAGGTAATCGTGGTCGAGGGGCGGGTCTTGGGAACCGATGGTCGCCCGGTTGCGGGGGCGTCGCTCGAATTATGGCAGGCGAATGCCTACGGGCGCTATGCCCATAGCGGTGACCGCTCGAATGTGCCGCTCGATCCGAATTTTCAGGGATACGGGGCTGTGCAGACGGATGCGGAGGGACGCTATCGCTTTCGCACGATCCGGCCCGGCGCCTATGCGGGGCGGACGCGGCATCTGCATTTCTATGCGACGGGGCCTGGGTTCGAGAGGACGCCGATGCAGATGTATTTTGCAGGTGATCCGGGGAATGAGGCGGATTTTCTCTGGCGTTCTCTCCCCACTCCGGCACTGCGTGATGCGGTGACGGTCGACTTCCAAGGTGGTTCGGGGACGTTCGATATCGTTCTGGGATAGCGATGATCCTGCATGATCGGACCAAGTATACAACACATTGCAAAATCGCGCTCTGAACCATCCTTCGAGACGCCGCCTTTGGCGGCTCTTCAGGATGAGGAACCGATTGTTTTCGATAGACGATCCTCATCCTGGGGAGTGAGCGCGGCGAACGTCTCGAAGGATTATAGCGGCGAGCAAACCTTTGTGTCGGGTTGGTCTGGTGGCCGAACAATCTGCGTGTGTCTTCACCGGAAGGGCTGGACGCGGGGAGGGGCGTTCGTGCCATATCGGCGCGCGGTCGCCTGACGACCTCTCCGCTTCGAAGGACCAAGTGCCATGACCCGCCGATACGATGCCGTGATCTTTGATCTGGATGGCACCCTGATCGATAGCGCCGAAGCCATCACGCTGATCGCGGGGCGGTTTCTCGCCGAGCAGAACGTGCCGCCGATCTCCATCGATGAGGCGCGCGGGTTCGTGGGGAATGGCGGCGATGTCTTCGCGCGCCGGATGTTGCGCGCGCGGGGGCTGACGGCGGATGGGCCGGAAGGGGATGCCCATGTGGTGCGGTTCTTCGAGTTCTATGCGGCGGCACCGGGGGAGGAGAATCCGGCCTATCCGGGGGCGGAGGCCATGCTGGATGCGCTGGCGGGATTGGCGCTGGGGATGTGTACCAACAAGCCGTATGCGCCGACGCTCAACGTGCTGGATGCGCTGGGCTGGCGGGGGCGGTTTGGGTCGGTCGTGGCGGGGGATACGCTGGCGGTGAAGAAGCCGGACCCCGTGCCGCTGTTCCATACGATACGCGAGTTGGGCGTGCCGCAGGAGCGGGTGCTGTTCGTGGGGGATAGCGAGGTGGATACGGAAACGGCGTTGGCCGCTGGGATCGACTACGCGCTGCATACGAAGGGATATCGCAAGACCCCGGCTGAGGACTTGCCCGCCTTGCTGCGGTTCGATGATTTCGCGGTGTTGAGCGATTTCGTGCTGGATCGGGTTTCACCCTAAGCCTCCCATCGCCCCGAAAAGCCCTCCGGCACCAATAGACAGTCGCGCCCGACATCGCGGATATCGCGATGGCCGCAGAGGGCCATGGAGACGTCGATTTCCTTGTGGATGATCTCAAGCGCGCGGCTGACGCCGGGGCGGCCCATGGCGCCGAGCGCATAGGTGAAGGCGCGTCCGATATAGGCCCCCTGCGCCCCCATTGCGACGGCTTTCAGCACATCCTGACCCGAGCGGATGCCGCTGTCGATATGCACCTCAGTCTCACCGCCCACCGCGTCGAGGATGGCGGGCAGGGCGCGGATGGAACTGAGCGCGCCGTCGAGTTGTCGCCCGCCATGGTTCGAGACGATGATGGCATCTGCGCCAACTTTCAGTGCCATGCGCGCGTCGTCGGGGTCGATGATGCCCTTCAGGATCACCTGCCCGCCCCACATCTCCTTGATGCGGGCCACCTTGGCCCAATCGAGGGTCAGGTCGAACTGCTCGCCGATCCACGCCATCATCTGCGATGGGTCGCCCGCATCCTTTACATGGCCGACGATATTGCCCAAATGCCGCCGTTTTGCGCCGAGCATCCCGATTCCCCAACGCCATTTCGTCATCAGGTTGAGAAGCGTGGCAGGGGTCGGTTTGGGAGGGGCGGACAGGCCGTTCTTCAGATCTTTGTGCCGCTGCCCCACGATTTGCAAGTCCAGCGTGATGACGAGGGCTGAACATCCGGCATCTTTCGCCCGCTGGATCAACTCGGCCAGAAAACCCTCGTCCTTCATGGTGTAGAGTTGGAACCAGAACGGCTTCGTCGTTGCCTCTGCCACGTCTTCGATTGAGTTGATCGACATGGTCGAGAGGGTGAAAGGAATGCCGAATTCCTCCGCCGCCTGCGCCGCCGCGATCTCGCCATCCGCGTGCTGCATCCCGAGCAGGCCGACGGGGGCCAGCGCCACGGGCATGGCGACGGGCTGGCCGATCATCTCGCTGGCGGTGGAGCGGCCTGACATATCTACGGCTACCCGCTGACGCAGATAGAGCTTCTCGAAATCGCTGGAGTTCTCGCGGAAGGTCTGTCCGGTCCAGCTACCCGATTCGGCGTAGTCGTAGAACATCTTCGGCACGCGCCGACGGTAGAGCGGCTTGAAATCGTCGATGCAGGTGATGACGGGCATGGGTCAGATTCCGATACGGTCGGCTATCGCGACGGTGCGGTGCATGTCGCGCAATACGGGTTTCTCGATCAGCTTGCCGTCGATCACCACCAACCCGGTATCGGCCTCCTCGAAGGTCTGGATGATGCGACGGGCGCGGGCGATCTCAACCGGGGTCGGGGTGAACACCGCGTTCAGGGCTGCGATCTGCTTGGGGTGGATCGAGCCTTTCCCCGCAAAGCCGAGCGAGCGGGCCTGTTTGGCCGCGACGACCATGCCATCAGGGTCGTCGAGGTCGAGATAGGGGACATCGATCACGTCCAGCCCTGCGCTGGCTGCGGCATGGACGACGCGGGAGCGGGCATAGAGCAGCGGCTCCCACGCATTCTCGCAGCGCAACTCGGCGGCCATATCGACGCCGCCGAAGAACAGGGCATCGATGCGGGGGCTGCAATGGGCGATGTCATAGGCCGCCTCCAGTCCCTGGTTCGTCTCGATGATGATGTGCAGGCGGGTCGGGTGGTCGCGCTCTGTGAGGAGTTGGTCGAGCATGACCACCTCGTCAGGGGTGCGGACTTTCGGCATCATCAGCGCGGGGGGCGGGGTGTCGGTGGCGAGCACGGCCTGCACATCCTCGATCCCGAACCGCTCACGCATCGAGTTGATCCGCACCATGCGTTCGATGCCATCTTGTGCTTGCGGTTGTTCGAAGAGCGCCAACGCATTGCGGCGCGCTTCTGCCTTGTCCTTCGGGGCAATGCCGTCCTCCAGTTCGACGCAGACGATATCCGTGCCCGACGCCAACGCCTTGGGAAACATCTTCGGCTGAAGCCCCGGCGTGAAGATGAAACTGCGGCGGGGATGTACCGCATGGGGGCTAGGTGCGCGGTCGATCATGTCGTTTCCTGAAGGCAATCGCGTAGCAGATTCGGGTGTGTCGACGTTACCCTCAGCCGATTGCGCCGCATAGATCGAAGTGTCGTTGGCTGTGCAATCGCACCTGCGCGATTTCAAACGACCGCGCGCTTGACATTTCGGGTTCTTTCGCGCTTGATGTTCATGTTTTGTTTTATATGGAGAGCGAATGCGCTGGAACTGGACAATAGCGGTGGAGAGGCAGCACAGAGCATTGCGATGGGTCGTGATGGTGATGTTCTCGACCGCCGGTCTGGTGCCGGGTGCGGTTGTGGAAATCCTGCCGAGGCATGTGCATAGCGCGATCCTGCGATACCTGCGACCGGCGGAAGCCGCGATGCGGCGGTTGATCGTGATGGCGATCCGGATCGAGGATGCTTCGGGGCTGCCGTTTATCTGGACGCTGCCGGTGCCGAAACGGCGGCGCAAGAAGTCGAAACGCAGGGCCAAAGGCGGTGGCGATGGAGCGGTCGACCCGAATTTCGTGCCTGTCTTTCCGTTGTTCGATCCGCGTAAAGACCCCGATCCCAAGCCCAAGACCACGCCGGGATACGGACCGCGCATCTGGAGCTTCGACGGGATGGACGATCCGGTCCACAGGCCGAGCGTCCCGATGCCGGATGATCCGGTTTCGGCGCGGCGGTTGTGTCTGCGGTTGCTGGCGCTTAACGCGGCGCTTGATGACCTGCCGGGACAGGTGCGGCGGCTGAAACGTGTTCTGGCGCGTGCATCGCGTAAATGGCCCCAGCCGATGCGGCGAGGGCGACCTCCCGGCTATCGGGCCAGGGGCAAGGATTTCATCGACGACATCCTGTCGGATTGTCAGACGATGGCGCTCCGGGCGTTGGAGCCTGCCGATACGTCGTGATGGATTTTTGCTTGCGAAGTCCGGACCCTCCCATCATGCGTGATGGGAGGTACTTTGGTGTGTCGAAACGTCAGTGGTATTTTCGATTGGCGACGAGGGTGGGTCAACCCTTGCCTTTCCACGGGATAAGTCTTTTCTCCGCGATCCGCATCAGAACGTCGATGCCGAAACCGACGATACCGATGACGATGATGCCGGTGATGACGATGTCCGTCAGCGAGAACTTCGACGCCTCCATGATCATCTTGCCCGCACCCTTTTGTGCGGCGACGAGTTCGGCGGCGACCACCGTTCCCCAGCAGACACCCATTGCAACGCGGGCACCGGTGAAGATGTCTGGCAGCGAGTTTGGTACGATGACGTTCTTGAGGATTTGCCATTTCGATGCACCGAGCGAATAGGCGGCATGAACCTTCGATATTCGAACGCCTGACACACCCGACCGTGCAGCAATCGCCATGATCCAGAGCGCGGCGAGGAACAGCAGCGAAATCTTCGCCTCCTCGTCAATGCCGAGCCAGATGATGATGAGCGGGATCAAGGCGAGCGGCGGAACCGGACGCATGAACTCGACGATTGGATCGAACCAGCCTCTGAACCAGCTGTTCAATCCCATCGCATAGCCGAGCGGTATGCCGACCAGCGCGCCGAGGAAGAAGCCCGCAAGAACACGCCAGAGCGACCAGCCCAAATGCTCAAGCAGGGTGACATTCTGATAGCCGTTGACAAGGAGATTGACGAACCGATTTGCGACCTTTTCAGGGGCAGGCAAAAACTGATCGGGCATCTGCATGCCAGGTGAGGGTTCGAATGTCAGACTGCCCTTCGCGTTCATCCGCACTTCGCCGTGCTCGATGTCTACAGCGCCGCCGGGGGCGATCGGTTCTCCGTCGATCGAGACGATCTTCTGGGTGTTGCGGTCATCCAACAGCTTTGTCGCCGTCAGGGTTGGCGCGCGGTAGGCCGGGATGGTCACCGCCAGATTTTTTGCGAATCCGCCGTCATCGAGTCCGTCCAGCGTAGGCAGTTCAACCGCGGCTCCGACCGGGTGAACCAGTGCCCTGATCGTCCCGGTATCTGTCGTGCCATCGGGCGCTGTCGCCTCGTAGGTGAAGCCGGTTTCACCCTGATAGGGGCCGGGCACATGCAGGACGTTGGGGACGAGGTTGGAGCCGGTAAACGATGCCCAGATCAGAAAGATCGAAAGGATAGAGACGACCGATGCAAAGCGGTTCGACTTGATCGCGCTTTCATCGCCGAATGTAACGGTCTTGAGATCGGTAAAAGGGTCTTTGCGGGTGAAGGGCCCACCAATTATGCGCCAGATCAGAGCTGCGACCACGAAGATCGCAATATACATCAGGAGAACTTTCACGCTGCGGCTCCCTCTGTGCGACCCATGATTTCCTCTTCCATGTTCCAGATCATCGCAAGGATTTCCTCGCGCGTCGTGTTGTAGTCGGCGTGTTTTTTCACTTCGCGCAGATCAGCACCAACACCCATCTCGGCGAAGGGCAGATGGTATTCCTTGTGGATACGCCCAGGACGTGGAGCCATGACCAACAGGCGCTCGCCCAGCAGAAGGGCTTCCTCGACGGAGTGTGTAATGAGGATGATCGTCTTGCCGGTCTCTTTCCACAGCTTCAGAACAAGCCCCTGCATCTTTTCGCGGGTCAGCGCGTCGAGCGCGCCGAGGGGTTCGTCCATCAGAATGACGTCAGGGTCATTGGCGAGACAACGGGCAAGTGCGACGCGCTGCTGCATCCCGCCGGACAGTTCATAGACGGCTTTATCCTTGAAGTCCTGCAAGCCAACCACGTCGAGCAAGTGCTCGACAATCTCATTGCTCTCGGCCTTCGGCATTCCCTTCATATCGGGGCCGAAGGAGACGTTCTTGCGGACGCTCATCCACTCGAACAACGCGCCTTGCTGAAAAACCATGCCGCGATCAGCGCTGGGTCCGACAACTTGCTTGCCGTTCAAGACGATCTTACCGCTGGTTTGTCTGAGAAAACCTGCGACGATGTTGAGAAGCGTGGTCTTGCCGCAGCCTGACGGCCCGAGGACAGACATCAATTCGCCGTTCTTCAGGTCGAGCGAGACGTTCTGCAAAGCCTGGACAAAAGCGCCATTCGGCAAGTCAAAACGCATCGAGATATCGTCTATCTGCAAACCAGACATGCAAAGCCCCCTAGCCATGAAAATGGATTGTTCAAGCAGAGCGGGTCGATCGCCGCCCAAAAAGAAATGTCGCCCGGATAACCGTCCGGGCGACATTGTGATCGGCGTCAGTTCAACTGCGAAGCAGCCCGCAGGTAGCTCGCGTTGATCGCACCGTCATAAGAGTCGAGAGCAGTAATCTCGCCGCTTTCAGCGCGCTTGTCCGTGGCTTCCTTGAAGTTGGTTGCCATGAAACCGCCGAGCCAAGCGTCGCTCAGCTGGTCATCAACGCTCGGGAACGAGAACGTCGACGCCGTAGCCGTTGCACCTTCGAGGTCCATACCGGCCTGAGTCGCGATATCCGGAAGCATGTCGGAGGCGCGACCGTTGTTGTACTCTTCATTCATCTTGTGAGTCAGGTGAAGGAAGCGCGCAACCAGATCAGCGTTCTCAGCGGCCCACGAACCGTCAACAGCGGTGACATCGTAGACTTTGCCAACGACGGCTTCTTTTTCCGCACCGGACAAAAGCACGTTGCCGTATTCTTTCATGCGGCGCAGCGGGCCACCCCAGCCACACACCATGTCGAGGTTTCCGCTTGCAAAAGCGGCAGCCGAGTCGACGGGAGACATATCAACGATTTCCATCGTCGAGGTGTCGACGCCGAAATGCTCCATCTGTTTCAGGAAGCCGGTTTGAGCGGCGGTGCCGAGCGGCACGCCAACCTGCTTGCCTTCAAGCTCTTTCGCGTTCGACTTGTCGATTTCGAGGCTTTCACGAACGACGCAGTTGTCGTTATCCGAATAGCCGACTGCAACGTCGACGGCCTGAATGTCCTGACCAGCGGAAACAGCCGTCAGGAAGGGCGTAACACCCATCGACACAGCGATCTGAACGTCACCCGACGCCATCGCGGCAGACATTGCCGTCCCGGTATCAAAGGAAACCCAGTTCACTGTTCTGCCTAGGGCGTCGTCGTAATAGCCGTTCTTCTGCGCGTACTGGAATGGCATTGGCCATTCGGGGAAGTAAGCGACGGTGAGGTCATCGGCTGCGTTCGCAGCAGAAACGCCAAACGACAACGCCATGGCGCTCAGTGCGCCAAGTAGGATCTTTTTCATGTAGCTCTCCCTTATGCGGCCTTGATAGTCCGTGGCCTGTGCATAATGAACGACATTGGCCTTCCCGGTGCAAGCAACTTGTGACTCAGAGGTTAATCCGAAAAGAGTTGAGCGGTATCAGCAGGTTGTGATTCCGGGTTGTGTACCGGGTGGAGCGCAAATGCCTCGGGTTGAAACCGCTGGCCAGTAGTGTCAAGAGGGGAGAGTTCGTCATTCGCAAAGTCAAACCTATATCTTAATTGTCGCGAAGTTCACCTTGTGCGCGCCTATGTCGATTTTTTCGATACCAAGATGTAGCTGCCGAACTGGAGAAGTTGACGCACGATACCGGGGCGATCTTTCTAAATAATCGAGGTGAAGCGTACTTCCGCGCCCCATACGAGGTGCAATGCGGTAGTCAAATCAAGACCGGGTTCAAAGCCGCGTGTCTCCGTGCTCTAATAACGAATCTGACGCCGCAAAAGCTTCGCTACACATGGGAGACATGGCACTATCAGGTGAACCGCAGTCTTGCCGCCCTTCAAAAGCTAGGGGGATGGAAATCCATCGAGATTGTGCTGCGCTAGGCGTATACGAATACGGAGAACCAAGCTCTGGAATTGCTAATCTGCCTATGCTGATCGTCGCCACGGACGAACCTGCCTAATATCGTCTGACTCAGAAAGCCGTCACTAAGGCCAGTTTTTACATGCGGCGCACGAATCTTGGGAACAAAAATAGAAAATCGCTCCCCGGATTTTTCCTCAATTCCCTAGTGAGTTTTGTGCTATGTTCTGCACGTAGTCGCATAATCTGAGCGTCGCTTGGAGCATCTGTCCCAGCGAAAATTGTTATATAACCGAGGGTTTTCA
Source organism: uncultured Neomegalonema sp. (assembly GCA_938034615.1). Classification (GTDB taxonomy): domain Bacteria; phylum Pseudomonadota; class Alphaproteobacteria; order Rhodobacterales; family Rhodobacteraceae; genus JAHDDY01. The sequence continues at coordinate 2,915 of CALHLW010000096.1, read as the reverse complement.
TGGTGCTGCCGGAGAGAATTGAACTCTCGACCTCTCCCTTACCAAGGGAGTGCTCTACCTCTGAGCTACGGCAGCATCGGCGCGCGTTCTAACGGGCGCTTTGGGCGGTGACAAGCGATAATCGGGCCTGACGTTGTTGTTCATCGTTATCGGCAAAACCTCTACAAATTCCTGCTCAGGGTCGCCAGTTGCTGAAGGGCCACTGGGCCGCGCGGCTCTGGGTGAGGATGGTGCCGACTTTGCGGGGCGGGGCACCCTGTGCCTGACCGTCGATCAGGCGCAGAGCCATCCAGATGCCGAGCATGGCGAAGATCGCGCCGCCTGCGTATTGACCGATCAGAACGCCCCTCGCGCCCATCAATTCGGCACCGAGCCATGCGAAGGGAATCGTGCCGAGGGTGTGGCGGCCCCAGTTGAGAAGGGCCGCATAGGTCGGACGTTCGAGATTGTTGAAAGCGGCGTTCGTGGTGAAGAGGGCCGCGTTGAAGAAGAAGGCCAGTGCCAGCGGGCCGCAGAAGAGGAAGACCAGCTCGCGAGCCTCGCCGGTGGCATTGAAGAGATCGGCGATCTGCTCGCTGAATATGAAGAGCAGGGCCGAGACGGCGATGACGTAGATCAGGACGAAGATGAGCGCCGTGCGGAAGGCCTCGCGGACGCGGTCGAACTGGCCTGCGCCGAAGTTCTGGCCGATGATCGGGCCGACGGCTCCCGACAGGCCGAAGACGAGGCAGAAGGCAAAGGGCGTGAGTCGCCCGATCACGGCATAGCCCGCAACCGCCTGCGTCCCGAAATCGGCAATCATTCGGGTGACGAAGGCAAAGCCGACGGGGGTGGCGATATTCGTCAGGATAGCGGGTCCGGCGATGGCGAAGACCGCGCCGGTATCCTCGCGTAATGAGGTGGGTGAAGGCCGCGTGACGCCGTTATGGATGGCCATGATGGGCCGCCATGCGACGATGGCGAGGGTGATGCGGGCTATGACCGTGGCGATGGCTGCACCCTCCAGTCCCAACCCCGCCGTGAAGATCAGCAACGGGTCGAGGATCGCATTGATGACCGCTGCAGAAAGGGTGGTCGTCATGGCGCGGCGGGCATCGCCATGGGCGCGCAGCAAGGCTCCGCCGCCCATGCCGAGCATCAGGAACGGCGTCCCGAAGGCCGCGATGCACAAGAAGGACATCGCGTAGGCATGGGCCTCTCCGGTGGCCCCGATGAGGGTCAGCAACGGCCCTGCGAAGACGACCAGCGCGAGGGTCGAGGCGATGCCGACGACGACCATGATGGCCGCGATGGACCCCGCCACATGGCGCGCGCGTGCTTCATCGCCTGCCCCGAGCGCTCGTGCGGTCAGTGCGCCCATGGCGATAGCGAGGCCGATGCTGACGGAGGTGAAGAAGAAGAGGAGGGTGCCCGCATACCCCACCGCCGCCGCAAGCGCGTCTTCACCCAGCAGCGAGATGAAATAGAGATCGGCCAGATCGACAAGGAAGATCGCGAGCAGACCTGCCCCGGAGCTGAGAGTCATCACGACCGTGTGCCGCAGGATCGAGCCCGTGACGAATTTGCCTGTACTGGATGCCATAGTGCGCACCTAGTACGGCGTTTGCTCCAGTCGATTTAAATATGGTGAGCCATCGGGGATGGCCTCGCGTGCCACCTCGACGGTGATCGTGCCGAGAAGGAGGAAGGAGAGCGTCTTGCCGTGGCGATCCTGACCCAGCGAGGCGTTGACACCCCCCTGAAGTGCGGTCTCGATCACAAAATTGAGAGCATGGAGATTGGGCAGGGCGTAGCGCGTGACGTGGCCTGCGCAAAGATGGGCCATTGCCTCGGCCACGCGGGCCTCCGTCACCTGCTCCAGCAGGATCGGCCATGCGGCCTCGCGATAGGCGATGATCGAGATGTTGGAGGTGTCGCCCTTATCGCCCGCGCGGCCATGGGCGATGGCGTGGAGGGGCAGGCTGTGGCGATCATCGGTCAGCATGGGATGACCTCCACGGTCACGGCGCTCTCGACGCGCTCGCGGGGGACGAGGATGGACGCCGTCGCGACCTGCGGTGTGACATTACAGCGGTAGCCGCCACCCGCCGCCGGGCCGGAGCAGTAGAGGCTCTGTACTTCGTCGGCGATGATCTGCGCACTGGCACGGTCGCTCGCCTGACCGGCCACGCGCATCCGGTATTCGGCCCAGGGGTCGAGGGGATCGTGGGGCGGGACGGGCTCGCGCAGGCCGCTGCCGAGGGTTGCGCCCGTGCCGACGATTTCGATGCGGGTCGGCTCGTTCACGCCGAGCCGCCCGAGCCGTTCGCGCACCACGTCTCCGGCCAATCGTGCGCGGGCGAGGGCGTTGGGTCCGGCATAGGTCATTTCGGCTTCGGCCATCCAGCCGTTCTCGACGCAGATGGTTGCCTTGAGGGTCGGGGGGGCAGGGTGGCCGCGCACGCCCTGCACGCGGATGCGGTCAGGGCCGTCTTCGGCGAGGGTCATGGCGGTGATATCGGCTATGCAGTCGGGAACGATATAGGCCGCCGGGTCGTGCATTTCGTAGAGGATTTGCTCGGTGACGGTGGCGCGGGTGACGCAGCCGCCGGTATTCGCGGGCTTGGTGATGACAAAGCCGCCATCGGGGTCGATCTCGGCCATGGCGAAGCCTGCGTTGGCGAGGTCCGGCACGTCCTTGAATCCGGGGTCGGCGAAATAGGTGCCGCTCGCTTGTCCGCCGCATTCGAGGATATGGCCGCAGATGGTGCCTGCGGCGAGGCGGTCCCAATCGTTCGCCGCCCAACCGTATTCGTGGATGAGCGGGCCGAGGACAAGGGCGGAGTCGGTCGTGCGGCCCACCAGCACGATATTGGCTCCGGTGGCGAGTGCCGCCGCGATGGACCGCGCGCCGAGATAGACATTGGCGGCGAGGA
>CALHLW010000095.1 GCA_938034615.1 uncultured Neomegalonema sp. | reverse complement strand
TTCGCTTCGAGATCGGCGGATTTCTCATAGGCCGCATCGGTGATCTTGCGCCCCACATCGATAAACACCGTCTGCTGTTCTGCCGTCAGGCTGTCGAAGAAGGCCGTCGAGGCCAGCAGGAAGGAGGGGGTGTAGACATGGCTGGTGAGCGAGAGGTGCTTGGCAACCTCGAAATGCTTCTGCTCATAGAAGCCGTAAACGGCGGCCTCGGCTCCATCGACCACGCCGCTCTGAAGAGCCGTGAAGGTTTCACCCCAGCTCACCTTCTGCGGGGTCGCGCCGATCTGTTGGAAGACGCCCTGCCGGAACTTGCCGCCCGAGATGCGGATCTTCAGGCCATCCATATCGAACGGCTCAGAAATGGCGCGCTCGGTATTGATGACGTGGCGGAAGCCGTTCTCATAGACGCCGATGACCTTGACATTGCCTACCTCTTCGATGCGCTCGCGGATTGCGCCCTCAAGCCCGGCACTCATGGCACGGCGGACATGGTCGCGATCCGAGAAGAGCCACGGCAGATCGAACACGCCAAGCTTCTTGTCGAGCTTCATCACGCCCGAGGCGACGTTGATCATCTCGATCGACCCGGCCTGCACGTTGGTCATCAAGTCCTTTTCCTTGCCGAGCTGACCACCGGGGAACAGCTTGAACTCGAACTCACCGGGCAGGCGCTTCTCGATCTCGGCGGCGAATAGCTGCGACTGCGCGTGCAGCGGCGAGAATTCGGAGACATGGCTGGCGATGCGAACTTCGCGGGCGTCGGCAAAGGCGAGAGTGGCGGTCGATGCGGCCATCGCCGCGAGGGCGAGCGTCTTGATGAACTTCATGGTCTTCCTCCCTTGGTTCCGCTTTCAGCGGATTTCTGTGTGGTAATGAAACTGATCGGCACGGCCCTGACTGCGCCGCCATTCGAGCGGCGTGTCATCGAACCCCTTCGCGAGCCTGTCGATCACGATGACCGGCGCGTTCCGGTCTACGCGCAACAGACGGGCGATCTCGGGCCGGGCGGCTTCTGCCGTCAGCGTTTCCTCGGCGCGGGCGACGAGTTGCCCGCATCTGGAATCGTAGACTGGATAGAGCAGCGGGCCGATCTCGCTTTCCGAGAGATCGAGAAACGCCTCGAAACGGGCTTTCGGCAACCAGATTTCTTCTGCCAGCACCGGTGCATCGCTCAGGATACGCAGGCGGCTCATAGTGATGGCGGGTTCGCCGTCTTTGATGCCCAATTGCCGCGCGATATGGCTCGGGGCCGGTTCGACGGTTCGCTTCAGGATACGACTCTCCGGAATGCGCCATTCGCCGGAGGAATCGCGAAAACGGAAAAAGCGAAAGAGAGAGCGGTCGAAACTGGGTCGCCGTACGAAGGTTCCCCGACCGTGGAAGCGCTCCAGCAACCCGTCATCGACCAGAGCCGACAATGCCTGCCTCACTGTACCGGGCGCGAGGCCATACTCGGCGGCCAGCGCGTTTTCGGAGGGCATCCTGTCGCCCGGTCGCCGCGTCCCTTGGGTCAGATCGTACCGCAATGTCTCTGCCAACCGCTGATAGAGCGGCAGTCGAGCATCCCCGGCAAGTGCGGTGGCGGTCATTTGCGACTTGATCTCCTGTCTTAGCTATAGTCCTATAGAGAACCAATGACCTGTCAAGCGAGATACGATGCAATTCACCGGCGCAAACAGGTTGATGGACGGCAGGGCAGGGCGCTTCGACGGCCACGCCCATGTCTTTCGCGCCGATCTACCGATGACCCCTGACCGGCGGTACACCCCCGGTTACGATGCGACATTGCCGGATTTCGTCGCGGTATTGCGCGGGCATGGGATGGACGGCGCATTGCTGGTTCAGCCGAGTTTCCTTGGCACCGACAATCGCCATCTCCTGTCTGCCCTAGAGGCGGGAAAGGCAATGGACGCCCTGACGCTTCGGGGCATCGTCATGCTCGACCCCGGTGCATCGGCAGAACACATCGCCGACCTGTCATCGCAAGGAATCATCGGAATGCGGCTCAATCTCGTTGGAGGAGCCGCACGGGATTTCGATATCGCGCCATGGGACGGCGTCCTGCGCCGCATCGATGCGGCGGGCTGGCATGTGGAACTGCATTGCGAAGGGGTATTGCTGCCGCCGCTGATCGACGCCTTGCTCGCCCGGTGCCGGACGGTGGTGGTGGATCATTTCGGATTGCCGGGGTCCGCCGAGCCTGCCGAATGTTCTGGCTATCGCGCGATCGCCGATGCGCCTACGGGCCGGGTCATGGTAAAGGCATCGGCGCCGTATCGCGTGTTCCCGAAGCTTTCGTTCGACGACGCAGCGGCGCGGTGTCGCCCGATCCTCGATAATCTCAGCGAGGCGCTGGGGCCGGAATGCCTGATCGTGGGCAGTGACTGGCCTTGGACGCGCTTCGAGAACCAGCATCGTTATGTCGACGCGATCGCATGGTTCGATGCTGGAAATGTCCGTCGATCGACCTTGGATTATTCACTCCATTCCCGCCAGTAGGAATAACGTCTCGTCATTCTTCTGAGAAATCCTCAAGGAGCGTAAAAGAGAGGCTATACGGCGTAAGCCGGGAGCTATTTTTCGCGCTATGCGACTCAAAGTAATGTTCGCTCTGCGGTTTCTGCCGTCTGCGGATAAATTTTCGAGCGTCTCCGCAATGTAAATCATCAGTGTTGCAGGTTGAGTATGCGGTGGCCCGACGGTGCCGAACCGAACTGGCGATTATCCACCGAGCTGCAGTCGAATACCGGTTTTACATCGTAATCGAATAAAATCGATATTCTCTCCAGTTGTATTGGTCGACGCGGAGTTGGTGCCTTCTACCCTTTTATTAACGATTGGGTAACACACGGCACGGCCATTGCGGTGAGGAGGGGAGCGGATCGGGTAACCGACCATGCGTTTGGGAGGCTCGAATATTCAGGACACTGCTGAAATGAAGACGTTCACCTGTCGATCAGCCTGAATCGCCTTTCGCAAACTCCAATTTTTATCCCAAGGAGAACGACTATGTTCAACGCAGTAAAAACCCCACTGGCCCTCGCCGCAATCGCCTTCCTTTCTGCCGCCTGCGCGTCTGATTCGATGATGACCGTTCCCGCTGTATCCACCCCGGCGCCTGTGGCGAGCACTGCCACGCCGACGATCCAAGCGGTACCGGCTGGCAGCTATACCACGGTGCCCGCGACCTATGTGACTTCGCAGCCGACAGTTTACGATGCCGCTCAGCCGGCCCTGATGCCGAGCGCGCAGCTCCCTGCCGTCGCTCAGCCCGTCATCCAGCCTGCGTCGACGGTGACGTACTCGGGCACGCCTGCGTATCAGGCTGCACCGCTTCAAACGCCAGGCTACGCGGCACCCACTGTGACTGCACCAAGCGTAACTGTGGCTGCACCAAGCGTATCTGTGCCCGGCGCAACGGCACCTGCGAATACGGTTGCCGGTTCCATGGCTGAGAACATCGCGGTTCAGGGCGCGAACGCCGCCGTCAATTACGGCGTCAACTCAATCGTTCAGTAAGTCTACACCCGGCCAGAATGGCCTCCTACGCGCGTTCTCAACGCCCCGGTTCGTCCGGGGCGTTTTGCGTTGCCTTCATGCGCCGCGTGCCTGTCGCCGCGCGCCGGTCTTGCATTTCATCCCCCGCTTCGCGTCTATGGGAGCCGGAAGCAAGTGAGCGAGGCTGATCGATGACGACACTGTCCTTCTATGGCGCGGCGGGGACCGTCACCGGCTCCTGCTCAATGCTCGATACGGGCAAAATCGCCTGCCTGATCGATTGCGGCCTGTTTCAGGGCAACAAGACGGTGCGCGACCTGAATCGTCAGCCGTTTCCCTTCGATCCGAAGGCGGCGGATTTCCTGCTGCTGACCCATGCCCATACTGATCACACGGGCCTCGTGCCGAAGCTGATGGCACAGGGCTTCGACAAACCGATCTATGCCACGCGGGCGACCATCGATCTGATGGAGTTCATGCTGATGGACTCGGCCCGCATTCAGGAGTCGGATACCGAGCGTACGAACCGCTGGCGCCAACGGCGGGGCAAGAAGCCTCTTGAAGCGCTTTATACGCAAGATGACGCGAAGGCGGCGCTCAAGAAAATGAAGCCGGTCGAGTACGGCGAGTGGATCGAACCGGCCCCCGGCTTTCACGTCCGCTACTGGAATGCGGGCCATATCCTCGGCTCGGCGTCCATTGAGGTGAAGTTTCAGGAAAAGGGCAGCGACAACACGATGCGCCTCCTCTTCTCGGGCGATCTGGGGCCGGACGAAAAGGTGTTCCACCCCGAACCGGGAGGTGAGCAGGGCTTCGACTATATTATCTCCGAAAGCACCTATGGCGACCGGACCCGCGCCGACTATACGCTCGAAGGGCGGCGCGAGGCGCTGCGCAACGAACTGGTTGCAGGGCTGGAGCGGGGTGGCAATATCGTTATCCCCAGCTTCGCGGTCGAGCGCAGTCAGGAATTGCTGCACGATATTGGCGCGCTGCTGGCCGAAGGGGCGATCCCGAAAGCCACCGTGTTCCTCGACAGCCCGCTGGCCAGCAAGGTCACGGAGGTCTTCGTGCAGCACGCCGATCATCTCGAAGACGTGGCGATGCCGACCGGAAAACTGTTCAAGGACAAGAA
>CALHLW010000094.1 GCA_938034615.1 uncultured Neomegalonema sp. | reverse complement strand
TATGCGCTCGGGCTGGCGCTGGCGGCGGCGGCGACCACGCCGCTGGGGCAGGTGATGACCTCGGGCGTGATGGTCGGCCTCGGGGTGGCGGGGACGGGATTCGGGGTGTTGCTGGCGGTGGTGGGGCGGGCGGCCTCGCCGGAGAACCGCTCGATGGCGCTCGGGATCGCGACGGCCTTCGGGTCGGCGGGGCAGGTGCTGCTGCCGCCCATCACGGAGTATCTGGAGCGGAGCGTGGGGTGGTCGTCGACCATGCTGATCTTTGCGGTGGCTATCCTGCTGGTGCTGTTCGCGCTTCCGTTTCTGAAAGCACCGCCGCCGCCGGAGGTGCAGAAGGATGCGGCGGAAGAGACGCTGGGGCAAATCCTCGGGCGGGTGTCGAAAGACCCCGATTATATCCTGCTGTTCCTCGGATTTTTTTCCTGCGGTTATCAACTCGCTTTCATCACCGCGCATTTCCCGGCGCTGGTGACGGAAGCTTGCGGGTCGGCGGCATTGGGTGCGGCGTCGTTGACGCTGATCGGGATCACGAATGTGCTCGGGACGCTATTGGCCGGGAAGCTGGGCGGTATGTATTCGCGAAAATACCTGCTGGCGACCATCTATGCGCTGCGGACAGTGGTGGCGATTGCGTTCATCATGCTGCCCCCGACGCCGACGACCGTGATCGTGTTCAGCCTGTCGATGGGGGCGCTGTGGCTGGCCACCGTGCCGCTGACCTCCGGGTTGATCGGGTACCTGTACGGAATGAAGTACATGGGCACCCTCTATGGGTTCGTTTTTCTGAGCCACCAGCTTGGCGGGTTCCTCGGGGTGTATCTCGGGGGCAAGCTCTATGACGTGTACGGAAGTTATGACGTGGTGTGGTGGATCGGAATCGGGGTCGGGGCGTTTTCGGCCATCGCCCATCTGCCGATTCGTGAAGTGCCGAGGGGGCGAGTTGCAACCGCTTGATCGGTGTTTTGGTGCAAAATTGGTATAGAAATCAGAGGGTATTGGTTTTTCTGTCCGTTCATGTATCGTCGCGGAATGAAGTCGCACCAAGCGACGAACTCGAAGGGGAGAATGACGACATGGAAGCCGAATTGGCCGAACTGGCGGCGAAGGTCGCCGCACTCGAAGCAGGACCGGCGAGCACGAACACGATGTTCGCGGAAACCTTCTATTACTTGACGATACCGCTCATGGTTATCATCCATGCCGGTTTTCTGGCTTATGAGATGGGCGCGTCAAGACAGAAGAACGTGCTGGCCTCGGGGATCAAGAATATCCTTGCGTTTGCGTTCGTGGTGCCAACGTTCTATTTCTTCGGCTGGTGGATCTATTGGGCCTTTCCCACGGGAATTTCGCTGGAAGCGGGGCCGAATGGTATCAGCGGCGCGGCCTATGCTGCGGAAATTGCGTTGCCATGGGTCGAATTCATGGGGCCGAACATCTCGGATAACGCCTCGGGCGTTTTCTGGGGCGCGTTCACCTTGTTCGCCGCAACGACGGCCTCGATTTTCTCGGGTGCGGTTATCGAGCGAATTCAGGTGGTTGGCTTTATCATCCTAGCGATCATTCTTGGCTCGATCGCCTGGGTCATGGCCGCCGCATGGGGTTGGCACGCGGATGGCTGGTTGGTCACGAAGTATGGTTATCACGATTTCGGCGCAGCAGGCGTCGTGCATATGGTTGCCGGTTTCTTCGCGCTGGGAGTACTCATCAACCTCGGGCCGCGTATCGGCAAGTATAACATTGACGGCTCGGCAAACGACCTGAGCGGGCACAACATGCCCTTCACGATCACGGGTCTGATGCTGATTATCGTCGGTTTCTTCGGCTTCCTGATGGCCTGTGTCATCGTGCCGGGCGAAGCATGGTCGTGGTATCCCGACAAGTTCGCGACGATCTACGGGACGCCTATCACCTTGTCTGCGCTCAGCTTTAACATCCTGATGGGCTTTTCAGGCGGCATCATCGGCGCGTGGATGATCACCCGCGATCCGTTCTGGATGATGTCAGGCGCTCTCGCCGGGATCATCTCCTGCGCCTCTGGCCTCGACCTCTTCTGGCCCCCCGCAGCCTTCGCAATAGGCTTCCTCGGTGGTGCGGCGCTGAAACCCATTGCCTCGATGCTCGAAGGCATGGGGATCGACGACGCAGTGGGTGCGGTGACGGTCCACGGCTTCATCGGTATCTGGGGCGTCATGGCTGTCGGCATCTTTGCCGCCGGATATCCTGCTGCTCAGGGCGATTCGGGTGTTGTGGTCACGTCGCTGATGGGGCAGGCGGTTGGCGTCGGAGTGATCTTCTGTCTCGGCTTCATACCGGGACTGCTGTGTTCGCTGGTGCTTCGCATCCTCGGATTGCTGCGCGTCCCCGAAGCTGCAGAGATCGCGGGCCTCGACACGACCAAGGTTCCGAGTTCCGCCTATCCTGAAGGCATCACCATCTCCACCCTTCCCGCCGAGTGACGGGTACGTCGAAACGCGATCTGATCGCGTTTCGACTTGAAAGAAAGGAAACACCATGGGTTCGGCTTTCGATACCTGGAACGACATCAGCGGCCCGATGTACCCCGGCGCGGGGACGGAATGGGAGTACATCTGGTTTCTCGTGGCGGCGGGGCTGTGCGTCCTCGCTCTCGTGATCGGCTTGGGTCACGAGAAGATCGCTTATCGCCGCGCGAAGAGGCGGCATGAGGATCATCGCTGACCACGAACCGCCACACTGAAAACTGCCCTTCGCCCCGCCATCGTGCGGGGCGAAGTCTTTTTTGGCCTCCCTTCTTTTGATCTTGTGCCAAATCGGCTTAAAACAACATTGGTAGGGGAGCGATGGGCAAGGTATGTGGCTTCCTCGACCATAACCGGCCATTCAGTTCCCCGCGCAGCCTGTCCTGTGCCTGTGGAGCGAAAGCCATAAGAAGGGAAGTAATTCATGTCGAAAGTTGCGCTCGTCACCGGCGGTACCAGAGGAATCGGTGCTTCAATCTGTCACGCTCTGAAGGATGCGGGTTACACCGTTGCCGCGAACTATGCAGGCAACGACGATGCTGCCACTGCCTTTAAGGAAGAGACGGGCATTCCGGTTTTTAAGTGGAGCGTGGCGGATTATGACGCCTGCGTTGCCGGGATCAAGGAAGTCGAAGACGCCCTTGGGCCTGTCGAAGTTCTCGTTAACAATGCCGGGATTACCCGCGATACGGCCTTTCACAAGATGAGTGTCGACAAGTGGAACGACGTGATCGGCACGAATCTCAACGGCCTATTCAACATGACCCGCCCTGTTTGGGAAGGAATGCGAGATCGCGGCTGGGGCCGGGTCATCAATATCTCTTCGATCAACGGCCAGAAGGGTCAGGCCGGTCAGGCGAACTACTCCGCCGCCAAGGCGGGCGATCTGGGTTTCACGAAAGCACTGGCGCAGGAGGGTGCGCGTAAGGGCATCACGGTCAATGCAATCTGCCCCGGCTATATCGGCACTGAGATGGTCCGCGCCATCGCGCAGGACGTCCTCGACAAGCACATCCTGCCGCATATCCCGGTCGGACGCCTTGGTGAGCCGGAAGAGATTGCGCGATGCGTGGTGTTCCTCGCCTCCGACGATGCCGGATTCATCACCGGGTCGACGCTCAGTGCTAATGGCGGTCAGACGATGACCTGAGGCTGGGTCGAATGAAGCTTGCTGGTAAAATCGGTATCGCGATACTCGCGCTTGCCACATTTGAGGCAGGGCTCTTTGCAATGAGTGACCTTACCGCGCGTCCTGACCCGGCAAGGGCAGTGGAAGCGCTGGGCGAGTCGCTGGATGCGAAGGGATTGACAGCGGGCCAGCCGGTCTTCATGCGAATCTTCAAGAAAGAGCGCGTTCTCGAACTCTGGCTGCGCGCCGGGGAGGAATTCGCGCTCTTCGAGACTTGGCCCATCTGTGCCGCATCTGGTGATCTCGGCCCGAAACTCAGGGAAGGGGACGGACAGTCGCCTGAGGGATTCTATTTCGTCACAATTGACTCCCTCAATCCGAACAGTCGCTTCCACCTGTCGTTCAATCTCGGATTTCCCAATGCCTATGACCGCGCCCATGATCGCACGGGTAGTTTTCTCATGGTTCACGGTGACTGTGTGTCCATAGGCTGCTACGCCATGACGGATGGAGGAATCGAGGAAATCTATGGGCTTGCCGAGGCCGCGCTGCAATCGGGACAACGGTTCTTCCGCGTCCACATCTTCCCGTTTCGTATGACGGACGAAAATATGATGCGCCACGCCGATTCGCCCTGGGCCGAGTTCTGGGCGAACTTGAAAGAAGGCTACGATCTTTTCGAGGCGACGCGCCGTCCGCCGAACGTGACCGTGCGCGACCGCCGTTACATTTTCGATACCATGGAGACATCCACATGACCGAAGTCGTCATCGCATCCGCCGCCCGTACCCCGGTCGGCTCTTTCAACGGCGCGCTATCCGGCGTGACCGCCCATTATCTCGGTGAGGTGGCCATCAAAGGCGCGCTTGAGCGTGCCGGGGTCGATCCGAAAGACGTGGACGAGGTCATCATGGGCCAGATCCTCACCGCCGGTCAGGGCCAGAACCCGGCTCGACAGGCGGCGCGCAATGCGGGCCTGCCGGATGAGACATCCGCATGGGGCATCAACCAGCTCTGTGGTTCCGGTCTGCGCGCCGTCGCGCTCGGCTATCAGCATATCGCCATGGGCGACAACGACATCATGGTCTGTGGTGGGCAGGAAAGCATGTCGCAAGCTCCCCACTGCCAGACGATGCGCAACGGCCAGAAGATGGGCGATATCAAGCTGCTCGATACCATGCTGGCCGACGGTCTGATGGATGCCTTCCATGGCTATCACATGGGCAATACGGCGGAAAATGTCGCCGAGAAGTGGCAAATCACCCGCAGCGATCAGGACAGCTTCGCCGCCGCGAGCCAGAACAAGGCAGAAGCCGCGCAAAAGGCTGGCAAGTTCAAGGATGAGATCGTCCCGGTCACCATCAAGGGTCGCAAGGGCGATACGGTCGTTGAGGATGACGAGTATATCAAGGCCGGCGTCACTGCTGAGGGTCTTGGTGGATTGCGCACCGTCTTCAAGAAGGACGGTACTGTTACGGCGGGCAATGCATCTGGTATCAACGATGGGGCGGCAGCGGTCGTGCTGATGAGCAAGGAAGAGGCCGATAAGCGCGGGATTACGCCACTCGCGACCATCAAGTCGTGGGCAACGGTTGGTCTTGACCCGGCGATCATGGGTGCAGGGCCGATTAACGCATCGAAGAAGGCGCTTGAGAAAGCCGGTTGGTCCGCCTCCGATCTCGATCTGGTGGAGGCCAACGAAGCCTTCGCTGCACAAGCTTGCGCCGTCAACAAGGAACTCGGCTGGGATACCGACAAGGTGAACGTCAATGGCGGTGCCATTGCCATCGGTCATCCTATCGGAGCGTCGGGCGCGCGTATCCTCAACACCTTGCTGTTCGAGATGCAGCGGCGCGATGCCAAGAAGGGCCTCGCGACTCTGTGCATCGGCGGTGGCATGGGCGTTGCCATGTGCGTAGAGCGCGGCTGATACTGCGACGACGGCACGGACATCCGTGCCGTCGTTCTTTTCTGCGGAGGCAACTCCGCACATCCATACTATAGCGGAGCTTGTTTCATGGCCGACGGTCCCTTCAAAGATTCCGATCCACAGGAAACCGAAGAGTGGCGCGATGCGGTCGAATCCGTCGTTGCCTATGAAGGCACAGATCGAGCCGACGAGTTGCTGGAGGAAGCGGTTTCCGTTGCCCGGCGCAATGGGGCGCTGGTGCCGTTCGCGCGTAATTCGGCCTATGTCAACACTGTGTCGGTGGATGAGCAACCCGATCATCCTGGTGATCGCGAGATCGAGAAACGTATCCGCTCGGCGATCCGCTGGAACGCGGCGATGGTGGTTCTCAAGGCAAACAAGGAAAGCTCGGAACTGGGCGGTCATATTGCCAGTTTCCAGTCGGCGGCGACCTTATATGACACAGGTTTCATGCATTTCTGGAATGCTGAGCACGAGGGCCATGGCGGCGACCTTGTATTCATTCAGGGCCATTCGGCTCCAGGAATCTATGCCCGTGCCTACCTCGAAGGCCGGTTGAGTGAAGACCAGATTCTCGGCTTTCGGCAAGAGGCAGACGGGCATGGCATCTCTTCCTATCCGCATCCATGGCTGATGCCGGATTTCTGGCAGTTTCCGACGGTGTCGATGGGCCTCGGCCCGCTCATGGCGATCTATCAGGCGCGTTTCCTGCGCTATCTTCAGGGGCGTAGCCTTGCGAAAACCGATAACCGCAAGGTCTGGGCCTTCATGGGTGACGGTGAGATGGACGAGCCGGAAAGCTTGGGTGCGATCAGCCTCGCGGGGCGCGAGAAACTCGATAACCTGATCTTCGTCATCAACTGCAATCTTCAACGGCTCGACGGTCCCGTGCGCGGTAACGGCAAGATCGTGCAGGAACTGGAAGGCGATTTCCGGGGGTCCGGCTGGAATGTCGTCAAATGCCTGTGGGGGACGGGTTGGGATGCCCTGCTTGCCAAGGACCATTCAGGCAAGCTGCGGCAGTTGATGGAAGAGTGTGTCGACGGTGAGTATCAGGATTTCAAGTCCAAGAACGGCACGTATATCCGCGAGAATTTCTTCGGGCGCTATCCCGAAACCGCCGCGATGGTTGCCGACTGGTCCGACGATCAGATTTGGAAACTGACGCGCGGTGGCCACGATCCGCGCAAGGTATTCGCGGCCTATGACGAGGCCGTGAACACCAAGGGCAAGCCAACGCTGATCCTTGCCAAGACTGTCAAGGGCTATGGTATGGGCGCGGCGGGTGAAGCGCAGAATATCACGCACCAGCAGAAGAAGATGGGAACGGAAGACCTTTATGCTTTCCGGGATCGTTTTACGTTGGATCTCACCGACAAGCAGGTGGAAAATCTCGAACTCATCAAGTTCGATGACGACAGCATCGAGGCAAAATACCTGCACGATCATCGCAAGAAGCTTGGCGGTTATCTGCCATCGCGCCGTGCGAAGTCCGATGCGCTGGAGGTGCCGCCACTGGAGAAATTCGGGGCATTGCTGGGTTCGTCGGGCGACCGCACGATCTCGACCACGATGGCCTTCGTGCGGGCGCTGAATACACTGCTGCGCGACAAGAAAGTGGGCAAACACGTGGTCCCCATCGTGCCGGACGAGAGCCGCACTTTCGGGATGGAAGGCATGTTCCGGCAGTTCGGCATCTATTCGCAGGTGGGCCAACTCTACCGTCCCGAAGATGCCGATCAGCTCATGTTCTACAAGGAGAGCCAGGACGGTCAGATGCTTCAGGAAGGCATCAACGAGGCCGGTGCAATGGCGTCCTGGATCGCGGCGGCGACATCCTATTCCACGTCAAACACGCCGATGATTCCGTTCTACATCTATTACTCGATGTTCGGGTTCCAGCGGATCGGTGATCTGGCATGGGCCGCAGGGGATATGCGGGCACGGGGCTTCCTGATCGGCGGAACCTCTGGGCGCACGACGCTGAACGGTGAGGGTTTGCAGCACGAAGACGGACACAGCCATCTGATCTCTGCAACGGTCCCGAACTGCATCAGCTACGATCCGACTTTCCAGTTCGAGGTTGCAGTGATCGTGCAGGACGGGTTGCGCCGGATGTATGCGGAGCAGGAGGATGTGTTCTACTACATCACGACGCTCAACGAGAATTACGAGCATCCTGCTATGCCCGAAGGCGCAGAGGAAGGCATTCGCAAGGGTATGTACCTGCTGCGCGCCTCCGAGAAATCGGGCAAGAAGGTGCAGCTCGTCGGCTCTGGCGCGATCCTGCGCGAGAGCCTTGCCGCCGCCGAGATGCTGGAGCAGGATTTCGGCATCGGGGTCGATGTTTGGAGCGCGACGAGCTTTACCGAACTGCGCCGCGAGGCGATGGATTGTGAACGCTGGAATATGCTGCACCCGATGGAAGACCAACGCGTTCCCTACGTGACGGAGTGCTTCCAAAGCCGGGGCGATGATCCGATCATCGCTTCCACCGATTACATGAAGAGCTATGCGGACCAGATTCGCGCCTTCGTGCCCGGCACCTACAAGGTGCTCGGAACCGATGGATTCGGGCGTTCGGATTATCGGGCGAAACTGCGCGAGTTCTTTGAGGTGGATCGGCGATTTATCGCTGTTGCGGCTTTGAAGGCATTGGCCGATGCCCAGAAAGGCGACAGCAAGACCGTGGCGGAGGCCATCGCGAAATACGGGATCAATCCTGACAAGGCTAACCCGACGCGCGTCTGAATTTCGAAAGAGGAAAAGCATTATGGCGACGGAAGTGAAAGTCCCGGATATCGGTAATTTCGACGAGGTGCCGGTCATTGAGGTTCATGTGGCGGTTGGCGATACAGTCAATGCAGAAGACCCGCTCGTGACGCTGGAAAGTGACAAGGCCGCGATGGATGTGCCGTCGCCGGTCAGCGGTGTGGTCAAGGAACTGAAGGTCGCCGTCGACGATAAGGTCGGCGAAGGGACCGTGATCCTGATCGTGGACGAGGGCGACGAAGGGGCTGGCGAGACGAAGGCTTCCAGCGATGGCGCGGCCTCGGAGCCGAAATCGGCAAGTGGTGGCGGTGGAACATCTGAGGTCAAGGTGCCAGATATCGGCGATTTCGACTCGGTTCCAATCATCGAAATCCATGTCGCCGAAGGCGATACCGTTGCTGCCGAAGACCCGCTCGTGACGCTGGAGAGCGACAAGGCCGCGATGGATGTGCCGTCGCCCGCAGGCGGGGTGGTCAAGAGCCTGAAAGTCAGTGTCGGCGACAAGGTTTCCGAAGGGGCGGTGATCCTGCTGTTGGAAGGTGGCGATTCGGGGGGGGCTTCGCAACCTGATGCGCCGAAACAGGCCACGTCGAAAGCAGATGGCGGGTCAAAAGCGAGTTCCGGGGGCAATGCGGGACGTGCCGACGATCAACCCGACAATCTGCCCAAGGGGGCGTATATCGACGAGGGTGGCACGCTGCGCTCTGCCGATGGCACCACGTTCGGTGCTGACAGCCCGCCGCCGATGATGGCTGATTTCTCCGGGGTCCATGCCTCGCCATCGGTGCGCCGTCTGGCGCGCGAACTCGATATCGACCTGAACAAGGTAAAAGGTACCGGCGAGAAGGGGCGGATCACCAAGGACGACGTGAAAGGTCATCTGTCTGGTGGTGCCGCTCCAGTTGCATCCTCTTCCGCTGCTGCCGGTGGCATGGGTATTCCTCCGATCCCCACAGTCGATTTTTCGAAATTCGGCAGCGTCGAAACAGTGGAGATGTCGCGGATCAAGAAGATCAGTGGACCTGCCCTCCACCGCTCATGGCTCAACATCCCACATGTGACCCATACGGACGAGGCCGATATCACCGAGATGGATATTTTCCGCAAGGAGATGGACACCAAGGCCAAAGAGGAGGGTTATCGCGTGACCCTCCTGTCCTTCCTCATCAAGGCCAGCGTTTCGGCGCTCAAGCAGCATTGGGAGGTCAATTCCTCGCTTGGGCCTGACGGTGCGAGCCTGATCCGCAAGCATTTCTACAATATCGGTTTTGCCGCCGATACGCCGAACGGCCTGATGGTCCCGGTCATCAAGGATGCGGACCGCAAGGGTATTCGCGAAATTTCCGAGGAGTTGGGCGTGCTGTCCAAAAAGGCGCGTGATGGAGCGCTGAAGGGCGGCGATATGCAGGGCGCGACCTTTACGATCTCGTCGCTTGGCGGGATTGGCGGGACGCATTTCACGCCTATCGTCAATGCTCCCGAGGTAGCAATTCTCGGCGTTGTCCGCTCGAAGATAGCCCCGGTCTGGAACGGAAAGAAATTCGTGCCGCGGAACATGCTGCCGCTGTGTCTGAGTTATGATCACCGGGCCATCGACGGGGCCTTGGCAGCGCGGTTCTCCGCGACGCTGAAGACCCTGATGTCCGACCCGAAAAACCTGTTGATGTAAGGAGCGCGATCATGGCTATCGAAAAGATCGCAGTCCCGGATATCGGCGATTTCGACTCCGTTCCGATCATCGAGATTCACGTCAAGGAAGGCGATGCTGTCAGTGCGGAAGACCCGCTGGTGACGCTGGAAAGCGACAAGGCGGCGATGGATGTGCCGTCGCCGAAATCGGGTATCGTGAAGTCGCTGAAAGTGAAGGTTGGCGACAAGGTCGGTGAAGGAGCGACTCTTCTCGAACTCGACCTGAAGGAAGAGACTGGAGCAGCCTCGGTGGCGACGCGCCCGAAGGAGGATTCGGTTGCAGGCGGAGCAAAGGCGCAGGGCGATGTTCATGCCGGACTGGTCGTGATGGGGGCAGGACCAGGGGGGTATACCGCTGCGTTCCGGGCCGCCGATCTCGGGATAGATGTGGTGCTGCTCGAACGCTGGCCGATGCTGGGCGGTGTCTGCCTGAATGTTGGGTGTATCCCGTCGAAGGCGTTGCTCCATGCCGCAAAGATCATCGATGAGGCGTCGGAGATGAAGGCGCATGGGATATCCTTCGGCAAGCCGGAGGTCGATATCGCGTCCCTTCGCGGGTGGAAGGACGGAGTAGTTTCGAAGCTCGTCGGCGGCCTGTCGGGGCTGGCGAAGGCACGCAAGGTGCGCGTGATCCATGGCGACGCTAAATTCCAGGGGTCGAATGCGATCCGGGTAACGGCGAATGATGGCTCGGCGCAGACTGTCACGTTTGACAAGGCGGTCATTGCCGCCGGGTCCGAACCGATCGAGTTGCCGTTCATCCCCCATGATGATCCGCGTGTGATGGATTCGACGGGGGCGCTGGAACTGGCGGAAATCCCGAAGCGAATGCTGGTGCTCGGTGGTGGCATTATCGGGCTGGAAATGGCGACGGTCTACGAGGCTCTGGGCGCGCAGATTACAGTGGTCGAGTTGCTCGACGGGTTGATGGCTGGAGCCGATCCAGATCTCGTGAAGCCGTGGCAAAAGCGAATGGCTCCGCGTTTCGAGAACATCTTCCTGAAAACCAAGGTGACGAATGTTACCGCGATGGATACCGGCCTGAAGGTCGATTTCGAGGGGCCGGACGGGACGTTCACTGATGTGTTCGACCGCATCCTCGTCTCCGTGGGCCGCATCCCGAACGGCAAGAAGATCGCCGCCGATGCGGCAGGCGTGAAAGTCGATGATCGCGGTTTCATTGCGACCGACAAGCAGATGCGGACGAACGTACCCACCATCTTCGCCATCGGTGACATCGTGGGCCAGCCGATGCTGGCGCATAAGGCGGTGCACGAGGGCAAGGTCGCCGCAGAGGTCGCTGCCGGACACAAATCCGCGTTCGATGCCAAGGTCATTCCGTCGGTTGCCTATACCGACCCGGAGGTGGCGTGGGTCGGCCTGACCGAGATCGAGGCGAAGAAGCAAGGCAAGAAGATCGGCAAGGGGGTCTTCCCCTGGGCGGCGTCGGGGCGCTCGCTGGCGAATGGGCGCGATGAGGGGATCACGAAGGTGATTTTCGACCCCGATACCAACCGCATCCTCGGGGCGGGCATCGTCGGTTCTTCGGCGGGTGATCTGATCTCGGAGGCAGTTCTGGCCATCGAAATGGGGGCGGATGCAGAGGATATCGCGCTGTCGATCCATCCACATCCGACCCTCTCGGAAACCGTTGCCATGGCAACCGAGATGTATGACGGTACCATCACCGACCTGATGCCACCGAAGCGCAAGTGACGCGGCCCGGCAAGAAGGCCATCCACGACGTCGCGCGCCTTTCCGACGAGATGCGTGCGATCACGCGCCGAGCTGCTATAGATCTGCGATTTTTGCACGACGACAAGTCCCGCGATTTCATCGTTGAGCAGGTGCAGGAGGCTGCCCGTATCCTCGATGTCGGGGCGTCGATGCGCGATCACTTGGGGGCAATCTCTGAGCGTACCGAGACGATGGATATCAACGACTTCGGTGATTATCCGGATATTCTCGGGGATGTCTGCTCGCCGTTTCCATCTGACATGGAACACCGCTACGATGCCATCATTGCTCTGGCGATTCTCGAACACGTTTACGACCCGGCGGCGGCGGTGCAAAACTTCAGGACATCACTGAAACCGGGGGGGCAACTCTTTCTCTATATCCCGTGGATGTGGCGCTATCACGCGCCGAAAGAACTGCTCTTTCAGGACTATCAGCGCCTCAGCCGAGATGGCATTGCTTATTTGCTGCGTGATTTCGAAGAGGTGACGCTCTTTCCGTTGCGGGGGAAATGGGCGGCGAGGATGAATTTCTTTAAATTCTGGAAGCGCAATATCGAGAAGCGTTTCGGTGGAGTTTTCAATCGAATGCTCGACTCGCGGGTCACGGACTGGCGTAATACGGTTCAGGCATCGGGTTATTTTGTCTCCGCGAGGGTGTCCTCCGATTGGACACCGGCGCAAAATGACGCACTTAACACGATGGCTAGAAAATGACGGAGGTGGTGGTATATCACACCGCTCGAGTCGCATAGGTTCTTTTATTGCGTGAAGGCGCCTGATTGAGGGGGATTATTGCTCATGGGCATGAAGGTCGGTATTCCGAAAGAGACTGCGGATGGTGAGAGGCGCGTTGCGCTGACACCGGAAACCGCCGGTCGTATACAGAAACTTGGCTACGATCTTCAGGTCGAGAGCGGCGCCGGAGAGGGTGCGAACTTCTCCGATGACGCCTATCGCGAGGCTGGGGTCGAGGTCTTGCCGAACGCGGATGCCGTCTGGTCCAACTCCGACATCGTGATGAAGGTGCAGCAACCGTCGATAGATGAGGCCGCCAAGCTGCAGGCGGGCAAAACGCTCATCAGTTTTGTCTGGCCCGCCCAGAACGAAGATCTCGTTGCGAAACTTAAAGCGCAAAATCCCCATGCCGTTCTTGCGATGGATCAGGTGCCGCGTATCTCGCGGGCGCAGAAACTCGATGCGCTGTCGTCGATGGCCAATATTGCCGGGTACCGCGCGGTCGTGGAAGCGGCGAACAACTTCGGGAGATTTTTCACCGGGCAGGTAACGGCGGCGGGCAAAGTGCCTCCCGCCAAGGTGTTGGTGATCGGTGCCGGTGTTGCGGGCCTCGCGGCCATCGGCACGGCGCGGTCGATGGGAGCCATCGTCCGCTCCTTCGATATTCGTCCCGAGGTCGCTGAGCAGATCGAATCGATGGGGGCGGAGTTCCTATTCCTTGATTTCGACAATGCCGACAGCGGCACCGAGGGGGGCTATGCCAAGCCGTCTTCGCCCGAGTTCCGGGAAAAGCAGCTCGAACTCTTCCGAGCGCAGGCCCCGGATGTGGATATCGTCATCACAACAGCCCTGATCCCCGGTCGTCCCGCGCCGGAGCTCTGGACGAAGGACATGGTTGAGGCGATGAAACCCGGTTCGGTGATTGTCGATCTTGCAGCCGAGCAGGGCGGTAACTGCGCGCTGACGGTCAAGGGCGAGAAGATCGTCACGCCGAACGACGTCACCATCGTCGGCTATACCGATATGGCCAGCCGTATGGCGGCACAATCGAGCCAACTCTACGGCACGAACTTGCGCCATATGCTCGACGACCTGACCCCGGAAAAGGATGGTCAGCCGGTCGTGGATATGGAAGATGTGGTCCTGCGGGGCTGCACGGTCATCAAGGATGGCGAGGTGACCTATCCGCCACCCGCCGTTTCCACATCGGTTGCTCCCAAAGCGGCCGCACCCAAGAAGATGGAGGAAACGGCGGAAGAAAAGGCTGCACGCGAAGCGGCAGAAATGCGCAAGGCGGGCAATCAAACCACCATGCTGCTGGTTGTCGGGAGCGTGCTACTTCTGGCGCTCGGCATGGTTGCGCCCGAAAGCTTTATGCAGCACTTCATCGTCTTCGTGCTGGCGTGTTTTGTTGGCTTCTATGTCATCTGGAACGTTGCCCATTCGCTGCATACACCGTTGATGGCAATCACCAATGCGGTGTCGTCCATCATTATCGTCGGGGCGCTGCTCCAGATCGGGTCGAGCAATACGCTGGTGATGATTCTCGCCGCGCTCTCGGTTCTCATGGCCTCCGTCAACATCTTCGGTGGTTTCCTCGTGACACGGCGGATGCTCGCCATGTTCCAGAAAAGCTGATCGGAGGCACATGATATGAGCATCGGACTTGTGAGTGCCGCCTACGTCGTAGCGGCAATTCTCTTCATTCTCGCCCTTGGCGGTCTTTCCAATCAGGAAAAGGCAAAACGGGCGATCTGGTACGGCATCATTGGGATGACGCTGGCCATCGTGGCGACGGTCGCGGGGCCGGGGGTCGCGAACCTGCCGCTGATCGTGGTGATGATCGCCATTGGCGGTGTCGCGGGCTGGTTCGTCGCCAAGAAGGTGCAGATGACCCAGATGCCGGAGCTAGTTGCCGGGTTCCACAGCCTCGTGGGCTTGGCTGCGGTCTTCATTGGGGTCGGCGCGCATCTGGAAATGGAGCGTGCCCTTGCGGCAGTGGCTGACGGTACCGCTGGGCAGCTTGCGGGCTTCGCGGCGACTATTGCCAAGAAAACCTCGGTCGAACTGGGTATTTTGAAAGTCGAGTTGTTCCTCGGCATCCTGATCGGCGCGATCACCTTTACCGGGTCGATCATAGCCTATGGCAAACTGGCCGGGAAGCTGTCGTCCAATGCGCTAACCCTACCGGGACGCCATGCGATCAACCTTGCGGCCTTTGTCGTCTGCTTCATCCTCGGATTCCTGTATTTGCAGGGCGCGGGTCTGTGGACGATGATCCTCGTGGCGATTATCGCCGGGTTGATCGGCTGTCACTTGATCCTCGCCATCGGCGGGGCAGATATGCCGGTCGTCGTGTCGATGCTGAACTCGTATTCAGGCTGGGCGGCGGCGGCGATTGGCTTTACGCTGGGGAATGATTTGCTGATCGTGGTCGGGGCGCTGGTTGGTGCGTCGGGGGCGATTCTCAGCTACATAATGTGCAAGGGGATGAACCGGAGTTTCGCCTCCGTAATCCTCGGCGGCTGGGGTGGCGATGCGAGTGGACCGCAGCAGGAGGTGGAAGGCGAGATGGTCCCCACCAATGTCGAAACGGTCGTTCAGCAGTTGGACGATGCCGACAGCGTCGTCTTCGTTCCGGGTTACGGCCTCGCGGTGGCGCAGGCTCAGGGCGCGATTTCGGAACTGACCAAACGCCTGCGCGACAAGGGCAAGACCGTGCGCTACGCGATCCACCCCGTTGCGGGTCGCCTGCCCGGCCATATGAACGTGCTGCTGGCCGAGGCGAAGGTGCCGTATGACTACGTGTTGGAAATGGATGAGATCAACGACGACTTTCCGGATACGGATTTCGTAATGATCGTGGGGGCGAACGATATCGTCAACCCCTCGGCACAAGACGATCCGAATTCTCCCATCGCCGGGATGCCGGTTCTGGAAGTCTGGAAAGCGAAGAACGTCGTCATTTCAAAACGCGGTCAGGGCAAGGGATACTCGGGCGTCGAGAACCCGCTGTTCTTTAAGGATAACAGCCGGATGCTCTATGGTGATGCCAAGGATTCTCTGGATGCAATCCTGAAGCAGATGGACTGAGTCGCGGGCGGCAGGGTTTCTTCAAAATCCTGCCGCGCAGCCGTCCTTGCGGGGGTCAGAGCCGCCCGCATAGACGCCGCTATCGAGGCGATGGATAAGTTGTGCGCCGCCGAAGCCGAATGCCGAATCGGGAGTTTCCAGCGTGATCGCGTGCCCGAGAGCCGCAAGTGTATTGAGAGCGTCTTTCGGCATTGACGTCTCGCAGGCGACGCCAAGTCCCTCAGTTACTCGCCAACGGGGGGCATCAACGGCGGTCTGCACGTCCTGTCCCCAGATTTGTGTCCGTAACACCATCTGCACATGCCCCTGCGCCTGCATTGGGCCTCCCATGACACCGAAAGCCATGCGCGGAGCACCCCTTTCCGTTAGGAAGCCGGGGATGATCGTGTGGAAGGGGCGTTTGCCGCCGCCGACCTCGTTCGGGTGTCCCGGCTCCAAGGTGAATCCCAGAGCGCGGTTCTGGAGATGGATGCCGGTTCGCGGAACGACGACGCCGGATCCGAAGCCCGCATAGTTCGATTGGATAAATGAGATCATCATGCCGCTGGAATCGGCGGCGGCGAGGTAGACCGTGCCGCCGCGTTTCGGGACACCGGAGCGAAAATTCTGCGCGCGGGCCGGGTCGATCAAGGCGGCGCGGTCCTTGAGATAGCCATCGTCCAACATATCCGCCGAGCCGACACCACCGATCATTGCGGCAGGTTCGGCCACGTAGGCGAGCGCATCGCTCAGGGCGAGTTTCATCGCTTCCCACATCAGATGCAGGGCGCGGGGCTCTTCGGGGGAGAGGTCGCGGATGGGGGTGTGCGACAGCATCCCGAGCGCCATGCAGGCGGCGATGCCCTGTCCGTTCGGCGGGATCTCGTGCAGTTCCATGCCGTCGAAGGCTTTCTCGACCGTGCCGCACCATTCGGGAGCATTCGCGGCCATATCTTCGACCGTCAGCGCACCCCCGTGGGCGGCAGCATGGGCGGCAATCTTTTCGGCGAGATCGCCCCGGTAGAACGACTCACCCTTCGTCTGGGCGATAGCGCGCAGGGTGGTGGCGGCATCCGGGTTGATAAACCGTTCCCCGGCTATGGGCGAGCGGCCCCCCGGCATGAAATGGTCACGGAAACCGGGTTGGTCGTGCAACTCCGATGCGCCAATGCCCCACAGTTTGCCGATCACGGGGGATACAGCGAACCCATTCTCTGCGTAGCGTATGGCTGGCTCGAAGAGGTCGTCGAAGGGGAGTTTGCCGAATTTTTCCGACAACGCGACCCAGCCGCCGACGGCTCCCGGTACTGTAACCGTCTCCCATCCGCGATCCGGCATCCCGTCCGCAAAGCGTTCCGGCGTCCATGCGGCGGGGGCGCGGCCCGAGGCGTTGAGACCATGAAGCGCCGATCCATCCCATAGGATCGCAAAGCCGTCCGAGCCGATTCCATTCCCCGTCGGCTCCAGCATGGTCAGCGCGATGGCCGTGGCCACCGCCGCGTCCACCGCATTTCCACCCTGCGCCAACATCGCCAATCCCGCCTGTGTGGCGAGCGGTTGCGAGGTCGCGACCATGTTCTCCGCCATAACGGTTGAGCGGCGCGAAGGGTAGGGTGGCACGGCGGGGAAACGCATGGGATGGCTCCGGTTGAAGGCTGTGCCAGTCCTACGCCGTATTCCCGTCAGTTGACAATCAGTGGCAGGCCCGTATGTGGTTTGGCAATCTTACGAGGAGGAACACCGATGCGCGCATTCGTCTTTCCCGGTCAGGGGTCGCAGGCCCTTGGCATGGGCCGTGATATTGCGGATCGGTATCCGATCGCCAAAGCGGTGTTCGACGAGGTGGACGAGGCGCTGGGCGAGAGCCTGTCGAGCGTGATCTGGGGCGAGGATGGCGATGCGCTGACCCTGACCGCCAATGCACAGCCTGCGCTGATGGCTGTCTCGCTTGCCGTGGTGCGGGTGCTGGAGGCCGAAGGCGGTTTTTCGCTAGCCGACAAGGCACAGTTCGTGGCGGGTCATTCTTTGGGCGAATATTCCGCGCTGACCGCTGCCGGATCGCTGGCTCTTGCCGATACGGCGCGGCTGTTGCGCCTTCGCGGGACGGCGATGCAGGAGGCGGTGCCGGTGGGGGAGGGGGCCATGGCGGCGATTCTCGGGCTGGACCTTGATGCGGTGCAGGAAGTTGCGAAGGCCGCTGCCGAGGGCGCGGTCTGCGAGGCGGCGAACGACAACGCGCCAGGGCAGGTGGTCATTTCGGGCGCGAAAGCCGCTGTCGGGCGGGCCTTGCCTATCGCAAAGGAAAAAGGCGCGAAGCGTGCGATTCTCTTACCCGTTTCCGCGCCCTTCCATTGTGCGATGATGGCCCCCGCTGCCGAGCGGATGCGGGAGGCGCTGGCCGATACCGCGATCTCTGCGCCATCCCCTGCGCTTGTCGCGAATGTTAGCGCGCAGGTGGAGACCGACCCCGAGGCGATCCGCGACCTGCTGGTGAAGCAGGTCACTGGCTCCGTCCGTTGGCGCGAGAGTGTCGAGTGGATGGCGGGGCAGGGCGTGACAGAGCTGGTCGAATTGGGGGCCGGGAAGGTGCTGGGCGGTCTCGCCAAGCGTATCGACCGCTCCGTCGCCGGGTCGAGCATCGGGTCGCCAGATGATATCGACGCTTTCCTCTCTTCATAATAGAGTTTCGTCATGCCGCGACTTGATCGCGGGGTGACATGGCAAAACAGATCAAGGAAACACGCCATGTTCTCTCTCGAAGGAAAGAAAGCCCTCGTTACCGGCGCATCGGGCGGGATCGGTGGGGCGATTGCCGAAAAACTCTATGCGCAGGGGGCAATCGTTGCGTTGTCGGGAACGCGCACCGGGCCGCTAGAGGAACTGCGCGACCGGCTGGGTGAGCGAGCCTCGGTGCATCCGTGTAACCTGTCGGATATGGAGGCGGTGGATGCGCTGCCGAAAGATGTCGAGAAGGCCCTCGATGGCCTCGATATCCTCGTCAACAATGCCGGAATTACGCGCGATAATCTGTTTATGCGGATGAAGGACGAGGAATGGGATTCGGTGATCGCGGTGAATCTGACTGCCACCTTTCGCCTCTGCCGTGCCTCACTGCGTGGGATGATGAAGCGTCGGTTCGGGCGGATCGTGAATATCACCTCGGTCGTGGGCACCACCGGCAATCCGGGGCAGGGGAATTACTGCGCGACGAAAGCCGGAGTCGTCGGCATGTCGAAATCGCTGGCACAGGAGGTTGCAAGCCGCGGAATCACTGTGAACTCAGTCGCCCCTGGTTTCATCGCTACACCGATGACCGATGACCTGACCGACCAGCAAAAAGAGCGCATCCTTCAGACCGTACCATTGGGAAAACTGGGCGATCCGGTTGATGTGGCCGCTGCTGTTACCTATCTGGCATCGGACGAAGCGGGTTATGTGACCGGCCAGACCCTCCATGTGAATGGCGGGATGGCAATGATCTGAAATCTTGCAGACTCACCGCGCGTGAAGATCAAACACAGTTTGAAATACTTCGTGCGTGTGTTAGGACGCGCCAGTCAGGGGCAACTCTGAACGGTATCTGGTGGGCGATGCCCGAACTTTTGCGGCGAAAATGTCGCCCGACTATGCGAAGGAATATGAGAATGAGCGACGTCAACGAGCGCGTGAAGAAAATCGTCGTGAACTACCTCAATGTCGAGGAAGCGAAAGTCAGCGAGAAGGCGAGCTTCATCGATGATCTCGGCGCGGACAGCCTCGACACCGTCGAACTGGTCATGGCTTTCGAGGAAGAATTCGGCGTGGAAATTCCCGATGATGCCGCCGAGAAGATTCAGACCGTTGGTGATGCCGTCGATTTCATCAAGGCGAATGCATCCGCCTGATCCGTGATCCGGGTCACTGAACAAGAATGAAAGACGCCCGCTTTACCGCGCGGCGTCTTTTTTTTACAGATTTCGGCTTTTTGCTGACGTCGGCGCAGTAGCGCGCCATATCATAGACTGAACGCTGTTGAACTGAGGGAGCAGGGCAATGAGACGGGTTGTCATAACCGGAATGGGCATGGTCTCACCGCTCGCCTGCGGGGTCGAGCAAACCTGGTCGCGTTTGCTGGAGGGAAAGTCCGGCGCAGGGCCGATCACCCGGTTCGATGCCTCCGATCTTTCCTGCCAGATTGCCTGCGAAGTCCCTCGTGGGGATGGTTCGGACGGGACATTCAATCCCGATGATTGGGCTGAGGCGCGTGAGCAACGCCGGGTCGACGATTTCATTCTCTACGCCATCACCGCCGCGGAGCAGGCGATCCGCGATGCAGACTGGATGCCCGAAGACGATGCGAGTCGAGAGCGGACTGGTGTGATGATCGGCTCGGGCATCGGTGGTCTCGATTCCATCGAACGCACGGCTATCGATTTAAAGGAAAGAGGGCCGCGCAAGGTGTCGCCGTTCTTCATTCCCGGCAGCCTCATCAACCTCTGCTCCGGCCAAGTCGCGATCCGCCATGGCTTTAAAGGGCCGAACCACGCGGTTGTCACGGCTTGCTCGACGGGTGCCCATGCCATCGGTGATGCAGCGCGGATCATCAAATACGGCGATGCGGATGTAATGGTCGCGGGGGGCGCGGAGGCCGCGATCTGTCGTCTGGGTATCGTTGGTTTCATCGCCTGCAAAGCCCTATCGTCCGGGTATAACGATACACCTGAGAAGGGGTCGCGACCTTATGATACCGGCCGCGATGGCTTCGTCATGGGCGAGGGTGCGGGGGTCGTCGTTCTGGAAGAATACGAACATGCCAAGGCGCGGGGTGCGAAGATCATTGCCGAAGTCGCGGGCTACGGAATGTCGGGCGATGCCTACCACATCACGGCCCCGGCGTCTGATGGCGATGGCGGGTTCCGGGCGATGCGCGCGGCGATGAAGGATGCGGGCGTTTCGGCAGAGGATATCGGCTATATCAACGCCCATGGCACCTCCACCCCAGTGGGCGACGAAATCGAGCTGCGCGCCGTCACGCGCCTGCTGGGCGATGCGGCGGAAGGCAAAGTGATGTCCTCGACGAAATCGTCCATCGGTCATCTGCTCGGGGCGGCGGGGGCCGTGGAAGCGATCTTTACTGCGCTGGCCATTCGCGACCAGATTGCGCCGCCGACGATTAACCTCGATAACCTCGAAATCGAGACGGTGCTCGACCTTGTACCGAATGCGGCAAAGAAGACGTCCATCAAGGCTGCGCTGTCGAATTCCTTCGGGTTCGGGGGAACCAATGCCTCGCTTGTTTTGAAGCAGGTGGCATAAGGCAGGATGCGCCGGTTTTTATCACTGCTGGTTTCTCTCGCGCTGCTCGCGGTCATCACGGGCGGGGCGTTAGTTTGGTACGGTCAGCAGAAATTCGAGGCGCCTGGCCCGTCGGCCGCCGCGCTGGAAGTCGAGATTCCCGCCGGATCTGGCCTTAATGCCATCGCGCGGCGGTTGGAAAGCGCCGGTGCCATTGAGAGCGCGGATATCTTTCGCCTCGGCACCCGATTCAAGCAGGCCGAACGAAGTTTGAAGGCGGGCGAATACGAGATCGCGCCGCAAGCCTCCATGGCTGATATTCTGTCGCTGCTGCAAAACGGCAAGACTATCGAACGGCGTGTGACCATACCCGAGGGGCTGACGAGCCTCCAGATCATTGCGATTTTGAACAACACTGAAAAACTGACTGGCGAGATTGATGCGGTTCCGCCCGAAGGGTCGCTCGCGCCGGAGACCTATTTCTTTACGGCGGGTGAGAGCCGCGAGACTATTCTCGACCGGATGCACGCTTCCCAAAGCGCGATCATCAACAGCCTGTGGGATAGCCGTGCCGAAGACCTGCCCTTCGAGACGAAGGAAGAGGCGTTAACGCTGGCCTCCATCGTGGAGAAGGAAACGGGTGTATCCTCGGAGCGGGCGCGGGTGGCGGGGGTCTTCGTGAACCGTCTGCGCAAGGGGATGCGGCTTCAGACCGACCCTACCGTTATTTATGGTGTGGCCGGGGGCGAGGGGCTGGATCGCCCAATAAGTCGGGCGGATCTGAAAGACGACAATCCGTATAATACTTATATTATCAGTGGTTTACCGCCGACTCCCATCGCGCATCCGGGCCGGGAAGCGATTGCGGCGGCCTTGAACCCCGCCGCGACGACGGATTTTTATTTCGTCGCCGATGGTACGGGGGGGCATGCTTTCGCAAGAACCCTCGCCGAGCATAATCGCAATGTCCGTCAATGGCGCAAAATCGAGGCA
>CALHLW010000093.1 GCA_938034615.1 uncultured Neomegalonema sp. | reverse complement strand
ACCGAAACGCCGCACGTAAAGGCATATCTGGATAGCTGCCGCTTCTGAGACCCGTTCGATGGCCCGTCAGGTTGCGTGAACGCCCTGACATCCGGCCCCGACCCGGTCCCTAACGGCTAACTCAGGGAGAGTAATCATGCTCAGGAAAAAATCCATCGGGGTTGCGAAACGCCCCCGGGGATCGTCGATCCTGACGACCATTGCGAACGAGACGGTCGATCGCCGCACGTTCCTGCGCCGCTCCGGTCTTGCTGTCGGGGGCCTCGCCGCTCTCGGTGCAAGCGCAGGTTCGGTGCAAAAGGCCGCCGCTGCCACACCCGGCGCGGGGTCCATCGAAATCAAGAAATCCGTCTGCACGCACTGCTCGGTCGGTTGTACCGTCATCGCGGAAGTGCAGAGCGGCGTCTGGACGGGTCAGGAACCCGGCTGGGACAGCCCCTTCAACCTCGGTGCCCATTGCGCCAAGGGCGCAGCGGTCCGCGAACACGCCCATGGCGAACGCCGTCTCAAAAGCCCGATGAAGCTCGAAGGCGGCGAATGGAAGAAAATCTCGTGGGATCAGGCGGTCAACGAGATCGGTGACAAGATGCTGGAGATCCGCAAGGGTCCGGCTGGTCCCGACGGCGTCTACTGGCTCGGTTCCGCCAAGCATAACAACGAACAGGCGTATCTGTTCCGCAAGTTCGCCGCCTATTGGGGCACGAACAACGTCGATCACCAAGCGCGTATCTGTCACTCGACGACGGTTGCCGGTGTGGCGAACACATGGGGCTACGGCGCCATGACGAACAGCTACAACGACATCCACAACAGCCGCGCGATCTTCGTGATCGGGGGCAACCCTGCCGAAGCGCATCCGGTGTCGCTGCTGCACCTGCTCAAAGCGAAAGAGCAGAACAACGCCCCGCTGATCGTCTGTGACCCGCGCTTCACGCGCACGGCGGCACACGCGGATGAATACGTCCGCTTCCGCCCCGGCACCGACGTCGCCCTGATCTGGGGCATCCTCTGGCACGTCTTCGAGAACGGGTGGGAGGACAAGGAGTTCATCCGCACCCGCGTCTGGGGCATGGACCAGATTCAGGAAGAGGTCGCGAAGTGGACCCCCGAGGAAGTCGAGCGCGTCACCGGCGTTCCCGGCTCCCAGATGAAGCGCGTCGCGCGCACCATGGCCAATAACCGTCCTGGCACGGTGATCTGGTGCATGGGCGGCACGCAGCACACGAACGGCAATAACAACACCCGCGCATACTGCGTTCTCCAGCTTGCGCTGGGCAACATGGGCACCAGCGGCGGCGGCACGAACATCTTCCGCGGCCACGACAACGTGCAGGGTGCGACCGATCTCGGCGTCCTCTCGCATACCCTGCCCGGCTATTACGGCCTCAAGACCGGCTCGTGGAAACACTGGGCGCGCGTCTGGATGGGCAAGGATGCCTCCCGCGAAGAATGGAACGACGAATACGAGTTCCTGCTCTCGCAATTCGGCTCGAAGGAGCTGATGGAAGGCAAGGGCATCCCGGTCTCCCGCTGGATCGACGGCGTTCTCGAAGATGCCGACAATATCGACCAGCCAGACAACCTGAAGGCCATGGTCTTCTGGGGCCACGCGCCGAACTCGCAGACCCGCATGAAGGAAATGAAGACGGCGATGGAGAAGCTCGAGCTTCTGGTCGTCATCGATCCTTTCCCGACGGTCACGGCGATGTTGCATGACCGCGAGGAGGGAGCCTATCTCCTGCCCGCGACGACGCAGTTCGAGTGCGAAGGCTCCGTAACCGCCTCGAACCGCTCGGTTCAATGGCGCGAGAAGGTCTTCGATCCGCTGTTCGAGTCCAAGACGGACCATGAGATCATGGCGCTGTTCGCGGACAAGTTCGGTTTTGCCGACCGCTTCTTCCGCAACATCCCGCGCGATGGCGACGGTATTCCCGATATCGAGGCCACGACCCGCGAGTTCAACGGTGGAATGTGGACCATCGGCTACACAGGCTGGGATCCTGACCGGATCAAGTCTCACATGGCGAACCAGCAGACCTTCGACCGCACGACCCTTCAGGCGGTTGGCGGCCCGAATGACGGGGAATTCTACGGAATGCCCTGGCCGAGCTGGGGTACCGCAGAGATGGCTCACCCCGGCACGCCGAACCTCTACGATATGTCGAAGCCGGTTTCTGAAGGCGGCCTTACCTTCCGTGCACGCTTTGGCGTCGAACGGGACGGTGAGAATCTGCTGGCCGAAGGGGTCTATTCGCAAGGCTCCGAGATCAAGGACGGCTATCCCGAATTCACCATGGCAATGCTTAAAGAGCTTGGCTGGGATGGCGACCTGACCGACGAAGAACGCGCGATGATCGAAAAGATCGCAGGTGACAAGACGAACTGGAAAACCGACCTTTCGGGCGGCATCCAGCGCGTCGCGATCCTGCACGAATGTGCGCCTTTCGGGAACGCCAAGGCCCGCACCGTGGTCTGGAGCTTCCCCGATCCGGTCCCGATCCACCGCGAACCGCTCTACACGAGCCGCCGCGATCTGGTCGAGGACTACCCCACCTACTCCGACCGCAAGGCCTATCGCCTGCCGACGCTCTATGCGTCGATCCAGGCCAAGGACTTCTCGCAGGACTATCCGATCATTCTCACATCGGGTCGTCTGGTCGAATACGAGGGTGGCGGCGACGAAACCCGCTCGAACCCATGGCTTGCCGAACTTCAGCAGGACATGTTCGTCGAGATCAATCCCCGCGATGCCAACGATCTTGGCCTGCGCGACGGGGAACAGGTCTGGGTCGAAGGTGCCGAAGGCTCGAAGGTCAAGGTCATGGCCATGATCACCGAGCGCGTCGGCAAGGGCGTTGCCTTCATGCCGTTCCACTTCGGTGGGCATCTCGAAGGCGAAGACCGCCGTTCCAAGTACCCGAAGGGCGCAGATCCTTACGTACTTGGCGAATCCGCAAACACTGCAATGACCTACGGCTACGATTCGGTCACGCAGATGCAGGAGAGTAAATGCTCTCTCTGCAAGATCGAAAAAGCGTAAGGGAGGCACAGACTTATGGCACGAATGAAGTTCCTCTGTGACGCCGAGCGCTGCATCGAATGCAACGCCTGCGTCACGGCCTGTAAGAACGAACACGAAGTACCATGGGGCGTGAACCGTCGCCGTGTGGTCACGATCAATGACGGCAAACCGGGGGAACGCTCGGTCTCCGTCGCCTGTATGCACTGCTCGGATGCGCCCTGCGCCGCCGTTTGCCCCGTGGACTGCTTCTACCAGTCCGAAGAGGGCGTGGTCCTGCACTCCAAGGATCTGTGCATCGGGTGTGGCTACTGCTTCTACGCCTGCCCCTTCGGCGCGCCGCAGTACCCGCAGGCCGGCAATTTCGGCTCCCGCGGCAAGATGGACAAGTGCACCTTCTGCGCCGGTGGCCCGGAAGAGACGAACTCCGAAGCCGAGTTCCAGAAGTACGGGCGCAACCGGATCGCGGAAGGGAAACTTCCCATCTGCGCCGAGATGTGCTCGACCAAAGCCCTGCTCGCCGGTGATGGAGACGACGTCTCCGACATCTATCGCGAGCGTGTGGTTGCCCGTGGCTTCGGTTCCGGCGCATGGGGCTGGGGCACGGCCTACGGACAGAAAGGCGCCTGATCGCGCCATGAAACGGGAAGGCGGGGCTTTGATGGCCCCGCCTTTCGCGTTACGCTCCTATGGAATCAAAGAATTTCTCTCCGCCACTCACTGGCGTGTGATGACGATTGGGTGCCTGCCATGAAAACGGTCTTCCTGAAACTGCTGGCTCTCACGCTCGCAGCACTGCTGTTCGTAGCGTCGGGAGAATCCTCCTACGCGCAATCCTCCGACGAACCGGCGGCAGTGGACAGAACCGCGACGGGCGGCGCGCAGACCCTCGAAGACATCCTCCGCCGCCAGCGCGGCGAGGTCGTGCCACTTGATGCGGGCACTGGCGACTCAGAGGGTAGCGCGACCACCGGCCCGCTCGGCACGCAGGGCGGTCTTTCGGACAGCGAATTATGGCGTCGCGCGCGGCAGGGACAGACATTCTCGACGACATCGCAAGACCCGAATGCCTCGTTCCTCGTTCAGGACGAGGGCGCGAAATGGCTGGAAACGCGCCAATCGACGCTACCGACCTACACGATGTATGCAATCCTCGCGATGCTCATCCTGCTGACCCTGTTCCTTCTGATCCGGGGGCGCATCCGCATCATGTCGGGTTGGTCTTCGATCAAAATCCAGCGTTTTTCCTTCATCGAACGGTTCGGCCACTGGTTGCTGGCCACCAGCTTCATCGTCCTCGCAATTACGGGTCTCGCCCTGCTCTTCGGGCGCGAATATCTGGTTCCCGCCATCGACTGGGTCCATGCGAAGATGAACCCGGACGCCATCGAACCGAATTACGGCAAGGAAGCTTATGCCTGGTTCGCCGGGGTCGGAAAATGGGTACATGACAACGTCGCCTGGGCCTTCATGCTGTCACTCATCATGATCTTCATCATGTGGGTGTTCCGCAACATCCCCACATGGACCGACGTGAAATGGCTCGCTCAACTCGGCGGGATGCTGCGCCAGCATGGCCATCCCCATGCCCGCAAATTCAATGGCGGTCAGAAAATCCTGTTCTGGCTGGTTATCATTCTCGGCGGCTCGCTCTCGGCCTCCGGTATCGCCCTGCTCCAACCCTATGAATATTCGATGTTCAGCGCGACCTTCGAAAAGCTGAACGCTGCGGGTGAGGCCGTAGGTTACACCCTCGCCCTCAACACCGCCCTGACCCCGATTCAGGAAATGCAATACGCGCAGCAATGGCACACGATCATTGCCGTCGTGATGATCGTCGTCGTCATCGCCCATATCTATATCGGCTCGGTCGGAATGCAGGGCGCGTTCTCGGCCATGGGCAGCGGCAAGGTAGATCTGAACTGGGCGCGCGAACACCACGATATGTGGGTCGCCAAACTGGAAAAGAAGGGCAAGATCCCCCGCCCCGCCGGTGCCAGCAATCCGAGCACCCGCGACATGCCCCTCCGGGCGCCGAAGAAGCCCACCGTTCCGGCGGAGTAACGGAGCCGCGTCATGCGCTGCCTCGCTTACGCCCTGCTCCTCGCCGGTCTCGCCAGCCCCGCTCTCGCGGACGGCTACCGGCGGTTCGAGGGACATGGTGGCCCGATCCGGGGCCTTTCGATCTCACCGGACGGCCAACACGCCCTCACGGCAAGCTTCGACAACTCGGTCGGCTACTGGTCGGTCACCGACGCGGATGCCGAACCGCTCTGGCTCGAAGCCCATGAAGCGGCGGCGAATGTCGCCACTTTCCTCCCCAATGGTGACCATGCCCTCTCCGCCGGAGACGATTTCGATCTGATCCTCTGGTCCCTCGACGACGGCAAGTCCGTCGCCACGCTCGAAGGCCACAAAGGCAAGGTTCTCGACCTCGCCATAAACACAGACGGCAAACTCGCGGCCAGCGCAGGATGGGACGGCGTCGTCGGATTGTGGGATCTCGAAACCCGCAAGCCGCTCGCCCTGCTCAAGGGGCATCGCGCGCCGGTACAGGCCGTGCGCTTTTCCGCCGACGGCGCGCATCTCTATTCCGCAAGTTCCGACGGCACGATCCGCCGCTGGACCGTCGCTGACCAGGCTTTCGACCGGGTCGAGGTCAGCCATGGCTTTGGCGTCAATCGCCTCGTCATGAATGACGACGCCGGATGGTTTGCCTATGGCGCGCTCGACGGCGGCGTCAGGATCGTCGATATCGAGTCGGGCAGGGAAGTTGCGGATATCACTTCCGGTCGCCAGCCAGTCCTCGCTCTCGTACTCAGCAGCGACGGAAACCGCATCGCCATCGGCGACGGTGAAGGCTACATCCACGTCGTCGATACGCAGACATGGCGCACGATCAAGGATTTCCGCGCCGTCCCGCGCGGCCCCGTCTGGGCACTCGCCTTCGATCCCGAGGCAAAGCATATCATGGCGGGCACGATCCTAGATCACGCCGATTTCTGGCCGGTGGACGAAGCCATCTCTGTCAGCGAGGCTGACGGCCCGATTCGCGCCTTTCACCGCGACCCGTCGACCATGGCCAATGGCGAGCGCCAGTTCGCGCGCAAATGCTCGATCTGTCACACGCTCGACGGCACCTCGGGGCGGCGCGCAGGGCCAACGCTCCACCGCATATTCGGGCGCAAGGCCGGGACGCTCGACGGGTATCAGTATTCCGATGCACTTCTCGGGATCGATCTCGTTTGGGACGACATATCACTCGACAAGCTTTTCGATCTTGGACCGGACCATTATACTCCCGGCTCGAAAATGCCGATGCAGCGCATCGTAAAGCGGGAAGACAGGCGAGACCTGATCGACTATCTTAGAACGGCAACGGACGGGGATGACCCGCAGCCGGGGGAGAAGACCGAATGAAAGCCTTTCTCAGCGCCACCATCGTCATGGTCGGCATCGCCTTCGCCGCCGACTACCTGCTCGGTGGTCCCTTCTTCGATACCGGCGGCGTGCTGATTCAGAGCAGCGCTGCCGATGTCTACAAGTCGGATAATGTTCGCCTCGACTAAAGTTCAGGCGGCGTCATCCAGCAGCCCACGCCGCCGGAGCAGAGCGTCAGGCTCCGGCCCCCGACCCCGGAAAGCGATATAGGCTTCCTCGGGGTCTTGCCGCCCGCCCGCTGCATAGATGTGTTCGGCCAGTGCCGCCGCCGTTTCGGGATGGAAGGCATCGCCTGCCTCCTCGAACGCGCCGAAGGCATCGGCATCCATCACTTCCGACCACATGTAGCTGTAATACCCCGACGAATATCCGTCCCCGCTGAAGACATGCCCGAAATGCGGTGTCCGGTGGCGCATGATGAGACCGTCCGGCATCCCGATTCGCGCTAGCGTCGCCTGCTCGAAGGCTGCCGGATCGAAATCGTTGCCGATTTCGGAACGATGCAGTTCCAGATCGACGATGGCACTGGCGAGATACTGCACCGTCGGCCCGCCCTGCGCGAAGGTCTGCGCACGGCGAACCTTGTCCAGCAGGGTATCGGGGATGGGTTCTCCAGTTTCGGAATGACGCGCAAACTCGCGCAGCAGCGCCGGTTCCATCAGCCAGTGCTCGAAAAGCTGCGACGGCAGTTCCACGAAGTCCCGCGCGACCGAGGTGCCGGAAATACGCGGATAGTTCACGTCGGACATCAACCCGTGCAGGCCGTGCCCGAATTCATGGAACAGCGTGCGCGCATCCTCGAAGGTCAGAAGCGCGGTGCCTCCGGCGGCGGGCTTGGAGAAGTTCATCGTGTTCACGATGATGGGCCGAACCTCGCCATTCAGTTTATGCTGCGTCCGAAAGCCGCTCATCCACGCGCCCGAGCGTTTCGACGAACGGGCAAAATAATCACCGATGAAGATGCCGACATGGCCACCATCCCGGCCTCTGACCTCCCATACCCGAGCGTCAGCGTGATGGCGAGGCGCATCGGGCAATTCGGAGAATGACAGGCCGAACAAACGGTTCGCCGTGTCGAAGGCCGCGTCAATCATCCGGTCGAGTTGCAGGTAGGGTTTTACCTCCGCATCGTTGAGATCGAGATCGCGCTTGCGCAGTTTCTCAAGGTAATAGGTCCAATCCCACGGTTCGATAGGATGATTGCCGCCCTCTTCCGCCGCAAGCGCCTGCAACTTCTCGCGCTCCGCCACGGCGCTGACACTCGCGCGGGACCAAACCCGATCCAGCAGCCCGGCAACATTCTCCGGCACCTTGGCCATCTGATTGTCGAGCTTGAAATGCGCAAAGGTCTCGAACCCCAGCAGCCGCGCCCGTTCCTGCCGCAGCGCCATGGTCTCGGCGATGATCCCCACCGTGGCCGTCTCCTCCCGTGCCGCGCCCCGTCCGGTAAATCCGCGCCAGGCCGCCTCGCGCAGATCGCGGCGTTCGGCGAATTGCAGGAACGGCTCAATGCTTGACCGGCTGGCAGTGATCGCGAATTTACCCGGCTTACCCCGATCTTCCGCCGCCTTCGCCGCCGCCTCGATCAGCGAGTCCGGCAATCCCACCAGATCGGAGCGGTCATCCGCCAACAGTTCGAGATCGGCCTCATCCGCCAGCAGGTTCTTCGAGAACGCCGCTCCCAGCGCCGCCAACCGCTCCATGATTTCGGTCATCCGTGCGCGACCCGCTTCGTCCAACCGCGCCCCCGCGCGCACGAAACCCTCGTGATAGAGCTTGAGAACCCGTACTTGCTCAAGCGTCAGGCCAAGATTGTCGCGTCCTTCCCATAAGGCATCGAACCGCCCAAACAGCCGGGCATCCATATTGATTTCAGCATAGTTGCGGGCCAGAATCGGGGCAATCTCCGCCTCGATCTCCTGTAGTTCCGGCGAGGTATCGGCGCTGCACAGGTTGAAGAACACCGCCGAAACCTTGTCCAGATCGTCGCCCACCAACTCCATCGCCGTCACGGTATTGGCGAAACTCGGCTTCGCGACGTTGCTCGCGATCACCTCGATCTCCGCGCGCCACCGCGCGATGGCCCGCTCGAAGGCCGCACGGTAATGACCGGTTTCGATCCGCTCGAAGGGCGGGATACCGAAGGGCGTGGACCAGTCTTCGAGAAGGGGATTGGACATGGAAATCTCCGGGATCAGGGGCGGGCGTAAGTCAGGGTAGCCTGCGCGACGGGCTTGTCAGGCGATCCGCTGGCGCTGTAGATCAGGCAATCGCCGGTCACGAGCCGCCGCCCGAGCTTGAGGATACGCGCCTCGCAGAGCAGATCTTCGTTGGCCGGTTTGCGCAGGAAATTCAACGTCATGTTCGTCGTGACGGTCAGGGCTTCTTGACCGATCATCGCGAGGATGGCGATGTAGAACGTCACATCGGCGATCAGCATCATCGACGGGCCGGACACCGTGCCACCGGGCCGCAGGTGCCGATCATCGACAAGCAGCCGCATCCGCGCCCTCATCGATGCGATCTCTTCGATGCTCAGTTGATCGTGAACCTGCGGGAATTCCCGCGCGAGAAAGGCGTCGAGCGCCGCTGCATCGAGGACGGGTTCGCTCATGCGCGGGCGATCTTCTGTTCGCTCGGATAGGCGGCCTCATAGCGCGCGCGGACAAGCAGAACCACGAGGATCACCGCACCGATCTGATGCACGATGGCATAGAACAGCGGCGCACCGTTCAGCACCGTGAGGATGCCCCAGAGCATCTGCCCCGTCGCTGCGACAAGCACCCAATCATGCCAACGCTTGAGCCGCGCGTGCCCGCTGCGGCGGCTGCGGAACCACAGCCAGATTATTCCCGCGAACAGCAGGTACCCGATGATCCGGTGATCGAATTGCACGAGCGCCGGGTTCTCGAAGAAGTTCTTCCAGAACGGCGTCATCTCTGTCGCCTCCGGCGGCAGGATCGCGCCGTTCATCAACGGCCAGTCCGTATACCCGCGCCCGGCATCATGCCCCGCGACCAGCGCACCGGCGAGAATCTGGATGAAGGTCAGTATGCCGATCCCGCTGATCGCCGTGACCAGCCCGGAGAACCGCTGACGCCGCGCCAGCAGCGTTTCGTGCTCGGGTCTCGTCAACCGCAAGCCGTGCCAGACGAGCAGCCCCAGAATCACAAATGCCAGCCCCAGATGAACGGCAAGGCGATATGGGGCGACGTCGACCCGCTCGGTCAGGCCCGACGACACCATCCACCAGCCCACGACCCCTTGCAACAGGATCAGCACGCCCGGCACCACCAACCTGCCGGTCCATCCTGCGGGAACCACTTTGCGCGCTAGAAAGACCATCAGCGGGATCAGATAGGCCAATCCGATGACCCGCCCGAGAAAGCGATGCGCCCATTCCCACCAATAGATCCGTTTGAACTCCGCCATGACCATGTCGTAGTTCATCTCGGTGAATTCGGGAATTTTCTGATATTTGGCGAATTCCGATGCCCAGCCCTCCGGGGAAAGCGGGGGCAGGATGCCGGTGACGAGATTCCATTCCGTGATGGAGAGGCCGCTGTCGGTCAGGCGCGTCAGCCCGCCGATGACGATCATCAGAACGACGAGCCCTGCGATCGCAAACTGCCACATGGCGATGCGATGCCGGCTGCGATCCGGGGTCACGACCGGAGCCGCGACCGTGCTCTGGCTCGTGGTCGCCTCCTCGAACAGGGCGCGTTTCTTCTTGTCCGCCATCCGTCTCGATCCTCTCCCGCGTTCAGAGCAATTTGCATTCGGCCTGAACAGGGCATCGGGTTTCGCGTTTGGGCCGTCAGGTGAGAGGCAGCGAAAGCCGATCCAATTTGAATACAATTTGCTTTAGCGAGGGGACAATAGGCTTCGGACAACCGTGCGGCAACCGATTGCGCGCCCATGACACAGGGTTTCAGTGTTCTCATCGCTCCCGCCAAGATCGACTGGGCCGCTGACGATCGGCGCTTCGTTCGTGGGAGGAGCCTCCGGCGCGCGTACGGTCAGGCGCTTGATGCCATTCGCCGTCAGTCCGAGGCTGTCGAAAGTAAAGTTGCCCCCACCGCCCGCCGCAAGGAAATCCTCGAAGGCAGCGATATCGGCCTGAATCCCGGCGTCCGATGCCTCATCGGCGTTCAGGCGCAGGACGAGACGTTCGTTCCCGGAACCACCGGAATAGAAATCAGTTTCATCGACATTGCGATCAGCGCGATAGACAAAGGTATCATTGCCCGCGCCACCGAACCTGCAACGCAGAATAGAACAAATTTAAACAATAAAATCGATCACGAAGCACCGGAACAACTTGGCGCGGATGTATAATGGATAAATGTATCGCGTATTTAACTACACGCTAAACCCATGGCGCCAATATGAAAGACATTACAGAAGAACCAACGAACGAGGTTCCGCCATGTCGGATACCATCTATTGTCTTTCCAATCCCGACGAACCGGGACTCGTGCGTATGTTTGCGCGCTCTGACACTGAATCGCATCACAGTGGACTTTCGGAGCGCGGTCTTTGTCGCCCCGGAGAGCGCATCGACTGGTCGCTCAAAGTCAGTCATTCAGGCATGGCTTTGAAAGCGTTCCATCGCTCGCTTCGCCGCTATCGCAAGAACCGCGGCAAGGGCATTTATCGATGTTCGCCTATGGATGCACGCGCAGTCGCGATCCGCTATACGAGCCTTCGCCCAAGCGCATGGAACACACCCTCACCGCAGGTTAGCGACGACCGCCTCGCCACCATGCTCATCGTCGCGTTTCTATTGAGCGTCTTCTTCACGCAAGCGGCTGAGCTTGGCACCGCCCCGACGCTCGGGATCACGGCGACCGTTCTCGCCACTCTGACCATCGGGGTCGCCCTTCTGCGTGGTGATCGGGCACGGTAATCTAGGCCCCAGCGGCGATCCGCGCATCCCGCAAAGCGCGGAAATCCTCGCCCGCGTGATAGGATGATCGCGTTAGGGGCGAAGCGGAAACCATCAGGAAGCCCTTGGCATATGCCGCCTTCTCATAGGCTGCGAATTCTTCAGGCGTCGTATAACGCACGACAGCATGATGCTTCTTGGTCGGTTGCAGGTATTGCCCGATTGTCAAGAAATCCACATCCGCCGAGCGGAGGTCGTCCATGACCTGTTGAACGGCCACCCGCTCTTCGCCCAAGCCCACCATGATCCCTGATTTTGTGAAGATCGACGGGTCCAGTTCCTTCACCTGCTGAAGCAGGCGCAGCGAGTG
The DNA here is from genome assembly GCA_938034615.1 of uncultured Neomegalonema sp. Classification (GTDB taxonomy): domain Bacteria; phylum Pseudomonadota; class Alphaproteobacteria; order Rhodobacterales; family Rhodobacteraceae; genus JAHDDY01. Next base: position 45,671 of record CALHLW010000093.1, on the reverse strand, counting down.
GAAATACCGCGCACCGGGACGCACTGCCGGATAGAGACCCGGCACCGTTTCCAGATTATGATTGAAAACATCGGGCCTCGCCTCGACCACCACCTCCATAGCGCCGTCTTTGCGCAGGAAGTCCGGGGTCAGCACCTCGATGGTCGTTTCGGGTCGCTTGCGCCGTATCGCGCGGATGGTCCGGGCGATGTGATCCGCCCCGCCATCGTCGAGATCGTCCCGGTCCACCGAAGTCACGACCACATGCGACAATCCCAGCTTGGCCACCGCATCGGCAACCTTGGCCGGTTCGAACGGGTCGAGCGCTTCGGGCTTGCCCGTCGCGACATTGCAAAAACTGCACGCGCGGGTGCAGGTATCGCCCATAACCATGAAGGTCGCATGGCCCTGCGCCCAGCACTCGCCAGCGTTTGGGCAGCCTGCCTCCTGACACACCGTCGTCAGGCCGTGCTCACGCACGATCTCGCGGGTTGCGAAATAGCCCGGCGATGAGGGTGCGCGCACCCGAATCCATTCGGGACGGGGGGCGGAGGCGTTGTCAACGCGATGCGCTTTTTCAGGATGGCGCAGACGGGGGGGGGCAGGTTCGCTCATATCCCAAGACATAGGCCCCTGCGCGCGCCCCGGCAACACCGATGCTACTTCGCGACGGCGTCCGTCAGGTTCCTGATCGCGCCTTTGGCTTTCATCAAAGCGGGATGATCGTTGGGCACCCCATGTTCTTTCGCAATCGCGTCCAGATCATGATAGACGATCTGCGTCTTGCCATCCTCGTCTTCGTAGAAAACTACGCGCAGCGGCAAGTCGAGACCGATGGTCGGCGATGCCTGCATCAGCGGCGTCCCCATCTTCGGGTTACCGAAAACGACCACTGTATTCGGCTTCATCTCCAGATCAACGCTGGCCGCACCGTTGTGATGTTCGATGACCGCAAAGACGGTCGCGCCTTTCTTGGCCAGAATGGACGTGAAAGCCTCGACGGTTTCGGCGACATCGGTGGAAGCCGTCTTGAAGATCATGCCTTCCTCTGCCGTCGCGGGGACTGCCAGGATCGCGGCGGCGAGGAAACTCGTAAGGGCAAGGGCGCGCATTGGGTTCCTCCAAATTGATTGAATTGATATCATTATAGCCAGCCCGAAGCCGTGTTCCACACCGCACGCGGTTCATTTCAGGACGATCACGAAAGCATGATCGCGTTTGATGCCGTTTTCGGACGGATCGTAGCCAGCCCCGTTTCGCTCGCCTCCACGATCCCCTGCTCCGTCACAAGACCCGTCACCAGCCGCGCCGGAGTCACATCGAAGGCCGGATTGGCCGCAGGTGATCCGGGCGAGGCGATCCGCACCCGCGCCACCTCACCATCCGCAAGTGCCCCGTCGATCTCCGTCACCTCCTCCGGTGCGCGATTCTCGATGGGGATTTCCGCCACGCCATCCCGCACCCGCCAGTCAATCGTCGGCGTCGGCAGACACACATAGAACGGCACCCCATTATCCGCCGCCGCCAAAGCCTTCAGATACGTGCCGATCTTGTTGCACACATCCCCCGTCGCAGTGGTGCGGTCGGTGCCGACGAAACACAGATCGACCTCGCCATGCTGCATCAGATGCCCGCCAGCATTGTCCACTATCACGCTATGCGGCACACCATGGCCGTTCAGTTCCCACGCGGTCAGGAAGCCGCCCTGATTGCGGGGCCTAGTCTCATCCACCCAGACATGCACATCGATCCCCGCGTCATGCGCCTGATAGATCGGCGAGGTTGCCGTCCCCCAGTCCACCGTCGCCAGCCAGCCCGCATTACAATGGGTCAGCACGTTGACACGGCCCTTCCGGTCGGCAATCTCGCGCAGCAGGCCAAAACCATGCTCCCCGATCCGGCGGTTGATCTCGACATCCTCGTCGGCCATCTCCGCTGCCAGCGCCCATGCGCGGGCGAACCGCTCCGCTTCGGGCAAAGGCAAAAGCACTCCGCGCATCCGGTCGAGCGCCCAGCGGAGGTTGATGGCCGTGGGCCGGGTCGCGTGGAGAGTTTCATAGGCCGCGCCCAACGCCACATCCGACGGATCGTCCCGCAGGGCCAACGCCATGCCATAGGCCGCCGTCACCCCGATCAACGGCGCGCCCCGGACGCGCATCACTTTGATCGCTTCCGCCGCCTCTTCCATCTGCGCTAGGCGCTTCGTCTCGAATCGGAAAGGCAATCGCGTCTGATCAATGATTCCGACCGTCTCGCCATCATCCCCCGCCCAGATCGGCCTCCACGCCACCCCATCGATTTTCATGCCCGCCTCCCGGTTTTCTGAGACCCTACGGAAGATGCACAGCGACGTCTATCACGCAAAAGTTGTATTATATCCAAATCACAGGGAAGCCCGGTCTGCACCTGCCACAACCCATTCGGGCCACGGCGTCATCGTCCCTTCCAGACCGGATCGCGCTTTTCAGCGAAGGCTTTGGCACCCTCCAGATTGTCTTCGGAGCCATAGAGGGTGTCGACGCTCGGGAGTTGGCGCTTCGTGATGCGGTTCATGGCGTCCTGAAAGGTGCTGTCCTCGGCATCGCGGACGATTTCCTTGATGGCGGCGTAGACGAGGGGAGGACCGGATTCCAGCAGTCGGGCCATTTCCCATGCCGCCTCCATCAGCCCCGAGCCAGGATGGAGGGCGTTGATCATACCCCAGCGATGAGCTTCTTCTGCGTCGATCCAGCGGCCCGTGAACAGCATTTCCATGGCGATATGATAGGGGATGCGTTTCGGCAGCTTGACGCTGGCCGCATCGGCCACTGTGCCGGAGCGGATTTCGGGCAGGGCAAAGCTGGCATGATCTGCCGCGAGGATGATGTCGGCGGAGAGCGCCAGTTCCAGCCCCCCACCGCAGCAGATGCCATTCACGGCGGCGATGACGGGCTTATTCATTCCGCGCAATTCCTGAAGGCCCCCGAAGCCCCCGACGCCGTAATCCCCGTCTACCGCATCGCCGTCGGCAGCGGCTTTCAAGTCCCAGCCGGGGCAGAAGAATTTCTCGCCTGCGCCGGTAAAAATGGCCACGCGCAACTCAGGATCGTCGCGGAAGGCCGCGAAGGTCTCGCCCATGACGCGCGAGGTTTGCAGGTCGATGGCGTTCGCCTTTGGGCGGTCGAGGGTGACTTCGAGAATACCACCTTCGCGGTGGGTGCGGATGGGGGAATCAGTCATTCGGTCCTCATTCGGATGAGTGCGTCGGCAGCCCAAGCCCCCTCTTCGCACACGATAAGCGGGTTCACGTCCAGTTCTTCGAGTGTATCGGCATTGGTTTGGGCGAAGCGGGCGATGGCCAAGATGGCATCTATGGCTGCCGCCGTGTCGGCGGGAGGCTTGCCGCGCCAGCCGTTCAGGAGTTTGGCGATCTTGAGGGAGGCAAGAGCCTCCGCAATTTCGGGAGGTGTGACGGGCAGTAAGAGAGTCGCGGTGTCGGTCAGCAGTTCGGCCATCACGCCCCCGGCTCCGATGGTCAGCATCGGGCCGTAGACGGGGTCGCGGGTGATGCCGACGATCAACTCGACCAGACCACCGGAGATCATCGTCTCGATGAGCACGGAATCGCAGCGTTTCAGCAGGTCCAAGTTGATCGTCTGTACCGCGCCGGCATCCGAGACATTCAGGAAGACGGCATTCTCTTCGGTCTTGTGGGCGATGCCCATGCCCTTAATGGCAAGCGGGAACCCGAGATGGGTCGCGGCCTCGATTGCGTCGCTCAGGTTCGTGGCGGCGTGGCCGGGGGGAACGGGGACGCCTGCCTCAGCCAATCTTGCTTTGGCGGTGGCCTCGTCCAGCAGGATCAATTTGCCTTCGATGTGGCGGGCGAGGATGGTCGGCGCAGGGGCGGAGCGCGCCCAGCTTTCGGCGATGCAGGCGGAGGCATCGGCGGCGGCGAGGGCTTCATCAATGCCGCATAGGGGTGCGATGCCCGTTGCAGCGAAGGCGTCGCACCGGTCTTCGGGAAGGAGTTCGCCAAGGGAGGCGACAACTGCCGCCGGATGGCCGGTCCGCTGCGCGGCTGCGCCGATGGCGGTGACGGCAGGGTTCCAGCTTTCGTCGGAGCAACGGTCGGTGCGGGGAAAGTCGAGTATCAGCATCGAGAGATCGAAGCCGGGGGCCATGGCGGCGGCGAAGGTGTCGGTCATCGCAGCTTCATCGCCCCAGATGAACGTGTGATAATCCAGCGGGTTGGCGACTGTGACCAGCGGGTTGAGAGTCGCGGAGACGGCCTCGCTTTGCGCCTTGGTATAGGGCGGGAAGTCGAGGTCATAATGCGCGGTGGTATCGGCGACAAGGGAGGCTTCGCCGCCTGAACAGCTCATCGACAGGATGCGGCGTCCGGCGAGGGGCGCGTGGACATGCAGCAGCTTGAGCGCCTCGACCAGTTCGGGCAGGCCCGATACGAGCGGGATACCGATACGGGCGAAGAAGGCGCGGCTTCCCGCCTCTGACCCTGCCAGCGAAGCAGTATGCGAGATGGTCGCGATCTGTGCCTGTTCGGAAGTGCCGACCTTCAGCGCAACGATGGGGATGCGCCGCTTGCGGGCGGCAAGGGCGAGGGCCTCGAAGGCGACGGGGTCGCCGACGCCTTCGATATGCAGGCCGATGGCGGTGACGCGGTCATCCTCCAGCAGCGCTCGAGCCATCTCGGCGAGGCCGATCTGGGCCTGATTTCCGGCAGTCATCATATAGGCGATGGGCAGGCCACGCCGCTGCATGGACAGGTTGATGGCGATGTTCGACGATTGGGTGAGGATAGCCACTCCGCGCTCGACCCGCCGCCCGCCATGCTGATCGGGCCAGAGAGTCGCGCCGTCGAGATAGTTGATGAGACCATAGCAATTAGGGCCGATGATCGGCATGTTCCCCGCCGCCGCCAGCAGGGCGGCATTACGGTCCGAGCCATCCGCCGACTCCTGAAAGCCCGAGGCGAAACAGACCGCGCCCCCTGCGCCGTTGGCGGCGAGGTCGCGGACGATATCGATGGTGGCGTCCCGGTTGACGCCGATCCATGCTGCATCCGGGGGCGCAGGAAGATCGGCGAGAGAGGGATATGCGCGCAGGCCCGCAACCGTTTCGCGGGCGGGGTGGACGGGCCAGACGTCACCCGCAAACCGTGCCTTGACGAGTTGCTCGACGACGTTGGCACCCCAGCCGCCTCCGAAGACGGCAATGGAACGGGGACGGAGCAGACGAGACAGATCGGGAGTCATGGGCATCGGCTTCCGGAGCAGCGCATAGTGTTAGGTGCTGCGCTACCTGCAAGAAGGCTCTGGCTCAAGCGCCAAGAACGCGAACACCCTTATCGTCGGTTCCGCATCACATGAGCATCCATCGCCGCCAGCCCTTCATCCAGCCCCTTGCGTCCCAGCCCGAGGCGAAAACGGTCGGTGGGTGTGGGGCCGAGTTCCGATGAATAGATCGTGCTGGGCAGCAACAGGACACCGCTCTCCTCCACCATGGACCGACAGAATTCCTCCACGCCCTCTTCGCCCAGATAGCGCGGGAAGGCCATGCAGGAACCATCGGGGCGCCGCCAATCGAACAGATCCGGATGCCGCGCGAAGAAGGCTTCCCATTTCGGCAGGTTCTCGTCGACGATAGCGCAGTTGCGGGCCAGCAGGGTCTCGCGATTGGCCAGCGCGATCATCGTCAGGCGCTCGCTCGGGCCGGAATTGCAGATCGAGAGGTAGTGCTTCATCCGCTCCATCGCGGACAACACCTCCCGGTCCTGCGACGCGATCCAGCCGATCCGCAACCCCGGCAGGCCGTAGGATTTCGACATGACGTTCAGGCTCAGTCCACGCTCGTAGAGATCGGCGACGAAGGGCAGATGCGCCGTCCCGCTCGGCCCCAGTCCGTTGAAAATCTCGTCGTGCAATATCCAGATGCCATGCTTCCGGCAGAGCGCAATCAACGCCTCATAGCGTTCCAGCGACAGGATCGCCCCCGTCGGATTATGCGGAAAGTTGATCGTCATCAGCTTCGTATTGGGCCGGATCGCCGCCGCCACCCGGTCGATATCGAGTGACCATCCGTCTTCCGGGTCTAGCGGCACTCCGGTGGCTTCGCAGAGTGTTACCGGCAACGTCTCGTGCGACTGGTAGTTCGGCGTGACGACAATAGCGTGGCTGTCGCGGTCCAGCAGCACAGAGTTCGCCGCAAAGATGCCTTCGCTCGCTCCGGCAAAGCACAGCACGTTCTCCGCGCCCTGCCCCGCGTAAGTCACCCCGATCTGCTCGCGCAGGTCCGGCGCACCCCATGTCTCGGTATATCCGAGCGTCATCCCCTCGAACGCCTCACGGTCTTCCGGGCTGGCCATGGCCAGCAAATCGCGCAGGGAAATGCTCTCGGCATCCGAGGCCGTCAGGTGATGACGCGCCTTGAACTCCCATTTCGAGAAATGGGTTTCCAGCCGGAAATCAGGAAGAGTCATCATGGGGAGACTTTGTCCGCCTCATCCTCCTCGTCGGCAGGAAGCAGCAGGACTTCGTCGATCACATGGATCAGACCGTTCGTGGCAATGGCATCGACCGGTCCGAGTAAAGCGCGCCGTCCGTGCGTGTCATAGACGCGGGTTGCGCCCTCCTCTATCGCAAACGCCACCGGGGCACCATTCAAACCCATCACCCGCGTTTCGCCGGTTCCGGCGTCGACACCGGCGATGATATCCTCACTCGACACCTTTGCGGGGAAGATATGGCCTCGCAGAGTGCGCTTCAGGATATCCGGGTCGCCACTGACCCGCGCGCCTTCAGATTTGGGCCTGATCTTAGCAAAAGCGGCATCGGTGGGGGCGAGCAGGGTGAAGGGGCCGGGGCCAGCGAGCGCTTCGGCGAGGCCCGATTTCGTCAACGCAGCCGCAAGTCGCTGGTGATTAGCAGAGGCCTCGATGGCCTGCATGATCGTCATGTCCGGCGACACACTCGCACCGCCTAGAACTACCGGCTCCGTCTTGAAGCGGTCGCGCGCACAGGCGCTCAGAACAGTCGCGCCGGTCATGGCGAGCAAGCTACGTCGGTTAATCGTGAGGAATCTTTGCATGGAACCGCCCTGTTCTGGTGAGGACGCCAATCTACAGGACCGCGTCGACGGGACAAGGTATGGCGAAGTTACTGTATTTGCCAATCTTGCCATGCGCCTGCCATGGTTGGCAGTGTAAAGATGCGCCATGCCGTTCCGTATCCTCGCCTTCCTGCCTCTCATGCTCACGACGTCCGCAACCGCACAGGAGGCGGTGAAATTCGGGGATTGGCGGGCCTTTTGCGCGCCCATGGCGGGATGCGTGCTGGGGGTCAAGTCGGCAGATGGCGATACGCTGGCCTTCGTCGAGCCGCCCTCGGGGGATGACCGGCTGCTGGTATTCCTGCGCGAACCGGTGCGTAACGGCGCGGCAATCGAGATTTCGCTAGACGGACGGGTCGTGGTCACGCTCGGACCCGCCGATGGCTGGCGCAGGGTGGAGAGCACTGTTGGTTCGGCAATTCAGGTTGCGCCCAGTGTCGTCACGGACGGACTTTGGAAACCGATGCAACGGCGCAACAGGATCGTCCTGACCTACCTTACCGAGCAAGGTAACGAGCGGCAGGTTGGCTTCTCGCTGAACGGATATGCCGATACGCGCGGATATGCCGACGATGGATGATCCCTATCTGAACTATTAATGATCTATTTTTGTTCTAATTTGTTGTTCTATTCCCTCAACTCACCGTATCGAAACTCATAATTCGTCAGTAAGGCGATATTATTCTCGCAATCGTGTCACACCTGTCCTAATTTGGGACTACGCAAAGTGATTTGTTAACGTTGTGGGGGCCACGATGGCTGGCTTGGTCGAAAACGATACTACTCGAAAGGGCGGCCGACGTCCTCTCTACTCCTTGGATTCTTCGCCCGCACATCTGCTGCATCGCGCCCACCAGCGGGCAGCCGATGTGATTGCACAGGCATTGCGCGCTTATGGCCTGACACCCCGCCAATATACCGTTCTGCTGTCCCTGAAAGCAGATACGGCTGTTACGCAGTCAGACCTCGTGCGCCGTACCGGGATCGACCGGAGTACGCTGGCCGACATGCTGAATCGCATGGGCAAGCGCGGGTTGACCATCTCGAAACGAACCGAGGCAGACCAGCGTGCGAATCTCGTAACGATCACCGACAAGGGTGCGCGAGCACTGGAGGCAGTGGAGCCGAAGGTGATGGATGCTGAGCAGCGGATGCTCGACAGCCTGCCCAGCGCGATTCGGGAAAACTTCGTCTCCGGCCTGCAAGTTCTTGCGGAACAGGTGCGTCGGTAACGCCGCGCACGCTTCGCCATTCAAATCTCCCAGAACGGCTTGCGGATTTCGGCAAGAGCTTCTCGACGGCTGATGCCAATATCGGCCAGCCGCCCCGAATCGTCGATGATCTGACCGAGTTGCCTGCGTGTGCGCCAGCGTCTTACAGGCGCGGCGAGCGAATTTCTGACGAGGCTAAATGTCGTGTCGGTCATGGTCATCTCCCATATTTCAACTAGGGAGACCTTCGCATATTGTCTGCGTCGAATGGTTCGGCTACTGTCGAACTATGAAAGAAGGACCGGATATCTCTCGCATCGCGGGCCTGATCGGCGAACCGGCACGGGCGAACATCCTGACAGCCCTGCTCAGCGGCAAGGCCCTGACCGCGACGGAACTCGCCGCCGAAGCAGGCGTGACCAAGCAGACCGCCAGCGCGCATCTTGCGAAGCTGAACGATGCTGGCCTGCTCGCCCCGACAAAACAGGGACGACACAAGTATTTTTCACTGGCCAATGACGATGTGGCGCGGGCTCTCGAAGGACTCATGAGCCTTGCCGCGCGATCCGGTCACCTGCGCACCCGGACGGGACCGAAAGACCCTGCGCTGCGCAAAGCGCGGGTCTGTTACAACCATCTCGCGGGCGATATGGGCACCCGCCTGTTCGATTCAATGGCACAGCAGCGGCTTCTTGGGGTCAGCGATACCGGCCTCGATCTCTCGGAGAGCGGGCGCGATTTCGTCATCGGCTTCGGCATCGATCTCGATGCCTTAATGGCTCGCCGGTCGCCGCTATGCCGCGAATGTCTCGACTGGAGCGAACGACGCTCGCATCTGGCGGGCAGCCTCGGGCGCGCATTTCTGACCCGCTTCGAGGATATCGGCTGGGCCAGACGCGAACCCGGAACGCGCGCGGTAATCTTCTCCCGCAAGGGCGATGCGGCCTTTGCGGAGGTTTTCGCTCTCTCCGACGACCGGTCTCAGCCCGCCATCACCTGAATGGCCGCCGGGCCGATAATCACGATGAACAGCACCGGCAGGAAGAACACGATCATCGGTACGGTCAACTTGGCGGGCAGAGCAGCCGCCTTGCGTTCGGCGATAGACATGCGCTCGCCCCGGCTTTCTTCAGAGAGGACGCGCAAGGCCGACGCGATTGGCGTCCCGTAGCGCTCGGCCTGAATCAAGGCGCTGGTCAGGGCTTTCACGGCCTGCAATCCCGTGCGACGCGCAAAGTTCTCATAGGCCGATGCGCGGTCCCCCATATAAGCCAGTTCGGCATTGGTGAGCGCGATCTCGCTCGCCAGTTCTGGCCCCTGCTGCGCGATCTCCTCGGCGACCTTATGGAATGACTTTTCGATCGACATCCCGGATTCCACGCAGATCACGGTCAGGTCGAGCGCATCGGGAAAGGCGCGCTGAAGTTTGACGGTGCGCTTCTGGGTCATGTTCTTGAGGATGATATTCGGCAAGGCGTAGCCAACCAGCATCACGATCACGGCGATCATCGGGTGGCGCGTGCTGTCGAACGGTCCGGCGTAGAATATGCCGAAATAGACCAGGGCACCGATGCCCATCAGGAACGGTGCGACGAGGCGAAAAAACAGGAAGACGATAGGAGCTTTGGGGCCACGAAAGCCCGCCTGCGCGAGCTTCATGCGCAGCTCGGTATTGTCCATCATGTCCTGCATACGGAACTTTTCGATGGTGTTCCGCATGACCTTGATCGTGCCGTCGTCGATCTGGCCCTTCTTCTTTTTCTTGTCCTCGACCTTCATGCGGGCCTTCATCGCTTCCTTCCGGTCCTTGACCTGAAGCATACGCGATTGCAGCACCTTGCCCGGCCCCGACTGGGGCAGGAACGCCACGACGGCGAGGAAAGTAGCCAGACCCGCGAAGATCTGCGCGAGGGTCGAGAAGTCGAGGCCAACGGCCTGAAGGATAGCGCTCATGGTCCTGTTTCCCGTCGCTCAGATTTCGATATCGATCATGGAGTACATCGCGAAGACACCGATGCTCATCCAGAAGGCGCCGCCCGCAAGCATCATGTTGCCCTTCTCAGTCGTGAACAGCAGGCCGAGATAGTCCGGGGCAACCGCATAGAGGACGCAGGCGAGGACGAAGGGCAGCGAGCCGATAATCATCGCCGAAGCCTTGGCCTCGGACGACAGCGCCTTGATCTTGAGTTTCAGCTTCTTGCGGTCGCGCAGGGTAGTCGACAAGTTGCCCAAAGCTTCCGACAAGTTACCGCCGGTCTGCTTCTGGATCGTCAACACGATGTTGAAGAAGTTCACCTCGGGCAGTGGCATCCGGTTGAACATACGCTGTAGCGCATCTTCCAGCGTGACACCGACCGCAGTCGCATCGGTCAGAAGCTTGAATTCCGTCGCCACCGGCTCGGGCATCTCCCGCGCCACAAGACGCATCCCCTCGCCCACCGGCAGGCCGGTCCGCACACCACGCACCAGAACGTCGATGGCGTCAGGGAAGAACGCGATGAATTTCTTGTGAATCCGATTGATCCGGAATTTCACGAATTTCGGCGGCAAGATGAAGATAAAGATCGGCAACACACCGAGAGCAAAGAGAAGCGGAACGCCCTTCGTATTGAGCAGGAAGACGATTGCGGCACCGATAAGCCCGAAGATCGCGCGCAGTTTTAGCGGCGAAATTTCCATCCGCGCCCGCGTCAGCATTATTTCGAGCGACGCTTTATTGTTCTTCCGAGTCTGCTCCTCCTGCTTGCGGAGCTGATCCTGAATTTCCTTGCGCCTGTCGGTGACGTTCTTCTTGCCCTTGGCATCCTTCTCGGTGCGGATGTTCAGGCGCGATAGGCCGCTCGTGGCGGTCTGCATCCCGAAAGCGGCATACATGAAACCATAGACAGAAAGAAAGGCCAGCCCCCCCGTCAGGTAGATGGTTGCGGTCGAACCCAATGCCGTACTGATGGCCTCGAACATGTATCCGTCTCCTCTTCAGGCGCTCGCCGCCAGTCTAGCGGTCATTGCCTGACATTCCGTATAGGCGAGCCGAACAGGGAAGCGCCGGATCGCACCCTGTTCGGGCGGACGGAACCATTCGCTGTATCTGCCGACCTCGAAGTCGCCCCCTTTCCCGAAGGAAAGGAAATTCCGTCAGGACGAATCCTCGTCCATCGATGCCAGAGCATCCTGCAACTCAACATCCATGTTGTAGCTGCGCGCCCGTTCCCAGAACGCGGGTTGGCCAATGCCGGTCGAGACGTGCTTGCCGATCAGCTTGCCGTCCTTGTCTTCGCCCGTAATTTTATAGCGGACCAGATCCTGCGTCACGACGGTGTCGCCCTCCATCCCCAGAACCTCGGAGATATGGGTAATCCGGCGCGAACCGTCGCGCAAACGCTGGGCCTGCACGACTACGTTGATAGCAGCACACATCATCTCGCGGATCGTCTTCGAGGGCAGCGAGAAGCCCCCCATCGTGATCATCGACTCCACACGGCTGAGCCCCTCGCGCGGGGTGTTGGCGTGGAGCGTACCCATTGAGCCGTCGTGACCGGTGTTCATGGCCTGAAGCAAATCGAAGGCTTCCGGGCCACGCACCTCACCCACGATGATCCGCTCAGGACGCATACGCAGGCAGTTCTTGACGAGATCACGCATACTGACTTCGCCGCCACCCTCCAGTTTTGGAGGGCGCGTTTCCAGCCGCACCACATGCGGCTGCTGTAGTTGCAGTTCCGCCGAGTCTTCACAGGTGATGATGCGCTCGTCGTCGCCCGCAAAACCGGACAGACAGTTGAGCAGCGTGGTCTTACCCGAACCCGTACCGCCGGAGATCAAGATGTTGCAGCGGCAGGCGGCGGCGATCTGGATTACCTTCGCAGCCTCCGGCGTCAGCGCCCCGAAATTGATCAGGTCGCTCATCTTGAGCTTGTCTTTCTTAAACTTTCGAATGGTGAGCGTCGCGCCGTCGATGGCCAGTGGCGGCGCAATGACGTTCACACGAGAGCCGTCGAGCAAGCGCGCATCACAGATGGGCGAGCTCTCATCGACGCGGCGTCCGACCTTCTGCACCATACGCTGGCAGATTTCGAGAAGCTGGTTGTTATCCTTGAAGCGGATATTGGTCAGCTCGATCTTGCCGTTCACCTCGATGAAGACCTGCTCGGCCCCGTTGACCATTATATCGGCAATGTCATCGCGGGCCAGCAGCGGCTCCAGCGGACCATAGCCCAACACGTCGTCACAGATATCCTCCACGAGCCGCTTTTGCTCAGAGATCGACATGATGTGACCCTTCACACCAATGATCTCATTGACGATCTGCGTGATCTCGCCTTCGGCCTCGGCACGGGCCAGCGCGACGATACGGCTCATATCCATCGCATCGATCAGGGTCGCGAAGATTTCAGCCTTGAGGTCGTAATAGGCTTGGTCGTGGGTGAACTGGCGGTCGCCATCCATCTTGGGAGGCGGAGCCTTCTCCTGCTCGACCTTCTTGGATTTGTTGCGGTTTTTGCTCGCCCCGAAACCGCTTTCGCCCTTTTCGCGAAGATCCTCGACAGCTTTAGGCTTTTCGGTCCGGCCTTCCGTTCCTGTCTTGCGCGGCGTGCCGCGATTGAGGTCGGCGGGCACCTGCTTGTCCTCGGCCAGTTTGCGGGCCTCAGCCATCTTTATGCCAATTTGTTCTTCGGTGGCACTCTCGACCAGAGACTTACGGGGCGCACCAGGCCTTGGCGGGGCTTTGGACTGTGACAGGTCGACGTTCAGGGCATCGGTTGGCTTCTGTTTGACGTTGGGCGTCGGACGCGACCCACCCGCAGCACCCGGACGGGGCGGAGGTGGTGGCGGAGCCTTGCGCGCGCCGAGGGGGCGCGAGGGTGCGTCCGGTGCCGTCGCTGGCAGGCCGGCACCATCGGCCTGGGGGCCGGAGGAAGGATCGTTCGTGCGTTTGCTGAACATTTCTGTGTTTCCGCCGTGAACTTCTGCTCGGGGGCCAAAGGCCGGAGCCGGACGCGCGGAACGGCGCGTCCGGTATCTTCAGGGATCAGAGGCTATGCTTCGTCTGCCAACTCGGGCGTAGCTTTGACCTTCTTCTTCTTTTTCTTCAGCATCGACACAAACTTTCCGAGATCGAGGCCCTTACGCTTGTCGGCACCCTTGCCGCGACCGGCTTTCTTGAGCGACGTTCGGCTGGCGGTAAGCGTGTTGCAAAGCTCGGTCAGGTTCGCCACCGCTTCGTGCTTGACGTTGACCTCTTCGATCATCTGACCGTTGTTCGATGCCTCACCGAACAGTGTGGGATCGTAGGGGATGATCAGATCGACATCGCGCCCGATGATATCGGCGACATCCTCCGCCGCGATTTCAGGGCGCTTCGGAACACCGACATGATTGAGAACGATGCGCGGCGGATTGTCGTTGGGCCGGCGCGCCATCATCAAGTCATGGAATGCCTTCAAGTTGCGAAGGCTTGCCAGTTCCGGCGTCGCGACCAGCACAATCTCTTCCATCTGCATGATTGATCGCTGAATCCAGGGCGACCAGATATGTGGAAAATCGAAGACCGCGTAATCGGTCGCCGCGCGGATCGTCTGAATCATGTCGATGACGTTGTTCTCGTCGAACTCGGTCTCGACCTCCAGAGAGGAGGGGGCAGCGAGGATCGAAAGATAGTCGTCGTATTCGATCAGCAGACGCTGGAGCTTCACATCATCCAGCTCATCCGCGCCGGTCAGCGCATCGAGAACGGTCCGGGTCGACTCGCGGTTGAAGTCGAGGCCAGCGGTTCCGAACTGCACGTCCATATCGACGAGCATGACCTCTTTTTCCTCAACGCGCGAAATCTTCCACGCTGCGTTATGGGCAAGCGTGGAGGCACCCGCGCCGCCCTTCACACCGACAAAGCCGATCGTGCGGGCCATTGGAGCCTCGCCCGGTTCGGCAAAGACGGTCGCGATGGCCTCGATGATCTGGATCGGGGCCGCCGGAGAGACGATATATTCGTCCACACCCTGCCGCTTCAGTTCGCGATAGAGCGTCACGTCGTTCGACGGGCCGCACACGATCACCTTGGTATCGGGATCGCAGACGCCAGCCAGACCTTCGAGTTCGTCGAAGACTTCCAGCCCCGTCTCGTTCGTCTCGACGATGAGAAGATGAGGCGTTGCGGATTCTTCGTAGATCTCGACGGCACGCTTCGTGCCGCCCATCGCCACGGCGATAGAGGTACGAGCCATCCGGCGGTCGTAGGCGGATTCCTGGATCGCCGTGGCCATTGGGCCGGTAGTGCAGAACGATTCAATATCGATCCGGGGAATGAGGGTCTCGATCGGACCCGAAAACCCCTGATCCTCGAACCCGGTATCTTGTGCCGCAGACGACATGGGCAAACTCCTTCTTCGATAGGATCAGTCGATCAATTCTCTCGTACCGCGCGCAGTCGGTGCGGCAGTGGTGTCATCGCCTTCACGATAGGCGTTGATCACGCGGAAACGGGCCTTCTCGTCAGCTGGTGTCATCGCGCGAGGACGCACGAGGTCCGCAGGATCGGAGATCATCACCGTCATGTTGCTCTGATGCGCACACCCGAAGCCGGGAGTGGCCGAATTCTCATGGTTCAGGCGAAAATCAGGCACCTGAATATCCCCACAATCGTAGACCTTGCCGAGTTCGTACTGCTCGAAGGGATCGTTGAACACGTTCTGCTGAGGTGGAGCACAGCCCTGAAGCGCGGCGAGAGCGGCAAGGATCGCGATGGAGCGGCCCGGATGGGCATGGACGGTTTTCACTGGGTTTCTCATTTCTCGTGCCCTCTTATTCTAGGATAAAGCCGAAGGGGGCTTTGAGCGCTTCGCGCGCGCTGGCCATGTTCGGGTCGCCCGCGCCATAGACCTTGTGAAGGCGTCCAAGCACGTACATGTCGAAGTCACTTGCCGGCGCGAAGCCATCGGTCGGCAGGCGGAAATCCTTTTCCTGACCCGGCTTGACGACATAAGGCGTCACGAGGATCACCAGTTCTGTTTCCTGCTTCTGGTAGTCGGTAGAGGAAAGCAGTTGTCCGATGATCGGTACGTTCTTCAGGCCAGGCAGACCGGCATGGGACGCGGAGTCACGCTGGAGCAGCATTCCGGCGATGGACATCGTTCCGCCCGAGGGCAGTTCGACCGTGGTATTGGCACGGCGCACCGAAATGCCGGGGATCGTGATTTCCTGGATACCGCCGGTCGTGACCGAGCCTTCACTCGTCAGTTCGGAGATTTCCGTTGCAACCGTCAGGCTGATGCGACCATCGCCGACGACGACGGGGGTGAACTCCAGCGCAACACCGAAGTCCCGGAACGTGTAGCCCACCAGGCCGTCATCGGATGATGTCGGGTATGGGAACTGACCACCCGCGAGGAAGCTGGCCGTCTCGCCGGATACGGCAGTCAGGGTCGGCTCCGCGAGGATGCGCATGACGTTGTGGCGCTCGAAAGCATTGACCATCGCCCCGAAATTCGTCTCTGAGAACGATCCGGCGATATTGGCGGCAATCCCGCCGAGCGCCGTACCATTCACGCCGAAGGCATTCGAGATGGTGGTGAAGTCCGTGAGAGGACTGAAGGCTCCACCCGTTGCCGCCGTAAGGGCAGCATCGGTAGCAAGACTGAAATCGACGCCGAATTGCTTGACGATTGACCGGCGCATTTCAGCGATACGGACCTTGACGAGGATCTGGTCATCGCTTGAGCTCGTCAAACGATCAACAAAGGCAATTTGTGAAGCCTTGACGTCAACGCCCGCACCGATCATCGCCGAATACAGATACCGGCGAACGAGATCACGGATGGCATCCGATTCTGCGGGTCCACCTGTCGCTCCCTTGACGATGACCTCGCCCAGCACCGACTCGACTTCAATCTGAACGTCGGGGAAGGTCTCTGCGAGAGCCTTGCGAAGGGGCCTCAGGTCGAATTGGATATTGGTATCGAGGCTCAGGATCTGGTTGCCAGCCTCGTCAAAGACCGTCACGCCCGTCTGACCGGGCCGCAGGCCGATGAGAACGACCTGACGCGCGGTGCGCAGGACAGCGCGGATCTGCGTCGGATCAGCGACGATGACCTCATGGGCATCGACGGGCAGTTCCACGATGGTGGATTTCGAAACAAAGACCGATGCCTGCTGGGCTGCCGGACCTTCTCCGGTGGCCTTGATCGTCGACGGGCCATAGGAGCCATCACCGCGCGCCGCGAAATCGCGACCCGACGGTGCAAAAGGCGCGGGCTCGAGGCTGGCATAGGAGTTCATCACCGGTGCCTGCGGCAGGGTCGAGATCGAGACCGGCGCTGGCTCCGAATACATCGGTGGCGCCATCACTGGCTCAACCATCATGGGCTCGACCATCATGGGCGGTGCAGCATAAGGTTGCGAAAATGTCGGCTGCTGCGGCACCGGTACGGAGACCACCGTTTCCGCGATGACCGTCTCGCCATAGCCCATTTCCGGGAAGACCGGCTCGGCATAGCTGGGCATCGCCGGGGCAAGCGGGGCAAGGCCCAGACCTTCGGGAACCGGCGGCGGCGTCACGGTGACCTGATAGGTCTCAACCGTCTGCTCCATGGCGGGCGGTGCCGCGTATTCCTGAGTGTAGACAGGTTCCGGCATTGCCGGGGCCGACGGCATGACGACGCCGTTCTGAAGCGCGTAGCCATAGCTATCCGATGCGGCCTGGGTCTCCACGAGACCGGCACCCACATCGAACCCGGCGGAATTACCGCCGTAATAGGCTCCTGCAGGTGCCCCTGCATCAATGGCGGCCTCTTCGATGACCGTATTCATCTCCATCGGCTGCACGGCAGCAGGATTGGAGAATGTATCGCTCGAAAAGGCATTCTGAAGAGAATCAAGCGTGACCGCAGGACTATCCGCAGGTGCAGCGTCAAAGACATCGGCGGCCATCGGCGTATCGATGATTCCATCGGCAAACTGACCCGCAGAGTCGCCCACCACGTCCGACGAAACGTCGAAACCTGGCGCGGAGCCGACCATCGCAGGACCGGGCGCGGCAGGCTGCGCCGCCGGATCACCGTACTGGATCGAACCGTCAGCACCGACGAAGTAGCCCGTAGGGGCACCCGCATCATTGGAGCGGATCGAGACGTCTGCGCCCCGGTTGATAAGGTCGAGCGGCGCGTCAGAGGCGTTCTGCGCGACGGATGGCAACGTCGCCGTAAGGGCGAGACCGATAGCGGTCAGCGTTGCGGCTGCTGTCGTTACGGGACGGCGCATTCTGGTTTCTCCCGATGCGGTAGGCACGCGTTTCTGGTGATGAATTCGGGTGGTCATTGGCTCCCCCCGGCAGTCGAGTCTGGATTGGTCGTACGCACGACAATCGGCGCACCATTACGAACGAGGACGACACCTTCGTCTTCGGGTTGCGGCGACGGCGCAGCAGCGGCGGCATCAACCGTCTTTTGCTGTGCGGCCAAGGCCGCAGCGCGGTCTTCGGCCTGGCGCTGACGTTCTTCTTCAGCGAGGCGCAGGCGCTCTTCTTCCTCACGCTTGCGACGCTCAAGTTCGTAGGTTTCCTGTTCGCGGCGGAAATCCTCGGCAATGGCCCGCATCTCCTGAGCGTGCTCGATCTTGGCGCGCGCCAAGGCCTGCAAATCAAGGACGGTCTTGGGCATGATCTTGCTCACGTCCTCGCCATACTCCTCGACGAGTTCAGAGAAACTGCGAAGCGACAGAGTCAGGAACCCACGCTCTTGCTTGGCGATCTGACGGGTCAGCGAGATAAGTTCGACCTGATCAGGGTTCAGTTCGATGGTGGCCGTGTTCCCCACGGCGGTCGCACCGCTCTCGCCGCCGTTTTCTCTCAGGCGTTGGTCGATGGCCAGGACGCGAACCGTCTCCATGACCGTCTCGGTCTGGTTATGGGTGACGGTACGGTCGATCTCGCCGGTCGTCGGATTGAACTCTTCGATCGCGATCTGACGGGTCAACAGCAAGTCGACATAGTCGCCGGGCAGAATGAAGCCGCCAGCGCCGGTCACGTCCGAGATCGGTACGGCGACCGCGCGCATTCCTTTGCGGAGCAGCGATGCCATGACGCCCGACCCCTTGAGGTCGATCACTTTCTCGGTAGAGAGTGGCTCACCGGCGCGCATCGAGGCGCGGGAAGCAGCACCAACGACGAGGTCGATGGCATTCTCATCCTCGCCTTTGAGGTAGAAGTAGTCCGAAGCCGCATCGACCGGGAACGCCTGCCACTTGATATCCTCGCCGGACAGAGTGCGTCCGATTGGGATGTCACGGGCGGCGACGAGGATGTCGACGGTCTTGGGTGCCTCAACAGCAGGCTTTTCTACAGGGGCAGGTGCAGCGACCTGCACAGGCACGTTCGCCCGGCTTTCGATAGCACCACGCATCAGCCACATGGCTGCCATAGCTGCGACAGAGGCGCTGGCCAGGATCAGAATTCTCACGCCACGCATCGCGAATCTCCTTCGATCAGATTACGGCCCCATCCTAAGCATGGGGGTGTTATGAAAGTGCGAACGGCGTCCACTTCTTGGGCAAATCGCCGTCATTTACCTTTTGTTTACAACATGATACGGGATTAAAACTCTCTATTCCGGCATCAGGCTCATGGAAGGATGGATGCGTTTCCGTTAAGGGGATCGCTCATCCCTTTCAGCGCAGGACCATACCGCCATCGGTTTAAGAAACCGCGAAGTCCACGCGCATATGGTGAACGCGCTGCCTCGCCCCCGCGGAGCACGGTCCGACGGGATGCGTTGCAGGCAAGACTCGCTCGCAAGGGATTGATCGAACGGAATGTATGGGAATTGAGTGCATGGATAACTTCTGTTAACCATACCGCAGTAACAACTGCGAAGCGGGACGGATTATGCATCCGATTCCGACGCGATTCGATAGTGGCAGGAGAGACAGAATGAACCGCATGACGCTTTGCGCCGCAGCCCTCGCGCTGGCAGGGGCGGCAGGAGCATCGAGCGTGGCGACGGCTCAGGAGCAGGAACGCATCGGCGCGTTTCGCTACTGGAGCGCCTTCACCTCACAGCGGCCCGAAGGCAAGGTTTGCTGGGCGGCAACGAAACCATCCGATCAGGATTTCGGTGGCAAGAACCGGGGTGAAGTCTTTCTCATGATCACGGTTTACCCCGATACGGGCGTCGATACCGAGGTCAGCATCCTTTCGGGTTACGAGTATGACGAATCGCGTACCGTGCAAGCGAAGATCGGTTCACAGAACTTCTCGTTCTTCGCCGTCAAGGACGGTGCGTGGCTCGAAACCCGCAATGAGGAACAGCAAATCGTCAACGCCATGCGTAAAGGCGCGAAGGCGACCGTGACGGGATACGCCTCCGGCGGCGGACGCTCGACGGACACCTTCTCGCTGCTCGGGTTTACGGCAGCCTACAACGCGGCAAAGAAAGCTTGCGGGCGGTGAAGGCCGCGCCGTAGCCCTTCTTTGACGACCGAACCGGCGGCGCATTCCTTCCTCCGATTGCAATCAGGCTCTGGGCCGGGTACGGATTTTATCTGAAATCTGTCCCGAAGAGGCTCCCTGAATGTCCGGATCGACCTACGAGTATAAGACCGTCGCCTTGCCCCAGACCGTACAGGCCAAGCGCAAGCGCGGCATGAGCGAAGCAGACCTCGTTGCTGAAACACTGGGTGAGCTTATCCACACGGAAGCGGTGGACGGGTGGGAATACATGCGTTCGGACATCCTCGCCGCCGGGTCGCGTGGCGGGATATTTTCAAAAGAATCGAAAGTCACGCAATACACCGTGTTGATCTTTCGCCGTATCCAGGAGGGTGCATGGCCGACAGAACTGGCACCGCCCCGCGCGGCCTCCAAACCGGAGCCTGAGCCGGAACTGAAGGTCGCTCCGAAGCCATCGCCTGCACCGCCCCCGTCCAGACCAGCCATGCCCCTCGTCAACGATCCGACCTCACCGCTGTCCCGAGGCGATGTGTTGACGACGGGAGGCCAATTCCGCTCTCACGAACCCGTAGCCGGTCCGTCGAGCGCCGCGCCGCGTCCTCCTTTGGGGTCCGCGCAGGACTGAGTTGGATTATGAGCACGCCAAGACATCGTATTTCCTGACAGTTTCAGGTTCGATATGATGGCGTTGACTGTAGGGGAAAATCGCTGTTGGTGTGCTCCACAACACACTACGCCGTCGAACGATCAGGCACTATGAAACCTGGTGCCTTAGAACTGTCAGCGGCGAGAGAAGATCATGGCGATTCCAGCTTTGAGACGGGTGAGCCAGGACTCCTCCTGAACAGGCGTACAAAATGCAGCGGCGCGCATTGGCTCCACGTCATTCGATGACGTCGAAGGCCAAGTATCGGCGTCGTCATTCTCACATTGAGACTCGCATTCGTTAACACTTTCGAGAACCGATTGATTCGAATTCCCGAGAATATCTTCAACTTTCCTGACCAAATCTGGTTCGTCGAAAGGCTTTTGCAGGAAGCCATCGGCAAGCTCGACAATCGGGTCATCGAAGAGTTCTTCACCCGTGATGACGATAATCGGCAAGTCGGGACGTATCTCGCGAATATTGCGGATCACCTGCCTACCATCGACTTCTGGCATGGACAGGTCCGTAATGAGGATATCCGCATGTTCCAGCAACGTGAAATCACTTGAAGCGATGCCGTTTTCGAATCCGGTGACATTGTGACCTGCATCGCGGAGGTAGCGCGTCACGATCCGTCGCAACGCACCCGAATCCTCCATCAAAAAGATTTCTGCCATCGATTCTTCAACATCAAATAGGACGCACCATGCCCAGGGGGCGTTGCGCCGAGATCCCCTTGGTGATGTGTTTGATGCAATGTCTGCGCCGAGCAGAGGACAAGTGACGCTGGGTCAGGCTTGCGTTTCGGCTTCAATCGGAGTCTGGCATCGCATCGAGAGAGCATGAACAGCTCCCGCCATCTCCTCGGCGAGAGCGTCCAGAACGAGGCGTTGGCGCGCGACACGGGACTTCCCTTCGAAGGCATCCGCGACCACCAATACGTTGAAATGCGTTTCCCCGCCTTCGCGCCAGCCGCCATGCCCCCGATGGCTCTCGGAATCGTCCTCTACGTCGAGGTGAATGGGCGCGAGGGCGGCGGTCAGCTTCTCTTCGATGGTTTCCCGGACGCTCATTCAGAATTCTCCTTTTGCAAAGGCTGCTTCTAACTCTTTGGCATCGCATTGGAAAGACGTGCGCGAATGGACCCGCGACATCTGGCCTCGCACAAACTTTGCGTACTCGGCTTTACGCGGCGGTCACAGACGGTAGTATACTTTCCTCCCGCAGCAGGAGAGGGCCGAGCAACGGCTCCGGATAAACGCAGCGGATCAGGGGTTTGAGGGGATATGACCATGGGTACCGAACGGTGAGCCGTCTCGACCGGGAATTCGATATCAGCGTCAAGGCGGACAAAAAGCGTCGCAACCGCCGCAAAGGAACCGGCGGAGCCTTCACCGACTCCAGTCGGCCCTGCAACTGGCCGGACTGCTCCGAGAAAGGCCTTCATCGCGCCCCTGCATCGCCGCAGGATCTCGACACGTTCCGCTGGTTCTGTGCCGATCACATCAAGGAATACAACAAGCGCTGGGACTTTTACAAAGGCATGAGCGCCGACGAAATCGACGCCGCACGCCGCGCCGATCAATCCTGGGATCGCCCTACTTGGAAGATGGATTCGGCAAAACCTGTCGGCTCTCACCGTATCAGCCATGCGGAGGGCCGCTCATGGGAGCGATTCGGTTTCGAAGACCCGCTGGAAGTTCTGGGTGAGAACGCGACGATCAATCCGGGCGAAAGCCGCGATGCCGAGCTTCGGAAGGCGCGTCGGCGGCTGTTGCCGAAAGCGGATATCAAGGCGCTGCACGCGCTCGATCTCGACGAAACGGCGACTGCCACAAGCGTACGTGAGCGGTATTCGGCGCTGGTCAAGCAACTGCACCCCGACATGAATGGCGGCGACCGCAGCGAGGAAGCGCGCTTGCGCGGCGTCATTACCGCGTGGCACCATCTCAAGCGCTCGGCGGCTTTCCGGCAGTAACTCTATACCGCCGCCGCCCGGCAAACCCCCGGTTTGCGCGCGCCCTTGAAGGTCGCGAAATGGGCGACCAGGAAGGTGGCCAACGGCGTATCGAGGGTCTGGTCCAGCGTCAGCATTTCCAGCAGCGCCTCGAACTCGGCGCGGCAGGTATAGACCGGCAATCCCTCGACCGTAGTGGCGAGGCCCAATCCCTCCACGGCCCCGGTTCGGATGCGGCCCGTCGAGCCACTGGAGTCGCTGGCGATCACGCGCTGACGAGGCTCCTCGGAACGGCATTTCTCATCGATGGTCTCATGCTTGATCTCGACCACGCTGTCGCCCCGGACATAGCGGTTGACCGTAAAGGCGATGCCCTTCGGGAACACGGTCTTGGATGAATAGGCCCCGCTGATCCCCAGTTTTGCACTGACCGGCGAAAAGATCGCGTCCAGA
Source organism: uncultured Neomegalonema sp. (assembly GCA_938034615.1). Classification (GTDB taxonomy): domain Bacteria; phylum Pseudomonadota; class Alphaproteobacteria; order Rhodobacterales; family Rhodobacteraceae; genus JAHDDY01. The sequence continues at coordinate 22,881 of CALHLW010000093.1, read as the reverse complement.
TCAAGCTCACCCGCAGCGTCAATGGATTTCGCCAGATCGATCTCCTGATCGCAGGTCTTGCGGGTCACAAATCGCTGGCGGAAATATGCAGCGATGCGCTTGCGGTCCTCCTTGTCGAGCGACAGATCGACGGCGCGGGCCACGATATCGGCAAGCTGACGCTCGGTTCCATACGGCTCGAACGGGTCGGAAACGCTGGCCGGATTGAGGTCTTCAGGGTGGATGATCGTGACATCCGCCAGATCGACATCGACCGTGGCATCGCCCGCATAGGCCGAACCCATCTTGTCGCGCCCGATGACGATGCGGATCGCGTCCCCGTCGAGGAACTCAAACGCATAGGTTTCGCTGGGGGTCAGGGTCAGCCGCCCGTACCTTTCCGATGTCACGACGGTCTGCGATGTCACCACGGCGACCGGCTCGCCCCCGTCCAGTCTTGCCTCCAGCCCCTTATGCGGAAAGTAGTGCTCGTTAGCATCGACCCGCACATAGACGAGCAGGCCGTCCCCGGTGACGGTCAGCGCCCATTTGCGCCCTGCCCTGTCGCGCCGCACATCTTTGAGGACGAGCAATCGCGTTCCGGCAGGTAGATAGACAGAGCGCGGCATCATGCGCAGCGCGGGATCGTTGATATTAGCGAGGCGGGCGCTGGCGCTCTTGGCGATGCGGATGCCGATGATACCGTATTCCTTGCCCATGACCGTGCGGGTCTCGGCATGGGCGGGAGCACAAATCATCAGCATGAGGCCGAGGAACGCCGCGAAACGGCGAATCGTGTGCGCGATGGTCATTGTCGGCCCCCTGCCCCGTGGATTGTACGGAAATAGCACAACCCTCCCGGTTGCCCAAGGCGGTTGGCTTTCACCGTCGAAGCGAAATCGCTCCGTTGACAACCGCAACCCCGAGCGTCCCGATGGCAAGCGCCACACCGTCGAGGAGCGAGGGTTTCTCGCCGATCCAGAGAAACGCCATGATAGTCGCCAGCACTGGAACGAGAACGCTGAAGGAAGCCGCGCGCGGAACGCCGAGCCGGTCGATGGCAATCCCATAGGCGATGGTGGCGACGAAGCCGCTCAGAATGCCTTGTGCAACGACGTGGAAAGTCAGTGCGGAAAGGGGCAGCGCGCCAAGGCCGGAACCGGTCAGGAAGATCGCAGGGATCAGAAAGAGCGCCGACCAGACGAAGACAACCGCCCCCGCCTCCATGGGTGTCAATCCGCTGCGGCGATAGGCGACGGTATAGGCGGCCCAACCGGCGCTTGCGAGCAGCAGGAGACCGACGGTGGGCAAGTCGGTCGTACTGCCACCCTTGAGGACAGTGAAAAGCACGCAGGCCGCTGCGAAAGCAATCAGGGCAATGCCGATGAGGCGTTCTCGCGGGATGCGTTCGCCGTAGAGAACCAGCGCGGCGAAAGCTGCAAGGACCGGCATTGTGCAGGGAATGAGTGCCGCGGTATGGGCCACGCTTGCCTGTTGCAACCCTGTGGCGGTCAACAAGGTAAAAGGCGCGCCCCAGCACAACATGGCCAGCAGCATTGGGAACGACACCCCCTTCGGCAGCAATCCGATCCGCCACCAGATCGGGGCCAGCATCACGGCAGGAACGACATAGCGGAGAAAGGCGATATCGACAGCGCCAAGACCGTCCCCGATCGCGATGCGGGTGGCCGGGAGCCACGCCGCCCAGATGACGACGGCCAGCAGCACGAGCATCACACCCGCGCCGGTTCCATCGCGACGGGGAGCGTTGCCGGGATCATTCATCCCGCATAGCGATAGCAGCGGCGCACCGGGATGCAAGCAGTTCGGCGTGAAAATCCACCGCAATAATCTTCCGTTAACCTGCGCCACAACGACGCTTTGTTGCGCGACTTGTTGACGGGTGTCGCCTTGGGATATACGTCTTCGCACTTGCAACATTTCCTGCTGCCCGGAGATCCTCCATGAGCGCCAACCCTGCCCCCGCCGCGACCGTCGATGACCTGCTGATCCCCGATCTGATCGCAACCTGCGCGGAGGCTCTAAAATCTGCTGAAACGGTCCTTGGGGCAGCACGGCAAGGGATGGCTGGACGTATCGGGCGCGATGAACGGGGCCGGGTCTCGGGGGCGGCGCTTGAGCGAGAACAGCACGCGGCGCACTCGCTCGCATGGCTTGCCACGTATGTCGAAAGCCTGTGCCAGATGCATGGCTGGGCCGAGCGCCTGACCGCCGATGACCGTTTCGGCACGCTGGAAGCCCTGATCCTGCAAGCTGCCTTCGGTGAGTATCTGGCCCAGATGGCAGGCGGCATTCCGATGAGCCAAGGCGAATATGCGCGGCTGGAGGATATGGGCGCAGGAGAGACGGCGCGGCGCGCGCTCGATACCGCTCCTGCGCGCGCGCTGGTCGCGGGGGGCGCGACCAGCGCTATTCGTGAACAGATCGCACAGATTCTTGCCGAACGCGATGGCTCCTCGACCTTCGGCGATTGCGGGCTGGACGAAGATTACGAGATGATCCGCGATCAGTTCCGCCGGTTTGCCGACGAGAAGGTCATCCCCCATGCCCATGAGTGGCATCTGAAAGACGAGTTGATCCCCGATGCGATCATCGCGGAAATGTCGGAACTGGGTGTCTTCGGCCTGACAATCCCCGAAAATCTGGGCGGGTTCGGCATGTCGAAGACGGCGATGTGCGTCGTGTCTGAAGAACTGTCGCGCGGTTATATCGGGGTCGGGTCGCTCGGAACGCGCTCGGAGATTGCCGCTGAACTGATCCTCGGGGGTGGCACGGACGCGCAGCGCGAGGAATGGCTGCCGAAACTCGCCAGCGGAGAAATCCTGCCGACAGCAGTGTTTACCGAACCGAATACCGGCTCGGATCTCGGCGCGCTCAAGACCCGCGCGAAAGCGGATGGGGATGACGGCTCCGAAGGATGGGTGCTGACTGGCAACAAGACGTGGATCACCCACGCCGCGCGCGCCGATGTGATGACCGTCCTCGCCCGGAGCGTGCCCGGCACCGACGACCACAAGGGCCTGTCGATGTTCATTGCGCCGAAAACGCGCGGCGATTGCGAAAACCCCTTCCCGAACCCTGAGATTTCGGGGGGCGAGATCGAGGTGCTCGGCTATCGCGGCATGAAGGAATACACCGTTGCCTTCGATGACTACAAAATCCCGCAGGATGCCCTGCTCGGCGGAGTCGAGGGACAGGGCTTCAAGCAGCTGATGAAAACCTTTGAATCCGCGCGCATTCAGACGGCGGCACGGGCCATCGGTGTGGCGCAGAATGCGCTGGAGCTGGGCCTGAAATACGCGCAGGACCGCATCCAGTTTGGCAAGCCTCTCCTTGCCTTCCCCCGCGTATCCGGCAAGCTGGGGATCATGGCGGTCGAGATCATGATCGCGCGCCAGCTTACCTATCACTCGGCCCGCGAGAAGGATGCCGACCGCCGCTGCGATCTGGAGGCCGGGATGGCCAAGCTGCTCGGCGCGCGCGTGGCGTGGTCGGCAGCAGATAATGCGCTGCAAATCCACGGCGGCAACGGGTTTGCCCTCGAATACCCCATCAGCCGCGTTCTCTGCGACAGTCGCATCCTCAACATCTTCGAGGGCGCAGCGGAGATTCAGGCCGGGGTCATCGCGCGGCGTGTTCTGGAAAGCTAGGACCGACTATCATGCCGGTGGTTTACGCACGCTTTCGTGGTCGGCGACGCGGCGACAATCCACCTCTGCACGAGGATGCACGAGCCGATACGGTTGTGACGGCATGTTGATGCGTTTGACGATGAAGCGGGGCGTCGATCACGTAAATACGTAGTCGACCTCCTGGAATGTTTCGAGAGATGCTCCGACGAACAGGATCGAATTGAAACCCTTTTCAAAGAGAATATCCCCGCCCGATACCTCTAAATTTTGCAGAACATCGGAACGTTCATCGAAACCGAAATCGTTGAATTTCAGCGTGTCCCAAGTATCAAGCTGGAGGACAGTATCGCTCTCTGGAGTGGGCGCTCTGTCGGTGATTATGGTGCCATTGTCGAGAACGATTATAGTGCTTTTCTGTGTGAAGACGAAAGTGTCGGCGGTCGTCCCGGAGTAGAGCGTGTCGTTGCCCGACCCGCCATCCAGCGTGTTCCCACCCCCGGCCTTCATATACGCCTTGAAAGCCGCCGCTGTGTTGCCGACGAACTCGCCACTCTGGGCGAAGCCACGCACCACGTCTTCGCGCGTGCCGCCGCCGTCGATCACGTTCAGCCAACCTTGACGCCCGCCCGCATCCGCCTCGCGGTCCAGCACGTTGCGATAGAGCTGGTCGACAAATTCACTGTCCGTGAGATCACCATAGGTGTTGCGGAACTCACCCGAGTTGGTGAATCCGGCGGCAACGGCGGTATATTCCCGCCCATCGGCCAGTTGGTCGCTCCAGCTCTCCAGCCCGACAGCATCCGGCGCACGGTCCAGCGTGGCTTGATAGAGCCGGTAGACGTCATCGTAAAAGCCAGCTTCCGCACGCCCGTCGAGCGCCTCGGTATAGGCGCTGGCCTCGACACTCGTATTGGCCCTGAACTCGCCGCTTTCGGAGAAACCCGCCACGACCTGCGCGCGACTGGTCCCGTTCGCCATCGCATCCAGCCAACCGTTCAGACCGCCCTCGTCCGGCGCGCGGTCCAGCACGTTATTGTAAAGCAGCGTCACGAAACCCGAGTTGTCGAGACTGCCATAGGTTTTCTGGAATTCCCCTGAATTCGTGAAACCTGTGATGACGCCTTGAAGGCTGATGCTGCCGCTATCGAGGGCATCGACCCACCCCTCGAAGCCAACCGTATCCGGCACGCGATCCAGCGTCGCCTGATAGATGCGATACACCTGCGCTCCCAATGAGGTCGAAAGATCAACCGCTCCGCCGCCGACGAGAAAATCATCGCCCGCTTCTCCGAGAATTAGATCGTCAGCAGCAGTGCCGACGAGGACGTCATCATCTGGACCGCCGCTCACTGTTGGATCATCAACCGGTGCCACGGAAACACTCACCGTTTGGGTGGCCGTGCCGCCATTTCCATCACTGACAGTATAGGTAAAACTGTCCGTTCCGTTGAAATCAGCATCCGGCGTGTAGGTTATGGCACCATCTGCTGCAACAGTCGCCATGCCGTTCGTCGGGTCAGACGCCTTGGAGAACGTCAGCAGATCACCATCGGCATCGGTCGCGGTCGCGGTGCCCGACAAAACGGTATCCTCATCACCAGTAAGTAATGTGGCAGACGCGACGGGAGCGTTGTTCGGAAACCCGCCGCCATAGACAATGTAGGTCTCCCCGGCGAAATCAACGCCACTCGGATCGAAATTAACGCCTCCCGGATCAGCGATTGGAGCGCCGATGATCAGATCATCGACCCCATCTCCGTTGAAATCGCCTGCCGACGAAACAAAGCTACCGCTTGCGTCAGAGCGATCAACGCCATCGAGCCTGAAGCCATTGCTACCATCAAGACTGCCCAGATCAAATGACGCGCCAAACCCTGCCGCTTTTCCGAACACGACGTAGCTTTCACCGGTGCCTACTTTTCCATCCACGATACTATTCGATGCGCCAATGATCAGATCATCGAAGCCGTCATCGTTTACATCTCCTGCGGAGGAGACCGACCTACCGCTAGCGTCAAACTCGTCAATGCCATCGAGCCGGAACCCGTTGATTCCATCAAGGCTGGTCAAATCAAATGACGCGTCAAATCCTGAGGCCTTTCCGAAGACCACATAGCTTTCACCGGCGCTGTTATTGGCGCTATGGCTGCCAATTATGACATCATCAAATCCATCGCCATTCACGTCTCCTGCGGAGGAGATTGAACGGCCAATCTGATCAAGCGGGTCGATACCACCGACGCGGAAGCCATTGCTGCCATCAAGGCTGGAGAGTTCGAATGACGCATCGAACCCTGTTGCCTTTCCGAAGACCACGTAAACTTCACCGGCAAGGCCATCCGGATCAAGGCTATCAGTTGATGGATTACCGATGATCAAATCATCGAAACCATCGCCATTCACATCTCCCGCTGAGGAAACGGAAGTACCGCTTTCGTCAAATCCATCAACGCCATCAAGAATAAAGCCATTGTTGCCGTCAAGATTGCCCAGACTTACGAAAGCGTCGAACCCTGCCGCCTTTCCGAAGACCACATAGCTTCGTCCTGTGGAGTCGGGTTCACTGGAATCACCTGCATTAGGGGCACCGACGATGACATCATCGAATCCGTCGCCATTCACATCCCCCGCCGAGGAAACGGAACTACCGCTACCGTCATAAAGATATGCACCGTCGATCCGGAAGCCATTATTGCCATCAAGGATAGCCAGATCGAATGACGCACCGAACCCGGTCGCCTTTCCGAACACGACATAGCTCTCTCCACCGCCTTCAGGAAACCGCAAACCCACCGGATCGGCTCTGGCAGCACCGATAATGATGTCATCGAACCCGTCACCATTCACATCCCCCGCAGAAGTCCCGCCTCCGCTGTAGTCATACGCATCAATGCCATCGAGCCGAAACCCGTTGGATCCATCGAGGTCGGCCAGATCGAATGAGCCGCCAAACCCCTCCGACTGTCCAAATACGACATAGCTTTCACCAGCACCTCGTATAACGCCCGTTGTAATACCGAAGTTGGTTCTTGCGACCCCGATAATGACATCATCGAATCCGTCGCCATTTACGTCCCCTACGGAAGAGACACTGGTGCCACTGTAATCGCGTTCATCAATGCCGTTCAGGACGAACCCGTTTGTCCCATCACCGCTTGCCAAGGTGGAAAGGTCGAATGATGCTGGAAAATTGTTCATTTACTAATCCTCTCACACGGGTAGCGAGTGCGCCCTCTAAGCCGTTCAAGTAAGCGTAGCGAGGAATCGATTGGTGGTCTAATTCTTTCAACCAGAACTAAAAGGGTTGTTCATGTCAGATACTATAGCGTCGACACCGCAGCTGGCGCTGCATCCGTCGCGGATGTTCAGGGCATGGCTGGCCGGAACCGAAACGAGCCTTGCTTTCACAACCTATCAGGCCGGTAAGATCTTTCTGATTGGCAATGACCCGGAGGCAGGCAAGCTGTCGGTGGTCGAGCGCAGCTTTCCGCGCTGCATGGGGCTTGGGGTTTCCGAAGGCCGGTTATGGCTGGCCTCGCTCTATCAACTGTGGCGGTTCGAGAATTTCCTGGAGCCGGGCCAGACCCAGGATGGCTATGATGCTGTCTATGTTCCGGTCGAAGGCAGAACGACGGGCGATGTCGACATTCACGACGTTCATGGATGGCAAGGACATGACGCACCAATCTTCGTCGTGACGCGCTTCAACTGCCTCGCGACACTCGATCAGGAGAACAGCTTTGCCCCGGTGTGGAAGCCGTCCTTCATCGACCGGATTGCCGCTGAAGATCGCTGTCACCTGAACGGCCTCGCCATGAAAGACGGAGCGCCCGCCTATGTTACCTGTGTCGGACAGACGAATGTCTCCGGCGGCTGGCGCGAGCATCGCCGAGCCGGAGGCATCGTGCTCGATATCGCAACGGGCGAGATCGTGGCAGGCGGCTTGTCGATGCCGCATTCCCCGCGCTGGCATGACGGGTCGCTGTATCTCGTGCAGTCCGGGACCGGCGAGTTCGGCCGCGTCGATCTGGAAAGCGGGCGTTTCGAGCCGATGTGCTTTCTTCCCGGTTTTGCGCGCGGGGTCAGCTTTGTGGGCCACCATGCGGTGATCGGCGTCTCGCGCCCGCGCACCGACAGAGCTTTCGAAGGGCTGGCGCTGGACGACAGGCTGAATGCCGAGGGCCTTTCGCCCCGTTGTCACCTTGCCATCGTCAATCTCAATACCGGCGATGTGGAGCATTCTCTGGAGATCGATGGGGTTGTGCAGGAACTCTACGACGTCGCTGTTCTGCCCGGCATCCGTCGCCCTCTGGCGCTTGGATTCAAGACGGACGAAATCCGCTTCATGATCAGACCCGCGATTTCTTCAACACCTCTTTGATCAAAGTCCGGCGGGCGGGCAGCGCCGGATTGACAGACCTATCGAATCTGCTGCTCATCCCCTATACGCTCTGCGGAAAGCATATGGAGACCCAGCATGAAAACCCTGTCACTCGTCGCCGATAACGGAGGCAACATTTACGTCAATCCTCACGCGATTGCGTATGTTCGCCAGCAGGGTGCCTCGACGCTCATTGGCCTCCAGGGCAGCACACCGATTTTGGTGATGGATAAGCTGGGTGATGTGCTGAAAGCATTAGAAGACGTCACGAATAGCTGAAGGCAAAAGCGCCTCGCCAATGTCGTCGGCAACGCCGTGATGGTCGCCGGTATGGCTGCGGACGATGCGACAGCGATGTGTCAGCGGTATCGAGACCGACAGACGGAACCATACTCTGCGGATTGTAGAGCGCATGTCTGCGGCATCGGAGGCTGTTCAGAGGGTTAGTGGTGCAGGTGAGAGGACTTTCCGCGAACCGGAACCGGCCTCAAGTAGCGCGAAGCGCGGTAGGCCAGAAAGAAATGGTGCCGCATAGGTGACTCGAACACCTGACCCCATCATTACGAATGATGTGCTCTACCAACTGAGCTAATGCGGCATACTCTGCGGGCAGAGATAGTGGTGCCCGCCTAACTTTTCGTCAACGCGGTGTTTCTCTAGCGACGATTGGGGGCTTGGGCAACGGGATTTTTCGGCAAGCCGTCGAGAAGGGCCAGCATCGTGTCTTCCGTGGGGTGGGTGGCGGCCTGGAGACTGGCCGCGAAAGGGGCGTCGCGCAGCGGGGTCAGGGCTGCGGCGCTGATGGCGATGATGTGCAGTTGCAGGGTGACGGGGACCGCTTCGGCGAGGCGGAGTGCGCTGGCTGGAGAGTAGACGAGGGCCGTATCGCAGGTGCTGGCTTCGGGTGGCAAGGCGGTGATGGGGGTGGTGCGATAGAGGGTCGCTTCGGCGGTTTTGAATCCTGCCGCGCGCAGCTTTGCGAGGGGGGAATGGCGGATTTCCGTGCCGCGTGCGTGGAGGACGGGGCCTCTGGAGGGATCGAGGAGGCGGGCGGCGAGGGTGGCGAGGGCTTCGGCATCGCCATCGGCGGAGTGGACTTGCGTGAAACCCGCATCGCGCAGGTCGGCGGCGGTGGCGTCTCCCACGGCGAGAATCGGGGTCTTGCGGGAGGCAGTTGCAGCAGCGAGGGAGGCGGCGCCGTTGCGGCTGGTGGCGAGGATCGCCTGTGCGCCGGGGTCGATGCGGGCTGGCAGCCATTCGATACGGATAAGGGGGGCGAGGACCGGGATGTGGCCCCGCTCACGCAGGCGGCGAGCGGTGGCTTCGCCCTGCCCCGCCGCACGGGTGATGAGGACGGTTCGGACGTTCACGCCTGCACGAAGAAACCCGGTCCTGCGCGGCGTTTCAGCTCCTCACCGGCATCGACGCCCATCGCGATAGCGTCGGAGAGCGGGCCTTCGCGGCTGGTTTCATGACGCTCGGAGCCATCGGGGCGCAGCACTTCGCCGCGCAGGGTCAGGCGGTCGCCGTCGATCACGGCCAAGCCGCCGATGGGCGTCTTGCACGACCCATCCAGCGCGCCGAGGAAGGCCCGTTCGGCGGCAAGGCGCGTGCCGCAGGCCTCGCAATGCAGCGGCGCGAGGGCCGCGCGGATATCGTCATCCCCGACGCGCGTTTCGATGCCGATGGCCCCCTGCGAGACGGCGGGGAGCATGTCGGTCGTTTCGATGATGGCGGTGGCGACATCGGCCTTGTCGAGCCGATTGAGGCCCGAGATCGCGAGGAAAGTCGCGTCGGCTTCGCCCTCCTCAAGTTTGCGCAGGCGGGTCTGCACGTTGCCCCGGAACAGCGCGACCTTAAGGTCCGGGCGGCGGTGGAGAAGTTGCGCCTGTCGCCGGAGCGAGGCCGTTCCGACGATGGCCCCGGCGGGCATCGCCTCGATGCTGGCAAAGCGGGGACTGACGAAGGCATCGCGCACATCCTCGCGGGGCAGCAACGTCACGATCTCCAAGCCTTCGGGCAGGACGGTCGGCATGTCTTTCATCGAGTGGACCGCGAGGTCGATGCGGTTCTCGTAGAGGGATTCCTCGACCTCCTTGGTGAAGAGGCCCTTGCCGCCGATATCGCCCAACTTCACGCCCAACTGCTTGTCGCCGGTCGTGATGATCTTCACAATCTCAATGCTGTCATCGCCGAGGCCATGGGCTTCCTTGAGGCGCGCGGCGGTTTCATAGGCCTGCGCGAGCGCGAGGGGGCTGGCACGGGTGCCGATGCGAAAGGGGCGGTCTGGGCCGTAGGCGTCACTCATCGGGTTGCGTTCTCCGTCGAAAGGCTGCAAGCCCAACCCGCCTAGCACGATGTTTCGTTAACGCAAAGCGACAGGGAAGATGCGCGTGGCCACCGTTCTCGGGATCGAATCGAGTTGCGACGAGACGGCGGCGGCGGTCGTGCGCGGGGATGCGGGCGCGGGGCGGGGGGAAATCCTGTCCAATGTAGTCTTCGATCAGATGGATCTGCACGCGGCCTATGGCGGTGTCGTGCCGGAGATCGCGGCGCGCGCCCATGCGGAAAAGCTGGATGTGGCGGTGGCGCAGGCGTTGGAGGAAGCGGAGGTTTCCCTGCGCGCGGTCGATGCGATTGCGGTGACGGTGGGGCCGGGGTTGATCGGCGGGCTGGTGGCCGGGATCGCCTGTGCGCAGGGGCTGTCGCTGGGGTCGGGCGTGCCGCTGGTGGCGGTGAACCATCTGGAAGGGCACGCCTTGACGCCGCGCCTGACCGATGGGTTGGCCTATCCATATCTGATGCTGCTGGTGTCGGGGGGGCATTGTCTTTTTCTGCTGGTGCGCGGACCCGGTCAGCATGAGCGGATCGGGACGACCATCGATGATGCGCCGGGGGAGGCATTCGACAAGGTGGCCAAGATGCTGGATTTGGGCATCCCCGGCGGGCCGCGTGTGGAGGCGGTTGCGAAGGACGGTGATCCGAAGCGGTTCGCCCTGCCCCGCCCGCTGATGGACAGGCCCGGCTGCGACGTGTCGTTTTCGGGGCTGAAGACCGCCGTGCGAATGGTGCGGGATGATCTGGTGACGAAGGGCGGAATGAGTGACCGGGATATCGCCGATCTATGCGCCGGTTTTCAGGCGGCGACGCGGGATGTGCTGGTCGGGAAGTCACGGCGCGCGATGGCGCAGTTCCGGGCGGTTTTTCCCGACGCCGGACAGGCGGGCTTTGCGATAGCGGGCGGGGTGGCGGCGAACGGGATATTGCGGGGCGGTCTCGAAACGCTGGCGCAGGATGAAGGGTTCGACCCCGTCCTGCCTCCCCTGAAACTCTGCACCGATAACGGGGCGATGATCGCCTGGGCCGGGTTGGAGCGTCATGCAGCCGGTCTGACCGGCGATCTTGTTCCGAAGCCGCGATTCCCGGTCGCGAGCAATCCCATGAGCGGGGTCTGGACCGGCAAGCGGGGGGCGAAGGTATGACGCGGATTGCGGTGCTGGGCGGGGGAAGCTGGGGGGTGGCGCTTGCGCAGCTATGTGCAGTTCAGGGGCATGAGACGGTGATCTGGGCACGATCCAGCGAGGCCGTCGCGGCGATCAACGACACGCATCGTTCTCGCTATCTGCCCGATATAGCGCTGCATCCTGCCCTCGTCGCCTCGACCGACATGGCGGCCATCGGCACGGCACGGGCGATCCTCGCGGTGGTTCCGGCGCAGGCGGCTCGGGGGATACTGGAGCAGGTCGCGCAGTATCTCGCGCCGGGTACGCCGCTGATCCTCTGTCAGAAGGGAGTCGAGCGCGGCACCCTCGCGCTGCCCCATCAGGTGACGCGGTGCGCTGCCCCCGGCCATCCGTTGGCTGTGCTGACCGGGCCCAGCTTTGCCGCCGATGTGGCGACCGGGTTGCCCACTGCCGTCACGATTGCCGCCGAGACCATGGCGCTCGCCACCGACCTGCGGGACATCCTGGCGACCCCGACATTCCGGCCCTATCCGACCGACGACCTGATCGGATCGCAGGTGGGGGGCGCGGTCAAGAATGTGCTCGCGATTGCCTGCGGAATCGTCGTTGCGCGGGGAATGGGGGAAAGCGCCCGTGCCGCCCTCGTTGCGCGGGGATTTGCCGAGATGTCGCGACTGGCGCAGGCGATGGGGGGGCGTCCCGAAACGGTGGCCGGGCTGTCTGGTCTCGGCGATCTGGTCCTGACCTGTGCATCGGCGCAATCGCGTAACTTCTTGCTCGGTTTGAGCCTTGGAAAGCGTGCGAAGGAAGATAGCGGAAATACGGTCGAGGGAGCGGCAAGTGCTGCGGGAACCGTGGCGCTCGGACAGCGCCATGGTGTCGATATGCCGATTTCGGGGACGGTCGCCGCTATCGTCGAGGGCAGGCTTTCCGTGGATGACGCGATTGATGCGCTGTTGCAGCGGCCCTTGCCAGAGGGCGAGTGAGGACGGTCAGCCGGGCAGGCTCGCCGCCAGGACGACGATGGCAATCACGCTGAGTACTACGCTGATACCCACGACGATCCCGGCGTCGCGAGAGACGTTTCCGGGGCGGTTCGCAATGTTGTCACGGTGCGGTTTCATGATACCTGCCAGAGAGTGCGTATTGGTGATCTAATCCGGTTCAGGCGCCGATGGTTCCCTATTCGGAGAAAGAAAAATTGGCCCAGACCAATCCTGTGCTCGTCACGACAACGCGCGGACCGATAACGGAAAACCGGCATACGGGTTCTCTGGCCATTGCGCACAATCAGGAGGCGATTCGCGATGGATGGGGCGATATCGAGCGGGGCATCCTGCCGCGCTCCTCGGTGAAGATGATTCAGGCATTGCCGCTCATGGAATCCGGGGCGGCGGATACTGCGGGGTTGACGGACGAGCATCTCGCGCTGGCGTGTGCCTCGCATGAGGGCGCAGCGGAGCATACGACGCGCGTGGCGGCGTGGTTGGCGGCGATGGGATTGGGCGAAGATGCCCTGCTCTGCGGGCCGCAATGGCCTCGCGACCGGGCACTGAAGGTGGCAGGGGTTCCGCCCAGCCGCATCCTGAACAACTGTTCGGGCAAGCATACCGGGTTTCTCGCCTATGCCCGCCATATCGGCGCGCCGCGGGATGCCTATCTCGACCCCGATGGGCGGGTTCAGCGGGACGTGGCGGCGGCTTTTGTGGAGATAACGGGGTGCGACTCGCCGCCCGGATACGGGATTGACGGCTGCTCGGCCCCGAATTTCATCGCGAGCGTGGCCGGGGTGGCGCGCGCGATGGCGCAGTTTGCCGCCCCGGCGGCGGATACGCGCGGCGCGGCGATGATACGCCTGCGCGATGCGATGCGGACGCATCTGGTGCTGATCTCGGGAGAGGGCCGCGCCTGTGCCGCCCTGATCGAGGCAAGCGACGGGCGGGCTGTGGTCAAGACCGGCGCGGATGGCGTCTTCACCGGGATCGTGCCCGAAAGCGGCGTCGGATTCTGCCTGAAGATCGACGACGGGAACACTGCCGCCGCCGAGGCGCTCTGCGCCGCGACCCTCGTGCATCTGGGCGTACTGGACGATGCACATCCGGCGGTGGAGCGCTATGCGCGGACACCTATCCGCAACTTCAACGGCGAACTGTGTGGGGAGCGGCGAGTGACGCTGCCCGCATAAGTGATCAGGCCGATGCCTTTTCCGCTTCGACTTCGACTTCGATTTCGTCCTCGCCCGGCTGTGCGCCACTCAGGCTGACGACGCGGGTGAGGGGGATCCAGACATGGGCGCTGGTGCCGACGCCCTTGCGGGATTCGACTTCCAGCTCGCCGCCGTGCAACTCCACCAGCGAGCGGGTGATGGGCAGGCCCAGTCCCGTGCCGCTGTGATTGCGCGATAGTTCGTTGTCGATCTGTCCGAATTGCTCGAAGGCGATTTCCATCTCGTCCTTGGTCATGCCGATGCCGGTATCGCCCACGGTGATCTTGAGGCCCTTCGGGGCCACCAACTCGCCGCGTAGGGTAATGCGACCGCCCGGCATGGTGAATTTGACCGAGTTGGACATCAGATTGAGGATAACCTGCTTGATGCGGCGGCTGTCCACGATGACGTTGGGCAGGGGCGCGGGAATCTCCAGCCGGATATGCAGGCCCGCCGAAGAGGCGCGCTCATGCAGGACGGTGCGGCACTTCGACAGAAGCGTCGAGACGTCGGTCTCCTCCTCGATCAACTCGATCTTGCCCGCCTCGATCTTCGAGAGGTCGAGCACGTCGTTGATGAGGTCGAGCAAGTGCTTGCCCGAGGAATGAACGCTTTCGGCGTAATCCTTGTAGCGCTCGCCCATTGGGCCGAACAATTCGTCCTTCATCACTTCCGCAAAGCCGATGACGGCGTTCAGCGGCGTGCGAAGCTCGTGGCTCATGTTGGCGAGGAATTCGGATTTGGTCTTGTTGGCTTCCTCGGCCTGGCGGCGCGCGTCGTTGAGCTTGGCCTGTGCGGTCTTCATCTCGGTGATGTCGAGCATGTAGCCTTGGGCGATGCGCGTGCCGTCTTTCTTGGGCGCGATGGTCAGCATGTTGCGGATGTGGATGATCTGGCCGTCCGCCGAGCGGATGCGGTATTCTAGGACCGCGTATTCGCCGTCATCGAGGCTCTTGAAGCCGTCCACGAAGGTCTTGTGGCGGTCTTCGGGGTGAACGTGGCCGACCCAGAAGCCCGAGGCGCACCATGAGCTGACGGGGTAGCCAGTCATCTTTGCGATCTGCGGACCGATATAGGTGAAGCGCTGGTCCGCGAGATCGGCGGCCCATGGCACGACATTGGTCGATTCGGCGAGGCGGCGGAAGCGTTCCTCGCTGCGCTTGAGTTCGGCGGTGCGCTTCTTGAAGCCCCGGCGATGTTTGTACAGACGTTCCTCGGCAGCGGCGCGGGCCTGCGCTTCACGATGCGTTACGAACAGGACGCCAGCCGCCGCACCGAGCGCCGCGAGCAAGGAGAGAATCTTGCCGAACGGACTGGATGAGAAGAAGCCGATCTTCTCGACGGGGACGGTGGCGACGAAGCCCTGATCGCCCGTCGGAACGCCGATGCTGCGGGCATTGCCGTCAGCCGCGACCTGAATGCCATTCGGCAGGGCAACGTGGTCGAAGGGGCCGGTCAGGGTTGCCGGGGCAGCGGCGATTTCGCTGAGGAGTTTCTTGGCATCGACCAGCGCCGCGACGGCTCCGACGAGCACTTCCTGACCCGTGGAGGGATCGAACCGCTGAACCGGCATCACGCGCCAGAAAACACGCTCGCCAGCATCCGACAGGCGGGTTTCGGCAAGCGCGCGGACATCGCCGCCGTTCCAGCCGAAGAAGCCCGAAGACGTATGGGCATTGCGGGCGATTGCCGTGCCGAGGGTGCGCTGCATCTCACGCCCCGCCGCGAGAGGACCGGGGAGTTTGCCGCCCGAACCGATCAGCGGGAACGCGCCGCCCCGGTTGCCATTAGGCGTCGAGATATCGGCGGCAGCGAGATAGAAGACCTTGCCGCCCGCCCGGAATTCGGTGATCGCCTCTGCGATGGGCTGGGCGATGCGGTTGGCCTCTTCGCGAGTTGGTGCAGAGCGGAAGAAAACGAAAGCGCGGGCGTCGTCGGTTCGCCGGAAGAAATCACTTGTCACGCGAGCGAAGCGCCCCCGCTCGGTTTGGGCGTCGATGGCCGAGGATGCAACGAGAGAGGCGGCGGCGGAAAGGCCTTGGTCGATCGTGCCGATGGCGCTGGCACCGTCTTGCCCGATGGCGGCGATGTAGGCAGCTTGCTGAGTAGCGAGATCGCCTCTCGCGCCACCCGACATCGCGACCAGCGTCGCGATGCCAACAACCAGACCGATGCCTGCTGCTGCTGCCCAACGCATGATGCTCGTGTTCGAGATGGTACTCATCAATCCGGTCCGCCTGCTCATACTTCTCTCGGTAGCGATACAATGTGCAGACCTCGCCTAAATTTACGTAAAGGCAGAGTGCCTGAAACACGCCGGGCGGCAGAATATTGCCTAAAAATGTGCCGGTTTTCTTTTACGATGTTCCGTTTTCAGAGGGGTACGGATGAGCGTTCGGTCTTGCAGATGTTCTATTTTTGTTCTAATCAATGGAACTCATCCCGACGCCGAGCCAACGCCGAAAGATATCTTGATGAATGACCCTGTTTCTCCCCCTCCCACGCCTGTCAGTTCCCGACGCCTTCGCCACCTCACTCAGTTGATGATGCAAGACAGCGTCTTCATATATCTATGCTTTTCCGAAGACAGCGCAGGCGTATTCAACGCGCGACGTGGTGTCTCCACTCTCGTCAACCGGGTCTCGAAAGGCGAGGTCGGGACGTTGATCGCCAGGGGCATCGTGTGCGAATTCTCCCGGTCGTCGCGCGGCGTGCGCTATGCACGCGGTGGCAGGAATAAACGTGCCGGAACGAATGCCGCCGACCGTCGCCGTGCAAAATTTCTGGAAGCGGATCGGTTCTTCCAAGTCGCCCCCGACACCGAGCCGCAGGCGATGACGGTCAATCTGGGGGAATCACCTCTCGGGTGGCTGGCTCGCCGCAAGAACGCAGCAGGAAAGCCTTACCTGACCGAAGACGAAGTCGCCGCCGGTGAGCGTCTGCGCGCCGATTTCGAACGCGCGCAACTTGGTCCGGCGGTCACGCAGGATTGGCGGCGGTTCCTCGCCCCCGGTGCGAAGGGTGCGGGCGGGTCAGCACAGGACCGTGATGTCGATGGCGGAGCGGAGGCGGCGCGACAGCGGGCAATGGATGCGCTGGTCGATCTCGGGCCGGGTCTTTCGGATGCGGCGCTGCGCACCTGTTGCTTTCTCGAAGGTCTGGAAATGGTCGAAGCCAAGATGTCGTGGTCGGCGCGCTCGGCCAAGATCGTCCTCAAGATTGCACTGCAACGATTGGCCGATCACTATCTTCGCGCAAATCCAGCCACAAAAAATGGAGAAATCCGGGCCTGGCAAGCACCATCGCCTTGACGCGCAGCGCAGCCTTTGTTATTTATGCTGCAACGCAACATTGGAGTAAGCCATGCAAAAGCATATGGTGGAAGAGGCAGGATCGCGGTTTTTCGAAATGGCATCCTCGCTGGGACGGATGCACGAACGCACACTTTCGGGGCTGGCCGACGCGACGTCGAAGACCCCGCTGGGGCCGGTCTTCGCGATCAATGCCTCGCTGGCCCGTATGGCAAATGAGAGCATGGATACGCTGGCAACGCGGTTGACCAGCGGCAATGAAGCGTCCAGCCCTGATATGCCCAAGCCTGTCGCAAAGACAGCCACTGCACCCAAGGCTTCGGCTAAACCGAAGGCTGCGGCCGAACCGAAGCCTGTGGCGAAAAGCACGGTAGCCGCTGCCACCAAGCCAAAGCCCGCAAAGAAGCCTGCGCCAGCGCCCGTGAAAAAGGCTCCTGCGACCGCCATAGCCGCCGCCGCAGTCAAGGCCAATGGGGCCGATGTGCTCGTGGAAGACATCGTCGTAAAAGCAAAAGCGCCCGCAGAACCGAAGGCGACGGTCGCGAAAGATGACCTGACGCGCATCAATGGCATCGGCGCGACGACGGCCAAGAAACTGCATGGTGCCGGGATCGATACGTTCGCCCGGATAGCGAAGATGTCCGAGGCTGAATTCACGAAACTGCTCGCCTCGCTGGAAATCAAGTCGATCCGGTTCACGCCAAGCGCCTGGATCAAGGAAGCGAAGACACTCTCGGCCTGATCGATCATTGATGCTTCGAATGAGAAGCCCCGGACCTCGCGTCCGGGGCTTTTTTCGTTTCTGGAGGCGCTTTACGTGCGGATGATGAGGGCAAGGTAGTGGGTAGTAGGTCAGGTTGAAATTTTGTGCTGCATCGCAAAGATCCAAGTTTGTAAATCGCCGGAAGCGATCATCTTAGAGGATCTGGTCTGCGAGCGACGATGGGAACTGACCCAGGCCAGGCGCTCCGGTTGCTGAGATTTGCTCCGGTGAGCAGCCGTTCTTGGTTTTACGACCCTCCTGCCGTTATTTCTGTCTGAAGCGAAAACCGCGCGACGGCGTGACCTTCCCGCTTCAACGCTGCCAGGCCGTCCATCTACCAGCCGATGCTGACGCCGACCCGACCCCCGACGTTACCTTCGTTGAAACCGACGCCGAGGCCTCCGGTCAGGTAGATACTGTCACTCACCTGCGCTGCGCCGCTCGCCGAGAACGCCGACTTGCCTTCGTAGTGGCCAAGATTCATCGAAAAGCGGAACGTCTCGCCCGGCTGCGGCAGATACGAACCGGTCATCGCGATGGCCAGCGCTACGCCTTGAAGCGCGTCTTCTGTTTTGCCCTCGATCCGTTCGAGATCGTTGCTGAACGCCCCGCCATCTGAGGCGATATTGCCGTTGGCGTCGGTGGTGAGGAGTTGGGTGGGTCCGGTCTGGGCGGCACGGGAGGCTTCAGAGGTCACGCCGGAGAGCGTATAGGTGTTGGTCGCACTGCCGATGGCGACCTGGTTGGCGCGGGTCGTGGCGACTCCTTGACCTATGGCCGTCGTGTTTGCCTGGGCCGCCAAGCTGTTCTGACCGAGCGCAGTGGCGTTGACCCCGGTGGCCTGTGCATTTTGTCCTAGCGCCATGGTCCCTGCCGCTAATGCCCTGGCGCCCTGACCGATGGCTGTCGCGTTCAATGAGTCCGCCGCGATCATCGCGTTGTCACCGATTGCGGTGCCGTTATCTGACAGCACCGTCGCATCCATGCCGACAGCGGTATCGCCGGGTCCGGCAACGAACGCATTCGGTCCGGTTGAGAAGCCGCCATTGGACGTGGTGCCCCCTGATCCAATGGCTTGCGTTGAGAGATTGCCTTCCACGTCAGTCGTCACGAAGAACACAGTATCGCTGACGGCCGCCTGTGCTGCTGCACTGGCCGTCGAGGTGATACCGGGCGCGGTGTAGGTTTCACTCGTCGTGCCGAGAACGATCTGATTTGCGCGGGTGGTGGCTGCGTCGGCACCAATTGCGGTGGCATCCGTATGAGCGGCATTGGCCCGGACACCCAGCGCCGTCGAATCGGCACCCGTTGCATCCGCACTGAACCCAAGTGCCGATGCATTCGTGGCGTTCGCTACAGAGGAACCGCCCACTGTTGTGGCGTTTTGCCCGGTGGCTTGTGCCGTCCGTCCGAGCGCTGTCGCACGAAGGCCGGTCGCGCTCGCGCCTACGCCGAGCGCCGATGCGTCGGTGGCGGAGGCCAGAGAAGCCGCGCCGATTGCCGTCGAATTGGTGCCCGTTGCATCCGCACTGAATCCGAGTGCCGATGCATTGGTAGTGCTCGCTACAGAGGTACTCCCCAATGTTGTGGAGTTCAGCCCGGTAGCCTGTGCCGTCCGCCCGATTGCCGTCGCACGAACGCCGGTCGCACTTGCGTTGAAACCGAGCGCCGATGCGTCGGTGGCGGAGGCCAGAGAGGTCGTCCCGATTGCCGTCGAATTGGCACCCGTTGCATCCGCACTGAATCCGAGTGCCGATGCATTGGCGGCGTCCGCCACCGAGGAACTGCCCAATGTCGTCGAATTGAGTCCGGCGGCCTGTGAGCCGTGCCCGAGCGCCGTCGCGAGAATGCCGGTCGCGCTCGCGTCTACGCCGAGCGCCGATGCTTTGGTGGCAGAGGCCAGAGAAGCCGCCCCGATTGCCGTCGAATCGGCACGCGTTGCAGCCGCACTGAACCCGAGTGCCGATGCATTGGTGGCCCTCGCGGCAGAGGAACTGCCCACTGTTGTGGCGTTTTGCCCGGTAGCCTGCGCTGTTCGTCCGAGCGCCGTCGCACGAAGGCCGGTCGCGCTCGCGCCTGCGCCGAGTGCCGATGCGTCAGTGGCGGAGGCCAGAGAAGCCGCCCCGATTGCCGTCGAATTGGTGCCCGTTGCACCCGCACTGAACCCGAGCGCCGATGCATTGGTGGTGCTCGCTACAGAGGAGCTGCCCAACGTTGTGGAGTTCAGCCCGGTTGCCTGCGCCGTCCGTCCGATTGCCGTCGCACGAACGCCGGTCGCACTTGCGCTGAACCCGAGCGCCGATGCGTCGGTGGCGGAGGCCTCAGAGGAACTGCCCAATGTTGTCGAATTGATGCCGCTAGCCTGTGTCGCGTGTCCGACCGCCGTTGCGCGAATGCCGAACGCCGAGCTGCTCGCACCGATGGCGGTGGCATTGACATTGCCGAGTGCGCCGCCCGCCAGTGCATCCGGACCCAGGGAAACCGCTCCCACAGCAGATGCTTCGGCACCGAGACCATCACCATTTGCATCGCCGCCGATTGCGATGGCCCCCGAATTACCAGAAGTAGAGACGAAGGCCTCGGACCCGATGGCGATGGTGTGCGCACCATCCGCCGACGCCCCGGTACCATTGCCGTTCGTATCTCCACCGATCACGATGGCTCCGACGCTCGCCGAATCCGCGATGGCCGCCGCTTCGCCGATGGCGATGGCGTCGGCGGCAACTACCGAGCTGTCGCTACCGACGGCGAGAGACCCGTCGCCGCTCGCGCTGGAATCACTGCCGAACGCAACCGCCCGCACCCCGAACACGGTTGCGCTGGCGCCGACGGCCGTCGCCTCCTCCGCCCCGCCGTTTGCACCGCCGCCCACAACGGTCGCCCGATCGAAGCTGAAATCGTTGTTGACGGCACCATTGCCGATCACGACGCTTGAATCGCCAGCCGCTATAGAGTCGGCCCCGAGAGAGATGGCCCCGATTTCACTGGCTTGAGCGCCAACACCGTTCGCATTGAGGTCGCCGCCGATGGCAATGGCTCCTGTGCTGCCGGTGCTGCCGATGAAGGCTGCGCTTCCGAGCGCGATGCCTTGGTCGGCGCGACTGGTCGAGGTATTGCCGATCGCAACCGCTTCGATGCCGCCCGCAGTGGCATCGGCACCAAGCGCAATCGCGCTTTGAGCAGTCGCCTGCGCGCCATCCCCGTCCCCGTCCCCGGCGTCGCCGCCGATGGCGATGCTGAAGTCGTTCGCCGCATTGGCACCCGCGCCCAGCGATGTCGCATTGGCCCCGGTCGCCTGCGCCTCGTTGCCCACCGCCGTGGCCTCCAGCATCGTCGCGTTGGTCCTCGATCCGATGGCCGAGGTATCGTCTGCCGATGCTGTCGCTCCGCCGCCAAGGGCAACGGTATCGACCATGCTGGCCACCGACTGGTTGCCGATGGCGATGGCCTCGTTGCCGGAGGCGTTCGCCCCGATCTCTCCCTCATTGCTCGAGCCGCCGCCGATCGCGATGGATTGGGTTCCGGTCGCGCGGGCCGAGACAGCCGCCGTGTTGCCGCCACCGATCGCGACGGAATCGATCTGGCCCGCGACCGCATTCGCGCCGATAGCCGTCGCCCGTACTTCGCCGGCCAGGGAATCCGCGCCCACCGCGACGGTGCTCGCCTTGGCCGCGTGCGCCCCTAAAAGGTCAAGATTCTCATCACCGCCGATGGCGACCGATCCGGTGCCCGATCCCTGGGCTTCTCCGCCGATGACGACTGAGGAGTCGAGGGAGCCACTGGCGCCGTCGCCGATCACAACGGTGTCGACGCCCTGCACGATCGATTCCGAGCCGATGGCGATGCTGGAACTCGCCGAAGCGTCGGCGCTGGCGCCGATGGCGATGCTGGACCTCGCCGAAGCGCCGACCTCGGCGTCGGAGCCGATTGCGACAGAATTGACTGACAACGCACTGGCTCCGAACATGTCCATATCGGTCCCGTCGCTGCCGATCGCGATGGAAAAGCCGCCGGTCGCCCTGGACACCGCACCGACCGCGACGGTCAAGTTGCCGGAGGCATCGGAGGAGGCGCCCAGGGCCGTGGCTGCACTGCCGCTGGCATCGGCCGAGTCACCGCAAGCGGTGTTGGCACCGATACCGCCATCATTCGGGTTGGTCGCCCCTGCCCCGGCATTAGTGCATTCGAAGGCGGCGGCGGGCGGCGCGCCGACTGGCGTGAGGGCGTGAGCCAGCGCGATCAGACTCGCGGCAGCGAGCGGGCCGGGCAGACGGCGGCTGATCCTTGCTGGCCGGTTGGCAGTCGCAGAATTGGTCATTTTTGGCTCCCTCGCTTTTCAAACGCCCGGCGGAACCGTCCATGACGCCCCCCCTTGCGGATGGCATCAACATTTCCGAAGGCAGATGCACAAAATGTTGCCAATAAGGCGATCAAACTGCAACACAATTCGCCACATGCGTGTTTGATATACCGATGTAAATTCAGAGGGATGGCGGGACCGCCAGCGTTCGAACCAACGCGCCCGCTTTCCATGCCAGCCCGAACGACCGGAACTGATAACACCCTGCCATCTGTCGCAGAGCCTACAACGGCAAGGATGCGCTCACAGCGGACTGACGCATCACAAAGTCCGTGTTTTCAACCTGATCCACTGCCAGGCAGCTCACCATTCCTCGGTTTCAGCGGAGCGCGAACCGTCCTTATGCTGTCATTACAGCGCAAAGCGGGAATCTCCTGCTGCTGCGGACATTTCCCGGTGTGCGAAAGATCCCCGCTTTGCGCGGAGATGACAAAAACTGAGGGATGGTAAGGCCAAGCAGCGCGCGCTTGACATCCGGGGAAAACTCCGATCATTTGTTCATGTTATGTTCAATTGACCGGAGACGATGTGCGACACTGGCCCTGGGACGAGATGGTGGAAGCGAACCGGGGGCGGCTGATCGGGCTGCTCGCGGGTCTGTTTGCCATGCTCGGGTCTGGGGATCGGGTGACGCGGGTTGTTTGGCGGCAGGTTCTGGCGCGGCTGGTGCCGATGGAATCGGCGTTGCGGCGGCTGATCTGTGTGGCGGCGCGTGATCTGACGGTTACTGTCGGGCCTGCGCGAGCCGGGTCGAAGGCGACGGG
>CALHLW010000092.1 GCA_938034615.1 uncultured Neomegalonema sp. | reverse complement strand
GAGGGCGGCGGCGAGGGCGACGGTTTCTTCCTTGGTGTCTTCGCCTGCCGGGGCATTCAGGTCGAGGGTGCCTTTCTTTTCCTCGGCGGCGAGGATGTTGGCGGCGCGGCGGTATCCGGCGAGAAGGTTCGTGCCGTCCTCGGTGGCGAGGAAGGATTGCAGGGCGCGGACGCGCTTGACCAGCAGCACGAGGTCGTCCTGACCGCCCAGAGCGAAGACGGAATCGATCAGGTCGTGTCGGACGCCATCGCTGCGCAGCACGACCTTCAGGCGGTCGGCGATGAAGCCGAGCAGGTCGATGACGGCCTCGCGGATTTCGCGCTCGAAATCGGGATCGACGGCTTGGGGGAGGCCCGATTGGGGGCTGAGGAAATGGTTGATGAGCTGGTCGAAGACGGCGCGGCGTTCTTCGAGATCTTCGCCGCCGGAGAGGTTTTCGATGGCGTCGAACAGGGGCTTGCCCAGCGCCTTCGCATCGCGCTGGCCGATGAGGTAGACGTGGCGCATGATGGCGACGCCAACCGCTTCAGAAAGGCGAAAGCGCAGGTTGTTGTCGAGGATCAGGCGGATGACACCAAGGGCCGCACGGCGGAGCGCAAAGGGGTCTTTGGAGCCGGTGGGCTTTTCGCCGATGGCCCAAAAACCGGCGAGCAAATCGACCTTGTCGGCCAAAGCCACGGCGACCGAAACCGGCTCTTCGGGGACGGTATCGGAGGGGCCAAGCGGCTTGTAATGGTCTTCGCAGGCGGCGGCGATGCGGGGGTCGAGACCGGCAGCGCCCGCGTAGTAGCGGCCCATAAGGCCCTGCAACTCGGGGAATTCATAGACCATTTCGGAGGCCAGATCGGCCTTGGCGGCGTGGGCAGCTTCGACCGCGATGGCGGGGTCAGCGCCAGTGACGCCCGCGAATTGCTGGGCGAGGGCGGCGATGCGTTCGATGCGTTCGGACTGGGTGCCAAGCTGATTGTGGAAGGTGACGCTGGCCAGCTTGGTGGCCATGCCCGCGAAGCCCTCGCGCTGGACGGCGCGCAGGTCGTTCTCCCAGAAGAATTTCGCATCGGCGAGGCGAGCGCGCAGGACTTTTGCGTTGCCGTGGATGATCGTCGCGCCGCCATCGGGGGCGGCGATATTGGCGACGGGGACGAAATGGGTGACGTTGCCGTCCGCATCGACGGCGGAGAAGAATTTCTGATGCTCGCGCATGGAGGTCTGGAGGACTTCGGCGGGCAGCGAGCGGAAGTCTTCCTCGATCTCGCCGATCAGGGGCACGGGCATCTCGGTCAGACCCGCATTCTCGCGCAGGAGGGCGAGGTCTTCGAGCAGGGTGACGCCGCGCTCGGCGCAGAGGGCCTTGGCGCGGGTGTCGATCGTGGCAGCGCGTTCTTCGGCATCGAGAGTGACGCCCCGTGCGGCAAGGCCGGTGCGGTAATCGTCATAGCCCGTGACGGTAAAGGGAGCGGGATCGACCATGCGATGGCCGCGTGTCTCGTTGCCTGCATGGTAGCCTTCGATTTCGACGGGGACGATTTCGTCATCGAGCAGGCAGAGGATCGAGGTGAGGGGGCGGACCCAGCGCAGGTCTGAACTGCCCCAGCGCATGGATTTCGGCCATGGGAAATTGCGGATCACGTCCGGTACGAGGGCGGTGATGGCTTCGGCGGTGGCGACACCGGGCTTGCGGATGACGGCGAAGAAAACCTCGCCTTTCTTATCCGGGCGGATGTCGAGCTGGTCTTTGGTCAGGCCAGTGGAGCGCAGGAAACCTTCCAGCGCCTTTTCGGGGGCGTCGGTGCGCGGGCCTTTGCGCTCGTCTTCGATGTCGGGCGTGCGGGCGGGCAGGCCGGGGATGTGGAGCGTGAGGCGACGGGGGGTGGAATGGACCTCCGGCGCGCCATGGTCGATGCCCGCATCTTTCAGCCCCTTCACGACCATATCGCGCAGGGTGTCGCGGGCCGCGGGCTGCATCCGGGCGGGGATTTCCTCGGAGAGGATTTCGAGCAGGAGATCGGGCATCGGTCGGGGACTCTGGACTGCGGGAAGGTGCGGCTGGGGTATGGCATGGCGGGGCGCAGGGCGCAATCGAGACGGTTTGTGAACGAGCGGGACGAAAAGGCAGCGCACAATGTTGCACATTTGTTCTTTTTGTGATTGGATCACCTCATCACCAATCGGAAAGACACCCACCACATGGAACACGATCAAGCTGAGCAGGAAAAGGCCCCAAGAGCGGGCATTTTCCTGCACTTTTCAATCCGATCTGATCGTGTTTCGCGCTGATGAACTGGCAGCATGTCTTGGAGATTAATCGCACGACCCTGCTGGGGCTGGTGGCGGTGATGCTCGATATGCTGCCGGAAGGCCGGACAATTGCGCGGGCGGCGAAGCGGCGGGTGCTGGCGCTTCTGTTGCCTTCGGAAGCGTGTCTGCGGCGGCTGATCGTGATACTCACGAGGAAGATGGAAGCGCCCGTGCTCCGGGAGCGCGCTGCGTCGGGAAAGAAGAAGAAATCGCGCGGCAAGAGAGACGCGGAGCGGGTTCCGGCGTTCGACCTGTTCGATCCGAGACGGTTGGTGGGGGTCTTGAAGAAAAAGCATCCCCGCTTCGGCCCGACGATCCGGCATCTCGATGAGCCGCCGCCCCCGCGACCGGCGCTTCCGACCGATGAGGACGAGCTGGATACGGCCAGCCTGCGCCGCCGGATCGCGGCGATGCAGAACGCGCTCGATGACCTGCCGGCGCAAGCGGAGCGCCTGTTGCGGATCATCGCGCGGCGCAAGCAGGCCGGGAAATGGAAGGTCAGACCCATGCGGCCCGGTCGGCCGCCGGGGCATCGGCACCGAGGCAAGCGTCCGGTGGACGAGATGCTGGCGGGCCTGAATGATCTGGCGCTCTGGGTGCTGGAGGAACCGCCCCCCGACTGGGTGACTGCCGAATAGGATTGTACCTCGCCGGATGTTCCGCGCGGGGGTGGTGGTGTTGGCAATATTGATTGCTGCCTGCCCCGGACCTCGATCCGGGGCCTCTCGCAGCACGGACAGGCCCCGTCGCGAGGGCCGGGGCAGGGAAATGAGGGCAACGCGGCACCTCCACGCTTGCCGTTAGCAGGGCGGAGAAGATTAGGGTACGACGTAGGAGATATCGCCTTTCGTCGTCATCATCCGGTAAGTCCCATGTCCATCAAGCCGCATACGACCGTCACCGAGAATACCCCCGCTTTCTTGAGCGAAGCGATGATTACGCCGACGGGCTTTCGCGAATACGATGCGCGGTGGCGCTTTCCGCAGGAGATCAATCTGGTCGGCTTGCAGGAGGTCGGGCTTTGCCTCGGGACGATGCTGAAGGAATGGGATAAAGCAAAGATCGTGGTGGGGTGCGATTACCGCTCGTACTCATTGGAAGTGAAACAGGCGCTGACACTGGGCCTGATGAGCGCCGGGGTCGAGGTGATCGACATTGGCGTGGCGCTGTCGCCGCTGGTCTATTTCTCGCAATTCGATCTGGATATTCCCGCCTGCGCCATGGTGACGGCAAGCCATAATCCGAACGGCTGGACGGGGGTGAAGATCGGGGCGGATCGTCCGCTGACCTTCGGGTCGGACGAGATGGGGCGGCTGAAGGAGATGACGCTCGGCGGCATGGGCAAATCCGCGCCGGGGGGCAGCTATCGTCGGGAAACCGGGGCGATGGAGCGATATCTGGACGATCTGGTCGGCGATATGCGCCTGTCGCGGCCCGTGCGCGTGGTCTGCGCGACGGGGAACGGGACGGCGGGGCTGGTCGCACCGCAGATGCTCGAGCGGCTGGGTGCAGAGGTGATCCCGCTGCATGTGAAGCCCGATTATACCTTCCCGCATTACAACCCGAACCCCGAGGCGATGGAGATGCTGCATTCCATGCGCGACAAGGTGATCGAGACGGGAGCGGATTTCGCGCTCGGCTTCGATGGGGATGGCGACCGCTGCGGGGTCGTGGATGACGAGGGCGAGGAGATTTTCGCCGATAAGGTGGGCGTGATGCTGGCGCGGTCGTGGGTGGCGGATCATCACGGTGCAACGCTGGTGGCGGATGTGAAATCGACCGGATTGTTCGTGTCGGACCCCATGCTGCGCGACGCGGGGATGAAGACGGATTACTGGAAGACAGGCCACAGCCATATGAAGCGGCGTGTGCATGAGCTGGGCGCTCTGGCCGGGTTCGAGAAGTCGGGGCATTACTTCCTCGCGGGTGATCTGGGGCGGGGATACGATTGCGGGATGGTCGCGGCGCGCGAAATCTGTCGCATGGTGGATCGGGCCGGGACACCGATGAGCGATCTGCGCAAGGCCCTGCCGCCAGTCTGGACGACGCCGACCATGTCGCCGTTCTGTGCCGATACCGAGAAGTACGGCGTGATCGACCGGATCGTGGCGCATTTCGAAAAATTCGCGGCGGAAGGCGGAACGCTGGCGGGCAAGAAGATCGAGAAGGTCATCACGATCAACGGCGCACGGATGCAGCTCGAAGGCGGAGGCTGGGCACTGGTGCGAGCCTCGTCGAACACGCCGAATCTGGTGGTGGTGTGCGAAAGCCCGGAGTCGGACCCGGATATGCGCGCAATCTTTGCCGATGTGGACGGGTATCTGGATACCCTGCCGGAAGTGGGCGAATACGATCAGAAGATCTGAAGCGTGCTGCACCATTATCTGTGTTAACCTTCGGGATCGCGTCCAATCGAGGGAGCTATTCCGATGGCCATGATCCAGCTTATCTATGCGTCGCGGCCCTTCGGCTTCGATGAAGCAACGCTCAGCGGCATTCTCTTCACCGCGCGCGCCAATAATACCCGCGACGCGATAACGGGTGCCCTGATCTGTAGGGCCGACCTGTATCTGCAACTGCTGGAAGGCCCGGAGAGCGAGGTCGGGGCGGCTTATGAGCGGATCGAGCAGGATGACCGCCATCTGGAGGTGCGGTGTCTTGTCCGCTCCGCAATCGACACGCGGATGTTCGGGGCGTGGGCGATGCGGAGCGACCCGGCGCAATCGTGGATGTGGACACGCAAACAGGTCGAAAACGGCGCCCCGGAGCAAGCGACGGCAGAAGAGGTCGTCGGCATCTTTTCCCGGCTCATCAACGAGACGCCGGTCCAATCCGATTCATAGCCTGAACCTCTGGCACGACGGGCTTTTCAATTATCGGCGAATAGGGGAAACGCGAGGCGCATCAGCTTTCGCTGCCTCTCGCCTTACAAGCTCGAACGCGAAAGCCGAGCAGAGTGCCTCAACGTTTGCGCAAAACGCTTTAGCTGCCCAAGGCTGCGGCGATGGTTTCGGCCTGCTCAGCTTCGGCGACCACGAAATCTGCCAATCCCTGCAACGCCTTAACGCGGTCGCGGGTTTGAGCGTTCTCGACGACCATCGGGGTTTCGATCATCGCGGACCACCATGAAATTTCATCGGGGACCGCGCCCTCCTCCCATTCCGGAGCGAGGGAAACGTAATCCGCGCCGCTCTCGGCGGCGATCATCGCGTCATGGCGCGACGGGCCGGGGTCGATGCCGACGATGACCGTCTCGCCCAGCTCGCCCCGCACCCATGGCGCGGCTTTGGGGGCGTTCGTCAGATGCACGCCGTCGGCACCGATGGCCCTGGCCATGGCAACGGCGATATCGTCCGGTCCGGCGATGAGGAGCGGAATTCCGCTGGCATGGCAAAGCGCGCGGCATGTCATCGCAATATCCTGCTGCCTTGCCTCTGTCACGACAAGCCGCACGCAAGCCGGTTTCGCCGCGTCCAGCAAGGCTTCCACCCGATCCGCCTGATCGATTTCGAGCGTCAGATAGAGCTGAGTACGCAGCGCTTCCGGCATAGGAGTTCTCCATTCGAAGCCACGAGGATTGCGTCCAAAGGGTCGCATGATCTTGCGCGGGGCGTTTCTATGCCCCAAATCAAAGGCAATGGCGAGAGTCGCGTTGAACCGGCGCGGAATCGCCCGTAGAACAACGCACGAAATACGCGCGGGCACCGCGCGATAAGGCATCGAAGGAGCGCATATGCCCTGGAGCAATAATTCCGGCGGACCCTGGGGCGGCGGCGGCTCGTCCGGCGGCGGCAGTGGTGGAGGGGGCAGCAAAGGCCCCTGGGGCAATGGCCCGCAAGGCGGCGGGGGCGGCGGTGGCCGAGGCCCCGGCGGCAATGGCCAGCAGCCGCCCGATCTCGACGAGCTGTTCCGGCAGGGACAGGAACGCTTTCGCCGCGCGGTATCGCGCGGGGGCAGCGGTGGACCCGGTGACGGCCAGCCGCTGCCCGGCAAGGTGCTGGCGGGAATCGGCATCATCGCCGCAGTGGGCCTGTGGCTCTGGGCCTCGGTCTTTCAGGTCGAGACGAACGAGAAGGCCATTGTCCTGACGCTGGGCGAGTATTCCGCTCCCCCGCGCGGGCCGGGGCTGAACTTTGCCTACTGGCCGATCCAGACCCATGAGACGCTTCAGGTCACTGACGAACGGTCGGTTGATATCGGCGTGAATGCGACGCGGGTGAATCGTCGGGCCAGCGCCGTCCGTGACGAAGGGCTGATGCTGACAGGTGATGAAAACGTCGTCGACGTGAATTTCCAGATCGTTTGGAACATCTCGGACCCGGCGGCCTATCTGTTCAATTTGGCTTTGCCGGAACAGACCATCGAAGCCGTTTCGGAAGCTTCTATCCGTGAAGTGATCGGTAAATCCGAAATCCAGCCAGTGTTGAATCGTGATCCCATCATAACCGATCAGGTCGAGACTTTGATTCAGGCCACGATGGACGGCTACAATTCCGGCGTTCAGATCATTCGTGCGCAATTCGACTCGGTTGCGCCGCCTGCCGTCGTGGTCGAGGCCTTCGATGATGTGACCAAAGCGACGCAAGAGCAGGAAGCGCTGCAATTGCAGGCAGAAGGGTATTCCCGCCAGAAACTCGCGGATGCGCGAGGCGAGTCTGCTCAGCTTCTGGAGAACGCGGATGGTTACACGGCCCGCGTCGTCAAGGACGCCGAGGGTGAGGCCGCGCGCTTCAAGGCGATCTATGAAGAATACGCCAAGGCCCCCGAAGTCACCCGCCAGCGCCTCTATCTGGAGACGATGGAGCGCGTGATGGGCGGTATCGACAAGATCATCCTCGACGAATCCGTCGGTGGTGGCGGAGGGGGCGGCGGTGGCGTCGTGCCGTATCTGCCTCTCAACGAGCTAGGCAGAAACAGCGGTAACAACCGGCAGAGGGACCAGTAATGACCAAAGGTCGTATCATCGGTGGCGTCATCGTCGCCCTCCTGCTGCTCATTTATTCCACAGTCTTCATCGTGGATGAACGCGAACAAGCGCTCGTGCTGCGTTTCGGTAAGGTGCAGCGTACAGTTACCGAGCCGGGTTTGCAGTTCAAACTGCCGGCACCGTTCGAGACAAAGATCGTTTACGAACAGCGCATCCTGCCACTGGAGACGAGTGAAAGGCAGATTCTGCCCGAGGATGGCAAGCGCCGGGTCGCAGCCGCCTTTGCCCGCTGGCGCATCACTGACCCACAGCGCTTCCGCGAGGCGGTGGCGGATGTGGAAAATGCCTTGCCCCGGCTTGAAAAGGTTCTGAGCGACAGTCTGGGTAAGGTTCTGGGTTCGGAATCCGCTGATGCTGTTCTGTCGAACAAGCGCGAGGATATTCTTCAACGGGTCACCAGCCTCGCAGCGGCGGAAGCGAAGAACCTCGGTGTCAGCATTCTCGATGTGCGTATCCGCACCTGGTTCCTGCCTGACCAGACGCTCGAAGCGACCTATAACCGCATGGTGCAGGATCGTAACGCCATTGCCCTTGGCCTTCGTGCCGATGGTCAAGAGAAAGCGCGGAAGATTCGGGCTGTTGCCGAGAAGCAAGCGGTCGAGCTTGTGGCCGAAGCGCGCCGGGAGGCGACGACGAGGATGGGTGTGGCCGATGCGGCGCGCAATGCGATCTTCGCCGATGCCTATGGCCGCGATATCGAGTTCTTCTCGTTCCAACGGTCGCTGAGTGCCTATGAGAACTCGCTGAAAGGCAGCAACTCCAGCATCGTCATGTCGCCGGATTCGGACTTCTTCGAATACCTGCGCGATCGTGACGGAGCGTCGAAGCAATAGAGTATTTGCCCCCGCATCCGGCGGGGGCAACCGTTTCTACCGCTTGGATTCCCGAGAATCGCGCGTGTGTGACTTGTTCGTGGACGGTGGAAATCCTACCTTTGATGCGAGAGACGAGCGGGCGTGATGCCCTTCACACCTCACGAAACTGACCGGGACCGAAGATGAACCACAGAAAACCAGCCGCCATAGCCGTGTCGAGACCTGCGACTCCCGTCGCCTTCAAGGTCGCGCTCGCGTCCCTGATCCTCCTCATGGGCGCCTTCTTCGCGCAGGCAGCCGGTGCCCGCGCCGTTCCGACGAGCTTCGCCGACCTTGCCGAGCGGCTCAGCCCGGCAGTCGTGAATATCTCGACTTCCCAGACGGTCAAGCGCCCCAATATCGGGCCGAAGATCCCTGAACTGCCGCAAGGCTCGCCCTTCGAAGATTTCTTCAAGGATTTCTTCGACAAACGCGGCGGTCAAGGCCCTTCCTCCCGCAAGGTCCAGTCTTTGGGTTCGGGTTTCGTAGTCGACCCGCAGGGCTATATCGTTACCAATAATCACGTCATAGAAAATGCCGACGAGATCGTCGTCAACTTTCCCAATGGCGACTCCCTCGATGCCAAGCTGGTCGGGACTGACCCCAAGACCGACCTCGCGGTCCTCAAGCTGACCGAAGAACCGAGCGAACCGATCCCGTTCGTGAAGTTCGGGGACAGCGATGCAGCCCGTGTCGGGGATTGGGTTATTGCCATCGGCAACCCGTTTGGCCTTGGCGGTTCGGTTTCCGCCGGGATTATCTCGGCCCGGAACCGGAATATCAATTCCGGCCCCTATGACGACTATCTCCAGACCGATGCGGCGATCAACCGGGGCAACTCGGGCGGGCCGCTGTTCAATATGGATGGGGATGTGGTCGGCGTGAATACCGCGATCTACTCGCCAACGGGCGGCTCTGTCGGTGTCGGGTTCTCGGTGCCGGCTGCCATCGCCAGCAATGTGGTGGACCAGCTTCGCGAGTTCGGTGAAATCCGGCGCGGCTGGATCGGCGTTCGGATTCGGGAGGTCAGCGAGGAGCTGGCCGAAGGTCTCGATCTCGACAAGCCGATGGGCGCGCTCGTGGAAGACGTGACCAAGGAAGGCCCAGCCGAAGAAGGTGGTGTTGAGATCGGTGACGTCATCCTCTCCTTCGATGGCAAGGAAATCGAGGAGATGCATGACCTGCCAAGAGCGGTCGCCGAAACGGCAGCGGGGGATACCGTCCGCATGATCGTCTCGCGCAAAGGCAAGACCCAGACGCTCAAGATTACGGTCGGCCTGCTCGACGCCGAAGGCAAGGGCGTCAGCGACGAAGAGGATGAAGAGAAGGCCGTGGAGAGTGGTGAGGTCGTCCTGGGCATGACCCTCGCCGGCCTCGATCGCAAGCTACGCGAGGCCAATGATATCAAGGCCGATCAGGAAGGCGTCCTCATTACCGATGTGGATTCGACCAGTGCTGCCGCCAAGAAAGGCCTGCGCCGGGGCGATGTCATCGTCGAGGTCGCTCAGGAAGCCGTTGCCACGCCCGACGAGGTAACGAAGAAGGTGGCCGCCCAGAAGGCTGACGGCAAAAGCTCTGTCCTGCTGCTCGTCAGCCGGGGCGGCGATGTGCGCTTCGTCGCCCTGCGATTCGAGGAAGCATCGGACGACTGACGACCCTTGGAGTGACACGATATTTGAAAGGCCGGGGCATCCGCTCCGGCCTTTTACGATTCTGGCATCGCTCTTGCTCATTTCGACCGCAGATGTGGCCTCTGGTCGTAAGTCTGAAAAGAAAGTGAGCCCAAGATGCCTGATTTCCGCACACCAACGTCCCGTTACGGCACGGGCCTTGCCAGAGCCGCAACTGCTATCGCCCTCACTGCAACCCTTGTCGGGTGTGCCTCGCAGGGCAATATGAAGGCCATCTCGCATGATGAGCCCACATTCCTGCGCTTGACCGAGGAGCGTGTGTTTGCGCAAGCTCTGCGCCAGCGATATCTGGAACTGGCGACCAATGCCTATGACCGCGCCGATCTCGAGCGGTCGGACTATTATTCCCTGCGCGCCATCATGGCGGTCGAAGGGAAGCTCGCCGATCCCGCTCTGGCGACGGGAGGCGATGAAAGCCTTGGGGCCGCTCGTGTTAGGCTGATTCACAGCTTTGGCAATGGCGCACGGATTGGCGCTCCCGATCTGGCGGCACGCGCTCAGGCCGCTTACGATTGCTGGTCACTCGAATCCCAGCCCGGTGGTGACGCTGCCATCGCCCATGCTTGCGCCACCAATGCCGGAGCTGCCCTTGCAGAGCTGGAAGTGATCGGCACCGGCACGCGCCTTGCCTCCGCCCGTACCGCCGAACCACAGCAATATGTGGTCAATGGCCAGACGCCCTCCCAGACCATCGATGCAGGCGGCTCGACGATCCAGATTATCAATCAGCCGATCACAGTCGGCGCCCCCACTCAGCCCTATGCGACGGAATCCTATGCGGCCCCTTCCTATGCGGCTCCCTCCATCCCGCAGACGACCTACGCGATGCCGCCCGTGCAGCATCGGGCAGCTCTCGCTCGCACCATGCAGGGGATCGAGCCGATGGAATCCGTCTCTCAGCGCACCTTCGTCGTCGAGGCCCCGGCACCGCTTGACCATTCCGGGTACGAGGCTGGATATGAGTATCCGAGGGATACGGTCATCCCGACCGTGCCTATTCAGGAGGGCCATGGCCCGATTGACCTGATCCCGGATTTCGAGGGCTTGCCCTATTCCGAGACAGGCCCCAGCGACTATGAAATGTCTGGAGACCAATACGCGGGTCAGTACGAAGGAATGTACGAGGGTCAGGGCGAAACCCTCTATGACGCCCGCTCCGAACCCGAATTCGGTGGCCAGTACGTCATGGTTGAGCCGGAGCGCCAGCCCATCGCCTCAATGGCTCCGATCTACGATGATGCTCCGAGTCAGCAGATGGCAGCCCTGAACGCTCCGGTTTATACCGATGTCGGGCAGATGCCTATGACCGCCACCCCCGAGATGATGGATACGTCCGGCGGTGTCCTCTCCAGCCTCGTCAGCGCACGGACCGCCGGAGCCTCCGACTTCGCGGTGTATTTCGGGTTCGACAGCGACGTCATTACCCCCGAGGGCGAGGATGTGCTTGCCGATACCGTTGAGCGTCTCATCCTCGAAGATCGTAGCACGGTTGCTCTGATGGGCTTCACCGACTCGGCAGGCGATTCGCGGTATAACCAGCTTCTCGCGATGCGCCGCGCGAATGCCGTGCGCAGCTATATCCAGCAGCGCGCAGACCGGGCGATCCGCTTCCGCCTCATGCCCGTGGGTGAGGCCGAGGCCGTGAAGACCGGCGGCGATGGCGTCACCGAAGCCCTCAACCGCCGCGTCGAGATCATGCTTCAGTGATTGCGGCTACGGGTTGACCCTCAGACGACCGGGAGGACGGAGCATCCGCTTCGTCCTTTCGTTCGTTTACGGATCATAAGAGCCATCCTCGCCCGGCATATTAACCTCTTGCCTCGCCCCGGCGCTTTGGGATTAGTTTAAGGATCGCAGAATGAGGTTTCCTGTGCGCCCTGTATGGATTTGTATCGCGCTCGCTGCGCTGACCATTGCCGCCCCTGCCGAAGCAGGGCGCATTCCCGACGGCACGCGCGATGCGGCAATGCGCAAGCCAGGTACGGTAATCCCCCTGCCCGAGCGCACACCGACCGGACGCTCTGACGGCTTCAGTCTCGATCTGCTGTTCACCGCCGAAAAGGGCGACCGCACCGCGCAATTCGCTGTGGCCTACGCTCTGGATCAGGGGATCGGTATTGCGGAGGACGATGCCGGGGCAGCGTTCTGGTATGAAAAAGCCGCGATGCAGGGCGACCCCTCAGCCCAGTACAATCTGGCCCTGATGTACGCGACCGGCGAAGGCGTGGAGAAGGACGACAACCAGGAAATCCGCTGGTATCTGGCCGCCGCAGGACGCGACCACCGCCACGCGCAGTATAATCTCGCCCTGAAATTCGA
This sequence comes from uncultured Neomegalonema sp., assembly GCA_938034615.1. Taxonomy (GTDB): domain Bacteria; phylum Pseudomonadota; class Alphaproteobacteria; order Rhodobacterales; family Rhodobacteraceae; genus JAHDDY01. The sequence goes on along the minus strand of CALHLW010000092.1, from coordinate 17,882 downwards.
CCGGGGCGTCGGCGTGCCCGAAGACCCCCAGAGCGCGTTCTATTGGTTATCCATTGCCGCCGAAGGGCGCGACGCGGATGCGCTCTATGCGCTGGCGCTGGCGTATGACAATGGGCGGGGCACGGCGGAGGATAACGACCGCGCCGTGCGCCTCTACCGCGATGCCTCTGCCATGGGTCATGCGGGGGCGACGAATAATCTGGGTGTGATGTATGCGCTCGGCGAAGGGGTCGCGAAGGACGATGCCGAAGCGGTACGCTATTATCGCCGCGCCGCAGAGGCGGGAGATATCGAGGCCCAGAATAACCTCGCGCGGCGCTATCAGGACGGCATCGGTATCGCCCGCAATCCGGCGCAGGCGGCAAGATGGTACGAGCGCGCTGCCGAGCGTGGCTTCGCAGCGGCACAGTTCGGGCTGGGCTGGCTCTATGACCGGGGCGAAGGGGTCGAGCAGGATAAGGAGCGCGCGCTGCATTGGTACGAGCAGGCGGCGAAGGGCAACCATATCGTCGCGCAATACAATACCGGCTGGATGTACGAGAATGGCGCGGGAGCCGAGGCGGACCGCAGCCGCGCGCTGCACTGGTACGGGCACGCCGCCGATGCGGGAGATCGGGACGCACAGCTTCGGCTTGCGCTGATGTATCAGTTCGGTGAGGGCGAGGACCGCGATTTGGCGGCGGCCCTCCGCTGGCATCTGGCGGCGGCGGCGCGGGGCGAAGCCCTGTCGATGACCAATCTCGGCTATCTCTTCGACTCCGGTGAGGGCTTGCCAGCGGATTCCGAAGCGGCGGTCGAGTGGTATCAACGCGCGGCGGCGGCGGGGGATGCGACCGGCCAGTACAATCTGGCCCTGAAACTCGAAACCGGCGACGGGGTTGAGAAAGATGTCCGCCGCGCCGTGCACTGGTATCGGCGCGCGGCGCTGCAAGGCGAGCGCGATGCACAGCGGCGGTTGGGCGAATTGTATGTCGGTGGCACCGGCATCGAACCAAACCCGCCGCTTGCGCTTGCGTGGTTCAAGCTGTCGGGGGAATCGAAAACGGCAGAGATTCGCGCCCTCGAAGGGCGGCTCAGTGAGGATGAACTTCGGGAGGCGGAGGAACGATTGGCCAGCTTGAAGGCTCGCTTGGCGCAATAGGCGGTAGGGCGGCGCGTGGTTGCCGCAAAGCCTCTTCTCCTCTCCCCGCAGGCGGTAAGAGGAAAAGAGGGGGTGGACGATTTCTCAGCTCAGACATTTTTTCCAATGGAGAGATGCCCCCTCCCCGGCCCTCCCCAGCAAGCCCGGGAGAGGGAGCAGAAAGCGCATTCGGCGAGATCTACTCCGCCGCAACGCGACCGCTCTCTGCTGCCAGCCGTGCATAGCCGTCGCGGGTTTGGGGGGTGCGGATGCCGAGGCGGGCGGCGGCGACCTGTGTGCGCAAGACCTGCGCGGTGCCGCCGCCAATGGTGAACATCCGCACGTCACGATACATCCGCTCCAGCGGCTCGGCATCGCCATAGCCGCGAGCACCGAATATCTGAAGCGCATCGTTGACCACGCGGATCGCCGTTTCGGAGGCAAAGAGCTTTGCGCGCGCCGCCAGCGTCCGGTCCGGGAAGCCTTCGCTCGCTGACTGCGAAGCTTCATGAAGCATCAACCGTGCGGCGTGGACGCCCGTATCCATATCGGCCAGCATCCATTGCAAGCCCTGAAACTCTGCGATGGGGCGTCCGAATTGCTCACGCTCCAGAAGGTAGCGGGTGGCGTGGTCGAGCGCCCCCGCCGCGACGCCCAGCGCAATGGTTCCGGCTCCCACGCGTTGCGCATTGTAGGCGCTCATAAGATCGCCGAAATCCGCGTTCACGCGCATCGCGTCCGGCACCTCGACATCGTTGAAACGCAGCTCAGCTTCAGGCATTCCGCAGAGGCCCATAGTCCGCTCGCGGCGCACGATTTTGAAACCCGCCGGATCGACCCCGGCTTCGGGGTCGCGATGCAGGATAAAGCCGCCAATGCCCCGGTCTTGCCCGTCCTCGACGATCCGCGCGAAGATGAGATGCAGCTTCGAGACGCCGCCCCCGGTGATCCAGTGCTTCGTGCCATTGAGGAGCCAGTGGTCCCCTACCCGGCGCACGGTCGTCGACATCTCGGTCGCCGCGCTTCCGGCCTCGGGTTCGGTGATGCAGATGGCGGGCTTGTCTCCGGCGAGAACTATTGGAGCGCAAAAGCGTTTCTGCGCCTCGGTACCGTAGGCCATGATGGCCCCGATGCCGCCCATGTTCGCCTCGACCAGTATCCGGGCGCTCAGGGTGCAGGCGCGCGCGACCTGCTCCACCGCCAGCACCACATCAAGGCAGGTTGCGCCCTGCCCACCGTATTCAAGAGGGATCGTCATGCCCATCAACCCGGCTTCGGTCATTTCGGCGACGTTGGGCCAGGGATATTCGCGATTTCGGTCCCATTGCGCTGCGCGCGGAGCGAAGCCTTCAGCAAGATCGCGTGCCCGGTTCTCGTAAGGGTTCTCGCCCATGGCCTGCTCCCTGTCATCACGGTCCTGTGACCGTAGACAATCGGAGCGGGTATGGCAAAGCCTCTACGGTCGTCTCAGATTTCCACCCCCGGCACCAGCGCCCGACGCCGCAGCTTGCCGTTCGCACTGCGCGGCAGGCTCTCCGTGGCGAAGAAGGCGCGGGGACGTTTGTAGTCGGCCAGCCGTGCCGCGCAATAGGCGGTCAGGGCGTCGGCGGTTAGCGGCCCGGACGTCACGATCCATGCTCCCACCAGCGTCACGCCGGGTTTTGGCTCGTAGGCAGTTACGGCGACCTCCGCGACTGCCGAGTGGTCCAAGAGCACGGCTTCCACTTCTTCGGGCGCGACGCGGTAGCCGCCTGCATTAACCAGATCGTCCTGCCGCCCGCGATAGGCGATGCAGCCATCGCCTTTCATGGCCGCGCGGTCGCCCGTGACGAACCACTCGCCGGTCAGTGGCAGGTCGGGCGTCGCGCCCTCCCCTCGCCAGTAGCCAAGCATCAATCCCGGATCGCGAACATCGATGGCCAGTACGCCCTCCTCGCCCAGAGGCACCGGCGTGCCGTCTTCCCCCAATACCGCTACCCGCCGCCCCGGTTGCGGCCAGCCCGCATAGGCCGGTCCAGCCTGTCGCTCCGGCGAGGACGAGACATAGGTGGAAATTTCGGACATGCCGAGAGATTCGAGCAAGGGCTTGCCCGTGGCTGCGACCCAGTCGTCGTGGACGTCTGCTCCCAGTTTTTCTCCGGCAGTCAGGCCGTGGCGAAGGCTGGCGAAGGCCGACCCCAGCCCGTCGCCGTATTTGAGGATGCGCCGATACACCCCCGGCACGGCGGCAAAGACCGTGGGCTTCCATTGCGCGGCGAGACGGGGCCAGACTTCCGGCGCGCGGCTGCCCGCGTTCAGGATTGCCGTGGCTCCTGCGCTCCATGGGTCCGAAAGGCCGACGCCGAGCGTGTAGGTCCAGTTGAACGCGCCGGTATGCATGACGCGGTCTCCAGGGCCGAAACCCTGCCACCCCTCCCGCATGGCTCGCCGCCCCCAGACCGAGCGTTGGGCGTGCAGTACGCCCTTGGGTTTTCCGGTCGAACCGGAGGTGTAGACGAGGAAGGCGGGATCATCCGCCCCGGTCTGCGCATACTCCCCCGGTTCCGCCACTGTCAGCGCCGCCGGGTCGAGCCGCACGGCTCCGGCCCGGTCGAAGGCGGGCGCATCTTCGGCCAATAGCGCCAGCGCGGGCCGGGCGTCCTGTGCGATGGCTTCCAGTTCCGGCACGGAAAGCTGGGCGGATAGCGGCATAGCAATCGCGCCCGCTGCGATGGCCCCGAAGAAGGCCACCGGAAATTGCGGGCCATCGGCCAGCCGGATGAGGACGCGCACGCCCGGCCCTGCGCCTGCGGCCCGCAGCGCGTTTGCCGCCCGCCGCACGGCTTCGTCGGATGCCGCGAAAGTCCAGACCTCCCGCGCCACCCCCGGCGCATCGCCGTCCACGACGACCAGCGCCTCGCGCTCGGGCCAGTGCGCGGCAGGCTCGCCCACGGTATAGGCAGCCATGTTGAACTGGGCGGGGCATGGCTCACCTATCCCGGCGGCATGTATACTCGCCCCGCCCATGTCACAGAAACTCCGCCTGAATATTCACGCTGTCGCTGACGCCGATCTTGTCCTTGTGTTCGGCCAGCCACGTCTCCATCGACGCGGCCCCGGCCTCGCGCAGACGGGTCAGAACCGTCCAGTCCGGTGTAGATTTCGTTGCCACGCCGAAGCTGCGCATCGTTTCGTCATCGCGCACGGAATGGATGCGCAGGCGCTTCCACCGGCCTTCCGGGATGATGCCCTCGTCGAGAAGGCGCTGGACGAAATCTACCGCCCGCATCTCGCGCATTAGCGAGGCGTTAAAGCTCAATTCGTTGATCCGGTCGGCGATTTCCGTCGCGGTCGTGGGCACCTCCTCGCGGATGATGGGGTTGATATGGACGATCAATACATCTCGGCACTCGGCTCCATGGACCAGCGGCCAGATCGCCGGGTTTCCCATGTAACCGCCGTCCCAGTACGATTCGCCGTCGATCTCCACCGCCTGAAAAAGCGAGGGCAGGCAGGCTGAGGCCAGCAGAGCATCGGTGGTGATCTCGTCGCCGCTGAAGACGCGACCCCGGCCCTTCTGGACGTTCGTGGCATTGACGAAAACCGTTGGCCCCTTGCCCCGGCATACCGCCTCGAAATCGATCATGTCGTTCAGCAGATCGCGCAGGGGGTTCAGATTCAACGGATTGAGTTGATAGGGTGAAAATGTCCGCGTCATCCACTCGCTTGCCAGATACGCAGGGGACGCGGAGTAGAAGGCATTCAGGATTGCCGGATCGGGCGGCAGGGCAAACATGGCAAAGGGCGAGCGCGGGCCGACGGCATTCTCGGTGATGCGGTTCCAGAATTCTGCAAGCTTGTCCTTGGCTCCCTGCCGCCCGCCCTGCGCGAGGCCCGTCACCAGCATTGCCGCGTTCATCGCCCCTGCGCTGGTGGCGGTGATCGAATCGAAGGCGATATCCTTTTCGTCGAGCAGGCGGTCGAGCGCGCCCCATGTATAGGCCCCGTGTGCGCCGCCCCCCTGAAGGGCCAGATTGAGCGTCTTTGTCACGGTCGGAATCCTCGCTGAAAACTCAGGTCGCGCGCGTTCTACACGCCATAGGGGACGCGGGCCACCCTACCTCCGCAGCCAGACCTCGCCGATGCGGTGATCGCTTTGTTTGCGCAACACCAGACCGGCCCGCTGGCGCGTGGGCAGGATATTCTCTTCCAGATTGGTAAGGTTGATCCGCCGCCAGATATCCGCCGCCACGCGCCTTCCTTCGTCTTCGGGCATGTCGCGCTGGTCGTAGAAATAGGAGGTCGGGTCGCGGAAGGCCGTGCGCTGCAAGACCAGGCGCCGCTCCACGAACCAGCGTTCGAGGTCATCCGGCTCTGCGTCGAGATAAATCGAGAAATCGAAGAAATCCGAGGCGATGACCGGCGCGTGGGTCGAGAGGCCGAGGACGTTCAACCCCTCGAATATGAGTATATCGGGCTGGCGGACCACCTGCGCTTCGCCTGCTAGGATGTCGTAGGTCTGGTGCGAATAGACCGGCACGTCGATCTCTCGCTCCCCCGCTTTCAGGTCGCTGAGAAATCGGATCATCCGGCGCAGGTCGTAGCTCTCTGGAAAGCCCTTGCGGGCCATGAGTTCGCGCTCTTCCAACACTTGCGTGGGATGCAGGAACCCGTCCGTCGTGACGATCTCGACCTCCGGTTCCCCCGGCCATCCCGAGATGAGCGCGCTCAGGGTGCGGGCCAGCGTGCTCTTGCCCGAGGCGACACTCCCAGCCAAGCCGATGACGTAGGGTTTGCGGTCGTTTCGCCGACCCAGAAACGCTTCGCGCACGTCCTTTAGATCGCGGCGGGCTTTGACGTGCAGACCCAGAAGTCGCGAGAGAGGCAGGTAGATGTCTTCGATTTCGCCCTGGGTCATCGGCTCGTTCAAGCCGCTCAGCTCTGCCAATTCGCTTTCCGACAGCGTGAGTCGGTGATCGGCCTTGAGGGCCGCCCATTCGCGGCGCGAGAAGACGGAGAAAGGGTGCGATGGGTCGGAGGTCGTCATGGGCAACGCTTACCATGGCATCTTTGCGGATTACGAGCCTTAGGAGAGCCTCAATATCCTCCAGCGGGTCATAATGCCGCCATCACAACCCTGTGCTGTGACTTCGACGGACAAAGCCCAACTGCTAAAGTCAGACACACGGCGTTTCCTGCACAGAGGAGAATGACATGACCAGCCTTACAACCACCCGCCGCGCGCTCATCGTCGGTGCAGCAGCGGCCTTGGTCGCACCGCGCCTCATCGTTCCGGCACAGGCCGCGAGCGCCTTTGCGCCGACCGAGACGATGCGCGGGGGCAGCAATAACTACAGCCCGAATGCCCCGCTGGTCGATAATCTTGGCACCGGCTTCATCATGTCGGGTACGGTCCTCAAGGCTGGAACCGGCGAGCCGCTGCCCAATACCCGCATCCAGATATGGGCGGCCACCCCGCGCGGAGGCGAGCGCGAACCGTCGAACCATGGCAGCGTACTCACCGCCGCCGATGGCTCCTATCGCCTCGAAATGGCGCAGATCGTTCCTAATTTCGGGCAGGCGCACGGCCACCTTGCCTATGACGACGGAGATTTCCGCACCGTCTTCCTACGCCCGGTGATGAAGAGCGCCAGCGATACGTCGCTGGAGGCCAATTTCATCCTCGCTCCGGCCTGATCGCCCTTGGGGACCAAGCGTCTCTGGACTGTGCTGGCATGGGGTTGTGTGCTCCTCGCCATTGCTGTGCCCATCGGAATTGCGGCGCGTAGCCCGTTTCTCGCGAGTCGCGATCCCGTCTACATTCTTGGCGGAATGGCCGGGATTGCGGCGCTGGCCTTGTTGCTGATGCAGCCCTTGCTGGCTGCGGGCTATCTGCCGGGGCTATCGAAACCGCGCGAGCGGCTGTGGCATCGGCGGATCGGCACCGGGATCGTGCTTGCCGTGGCGCTGCACGTGATCGGCCTCTACCTGACCAGCCCGCCCGATGCTCTCGACGCCCTGCTGCTCGTCTCGCCGACGCCGTTTTCGGTGTATGGGGTGATCGGGTTGTGGAGCGTGGTGCTGACCGGCCTGCTGGTCGCCCTGCGATCACGAATGCGGATCGCGCCCGGCACTTGGCGCATCGTCCATAATGTGCTGGCCGCGGTGGTGGTAGTCTCCAGCGTGGTCCATGCCCTGATGATCGAGGGGACGATGGGCGGGTGGTCGAAGGCGCTGCTCTGCGCCCTCATCCTCGGTTCGACCGGCGTGGCCATTCTGCATCTGCGCGTGGTGAAGCCGCTGTCAAGACGGCGATAGGTTCAGCTCTTATGAGCGTGGCGCACCAATGTCGCGATGACCTCCAGATCGCCGTGGCCCTCCCGGTCGAGGGCCCATTTCGGGATCATGACACATTCCCCCGGCGAGACGATGAGGGCCGCGAATTTCTCGTCCTCGACCACATCCACGATGGAGGACCATGGCAGCGCCCGCGCCCCGAATGGCCCGCGCGCTCGCACGCCTTCGAGCGTCAGTTTCAAGGTATGCGTTCCCGGCTCCAGCCCGCGCATGTAAGATGGCTCCAGCGGCAGACCGGCGCGATAGCGACGATATTTATCCCACAGTTCCATCCCCTGCCGCACAAGGCAGAACATGAGCGCCGAGCCGAGCGCGCCAAAGGCGGCACGGGTGGCACTTGGCGCATCCATCTCGAAAGGCCAGACCAGCGAGAGCGCCGCGCCCCCCGCCATGACCGCCAGGAGCAGAATCGCATCACGCCGATCCCGCAGGGCGAGGGCAGTCAGCGCGGCATCGCGCTCCTGCCCGGTAAATTCGAACCGGATATCCATGCAGGGATAGACAGCAAGAGCCGCGCCAGCCTGCGCCCCGGAACCGAATTGCCTCTGCCAACGTTTCCAATCCACACTCAATTCGCGACAGGAAAGACACCCATGCCCGATATTGAAGAGAATCGCCCCTCGGAGAAGACCGCACGGGCAGAACACGCCGACCGCGAGAAACTGCGCGACGGTGCAGATGAAAGCATCCTCGATACCGAAGGCAAGTCCGCCAAGGACTACGCCGAGCAGGAGGACACGTATTCGCGCGATGCGGATTCCATTCCGAACCGGGTCGAAAAGCCCGCCTGACGCACGCGATGCTTTGCGACGGGCACGGACGCGCTTATAGGAAGGGGAAGAACCGTATGAGGACGATCCCTTGCGTATCCTTGCCATCTGCCTTTCCCTTGCCACCGCCCTGCCTGCCTTTGCCGCCGAACCGGCCCATGAGGCATTCGGGGCCGTATCAACGCCCGCCCCCGGAACGCCGCAGGTCTTCGGCTCCTATGCCAAGGGGTGCCATGCGGGGGCAGTGTTGTTCCCTGCCGATGGGCCGACCTGGGCCGCGATGCGCCTGTCTCGGGACCGGCGCTGGGCGCAGCCGGAACTGGCCGATTTTCTCGTGCGACTATCCTGGCGCGCCAAGGATGCCGGTCTGGACGGCTTGCTGATCGGGGATACGGGGCAGGCGCGGGGGGGGCCGATGAAGAGCGGCCATCGCTCTCACCAGACGGGTCTCGATGTCGACATCTGGCTGCGCCCCCTGACCACCCGCCCTAACATCGCTGAGCGGGAAATCCTGTCATCCTACGATGTGGTGAAGGGCCGCAAGACGCTGGACGAGGCGCTCTGGCTCAAATCTTCCGCCCGTGCAATCCCGCTTGCCGCCGCAGACCCGGCGGTTGCGCGCATTTTCGTGCATCCGGTCATCAAGCGCGCACTCTGCAAGGCGACCAAGCCCGGCGAGCGCCCATGGATGAATAAGATTCGGCCGTGGTGGGGCCATGACGCCCATTTCCATGTCCGCCTTGCCTGCCCCGCCGGTTCGCCGTCCTGCAAGAACCAGCAGCCGCCTCCACCGGGCGACGGGTGCGGGAGAGACCTCGACTGGTGGTTTACCGATGAGCCGTATTCAGGCGAGTCGAAGCCGCGCAAGGATCTGACGATGGCCGATCTGCCCGATGCCTGCCGTGCGTTGGTGAGCGCCAATTAAGCCGCTCCTTCGATTTATCGCCCTTTGCGCGATTGTCGCCGGGCTAACTGCCTGTGCCTTGTTTGCGAAACATGAGGCGACCTCCCGCGCCATGCGGGCCGGGATGCCCTTGGGCGAGAGCATCGGTGCGCTGACTTTGCTGAGCGTTATCGAATGGCGTGCGGATCGGCCCGATTTCGGAGGATTCTCGGGACTGGAACTGGAGGAGGATGGCGGTTTCGTCGCGATTACCGACAAGGCCCATTGGGCGCGGGCGCGGCTCGTGCTCGATTCGGACGGTGTTCTGACGGGCATCGACGGGTTGGAAATGGGGCGTCTGAATGATGCGGATGACGTTGATTTGACGGGATACACCGTCGATTCCGAGGCTCTGACTCGGGAGCCGGGCGGTGCTTTCCTGATTGGATTCGAGAATGAACATCGAATCGGACGTTTTCGCAGCCTGCGCGCGCCGGAAGAAGCGCTTCCCACCCTGCCCGGCCTGGCAGCCCAGCCCATAAATGGCGGGCTGGAAAGCGTGCTGGCTCTGCCGGACGGGCGTATCGTCGCCATTGCGGAAAAGAGCGGAGACTGGGCCGATGGTTTTCCGGGCTGGATCATTCAAGGGGAGCGCGTGACCCGGTTTTCGCTGGTCCGTCACGACTGGTATGAACCGACGGACTTGGCCCTCGGGCCAGCGGGGGAGTGGGTCTATCTAATCGAACGCCGCTTCACGCTGATCGGTGGTTTCGGGATACGGATACGACGCTTTCCGGTTGCGGCTTTAAAGGACGGCGCGCGCATAGACCCCAAATTGCTCGGCGAGATAGCCGATCCACCGCTTGTCGAGAATTACGAGGCTCTCGCTACCGCCCGCGATGCGAGCGGACACACGGTCCTTTACATGATCTCGGACGACAATTTCATGGCCCTGCAAAAAACCCTGTTCGTACAGTTACGCGTCGACCGGTGACGTCAGGCGATCGTTTCAGTCCTCACTGTCGCTCTCGTCGGTGGGGGCGCTGTCCCCGCTACGCTGGTCGTTTTCGTAATTAGGGCGGGCGCGCTGTTCGCGTCCAATCACGTCGTTCAATTCTTCCAACTCGATAAATGCATCGGCCTGACGGCGCAGTTCGTCGGCGATCATTGGCGGCTGCGACCGGATGGTCGAGACGATGCTGACCCGCTTGCCCTTGCGTTGCAGGGCCTCGACGAGGCTGCGGAAATCGCCGTCGCCGGAGAAGATGACCAGATGATCGACATGGTCGGCCATCTCCATGGCGTCGATGGCCAGTTCGATGTCCATATTTCCCTTGATCTTCCGACGCCCTGCGGAATCCGTGTATTCCTTGGTCGGTTTGGTCACGAGGGAATAGCCGTTATATTCCAGCCAATCCACGAGCGGACGGATGGGCGAGTATTCCTCGTTTTCCATCAGGGCAGTGTAATAATAGGCGCGGATCAATTTGCCGCGCGAAGCGAATTCCGAGAGCAGCTTTCGATAGTCGATATCGAAGCCCAAGGCCCGCGCGGCGGAATAGAGATTGGACCCGTCAATAAAGAGGGCAAGCCGGTCGTCGCGATAGAACATCTTTGAACCTCTGGCGTTTTGAAATCATTTGTCGTGGAAAGGCTGGTGCTTCGTATCTAGGCTGCATCATAGAGTGTTCAATGCCATAGGAAAACCGAATGCAAGCGTCTGTGATCGCCCTTGGCGCAAACTTGCCCTCCGCACACGGATCGCCAGTCGAAACGCTTGAGCGGGCGGTCGAGATGCTGGCGGGGATCGGCTTGCGGATTACGGCCCGTTCGCGCTGGTATTCCAGCCCTGCATGGCCCGCAAACTCCGGGCCGGACTACGTGAATGGGGCCATTGCGGTGACGAGTGAGGGCAGCGAAGCCTTGCTGCGACGGATACACGACATTGAGGCGGCGCTGGGTCGCACTCGCACGGGCGGTCGCTGGGATGCACGTGTTTGTGATCTCGATCTGCTCTGTACCGGCGATGACATCGCACCGGACGAGTTGGCGTGGTACAAAGTCGCAGCCGCTCCGGCGGAGGCCGAACGGCCCGGTCTGGTGCTCCCCCACCCGCTCTTGCATATCCGCGCCTTTGCGCTGGTCCCGATGGCGGAGGTCGCGGGGAAATGGCGGCATCCCCTGCTGGGGCGGACGATTGCCGAAATGCTGAGCGATCTTCCGGAGGACGATGTGGCGAGCGTGAAGCCCCTGACGGGTTGAGCGGCAGGCACTCTCGCCCCATATATCGGTGAAGTTAACCTCGCGAGGCAGGTATGAGCACGAATAACCGGATTTTCGACGATATCGGAAAGATGATGACGAGCGTGGCAGGCGTCGCCAAGGGCGCGCGCGACGAGGCCGAGACGGCGGTGCGCGGTCAGGTCGAACGGTGGCTCTCCGATATGGACCTCGTGACGCGCGAGGAATTCGACGCCGTCCGCGAGATGGCGATGAAGGCGCGGGAAGAGAACGAAGCTCTCAAGAAACGCCTCGATGCGCTGGAGAGTGAAGGGCGCGGTTCACAGGCGTGAGCGAACTTCCTCGTTACGTCTCCACGTCTCGCCAAATCTGAATGTCTCGACGCAGGTCTTCCCGTGTTACGCCGTCGGGAAGGCCCCTATCCGGCAAGGGTATCGATTGGTTCGGACCGACTATGACATGCAGGGCCAGCGGTCCAGAGATCAGGTCCATCACGCTGGCCCATCTCAAAAGTGTCTCGTGTAGCGGGTGATCGATCCGTATCCCCGTATGATCGATGGTGAGGACGGTTTCTCCCGCCTTGGTCGGTGCGAGCAGTGATTGTTTGACGAATCGTTTCATCAGGCGCCGTTGAGCCCAATCTCCCGCGATACCGTTCGCGAAGTATCCGGTGAATATGCCGATCACTGCTCCGAATTGATCCGAGTATAAAGTGCTGATCGCGGAGAAGGAGATGAGGCCGACCACGATCCCCGGCATCATGCCCGCCCAATAGCCTCCGGTATCGATCGACTGTGCCGACATGATATTGGATTCGCGGAGCAAGGCATCGCTCCACGGGTGTCGGATTTCGATCCTGTCCAAATCCATCGACATTTCAGGATATCCCGCACTGACCTCAAGGTGCAGGCGAGCCTAACGGGAAAAGGTAAAGGGTCAGGATCGTGGTCGAACGATCATTCCACCAGTTCCCGCTCGGCTTCCTCCGCCGATTTCCGGCTCATTTCCTTGAGCGCCAGCTTCGCATTGCGCGTGTTGGAGCGGAAGGCCATGTCGAAGACGTCGCCGAGGACGGGAATTGCGCCCACCGTGCTGTCGAGGAACGTGTTGAAGGCCATCCGCGCGAGGATGCGCTTGCGCGCTCCGGCCATCGCAGCGTGATAGATGATGTATCCGCCCGCAAGGCTCGTGATCGCGTCGCCCACGCCGGGAATGAGGCCGAGGATCGAGTCATACCCGAGTTTCAGCCCGATCCCCGGAACCTCAAACTTACTGTCGAAAGCATTGGCCACGCGGGCGATGCGTTTTGCGCGGTGGGCGTGCTGGCCCGTGATGGTCTCGGCGGTATGGGTCATTCCGGTCCTTTCAGGATCAATCTCAATCATGCACGCGCGGGGGCGGCGGTGGAAGCGCGATCCGTGAAGGTGACGTCGACCCGCCGGCGGAAGGGGTCGGGGGGTGCGCCGTTCTCGCTCATGTCAACGATGGCGTCGGCGGCAAGACGTCCGATCTGCCTTGCAGGGAGGCGCACGGTGGTCAGTCCCGGTTCCAACTCGGCAGAGCCGCGCAGGTCGCCGATCCCTACAACCGACAGGTCGCGCGGTACGTTCATGCCCAAGGCGATAGCCGCGAAGATGACGCCATGGGCAATCACATCGTTGCCGCAGACGATTGCTGTCGGCGGGTCATCTGCCAGCATCTGCAGCGCCAGTGCCTTCGCGACCCCCATGTCATAGGGGCAGTTGAGTACTCGCGACGCCGGAACCTCGACATCTGCCGCTCCCATCGCATCCATCGCCCCGTCGATCCGGTCCCGCGCGCGGTCATTTGCCTGCGCTTCGGGGAAAAAGAACGCGATATCGCGGTGGCCGAGGTCGGTCAGGTGTTCCGTCACCAATCGCGCCGCATGGCAATTATCGGCTCCGATGCAGGGCAGTGCGGATTCCGCATCGTAATTCCAGATCGAGATCACCGGCACGCCGCGCCGCTCTAGCATCGTCAACGGCACGCGGTCATGGGCAAAACCGATGAGGGCAACGCCGTCGATCCGTCGCTCCAGCAACGACCGAACGATCCCCGCCTCCAGAGACAGGTCATAGCCATGGGCAGCGATGAGCATGGTGCGGTCACGGTCCCGCAAGCGAGCGGAAAACGCTTCGATCATCTCGGCGAAGATGGCGTTGTCGATGGTCGGGACGATAAGACCGACGGTGCCGGAGAAGCGGTTATGCATGCTGCCCGCCAGACGGTCGCGGATGTAGCCGAGATCGCGCGCGGCCTGCTCGATACGGCTACGGGTTTCGGCCCGTACCATCTCCGGCTTGGCGAAGGCGCGCGAAACCGTGGCGATGGAGACACCCGCGCGGGCGGCGACCTCGACGATACCGGGTGGACCGGCGCGGGATTTTCGAGTGCTCATCTTGTTTTCTCAATGCCATGAATATGCAAAAATGAAAACGTTTGCATCCTTGTTTTCATTCGCTAGCGTGAGCGTTCAAACGTACCCGGAGAGGTGCGATTGGGGAGATGAACGCGAATGGAATTTCTGGGCTATTTCGGCGGTGTGTTCGAGCCGGTGGCGATGATGCTGCTACTCGGTGGCACGGTGGGCGGGCTGATCCTCGGGGCGACGCCGGGGCTGTCGCCGACCATGGCTGTCGCGCTGCTGATCCCGTTTACCTTTCAGCTCTCTCCGGCCCATGGGCTGATCCTGCTGGGCGCGGCGTATACCTCCACGGTCGCAGGGGGCGCGGTCAGTGCGATCCTGCTCAAGATTCCCGGCGCCCCCGCGAATATAGCCACGGCGCTGGACGGGCATGAGATGGCCAAGCAGGGCGAGGGGGCAAGGGCACTGCACCTGTCGTTCCTCGCCTCGGGCATCGGCGGGGTGATCGGGGTATTGCTGCTGATCTTCCTGACCCCGGTGCTGGCGCAATGGGCGCTGGCTTTCGGGCCGTCGCATTTGTTCTGGATGGCTATTCTTGGGGTCACGCTGATCGGCTCGCTCGACTCGAAGTCCTTCGTGAAAGGGCTGCTGTCGGGGTGCATCGGGCTGTGGCTCTCGACCATCGGCTATGATGATATGCAGGGCGTGCCGCGCTTCGTCTTCGCGGATGCGCTGACGGGGGGCATCAATATCATCGCAGCGCTCATTGGTCTCTTCGCCATTCCGCAGGTGATGGAGATGTTTGCCAAGGGTCGCCGGGATTTGGCTATCGAGCAGGTCGCGGTCACGAAACATAAGCTGTCGGATTCGATCGGTGAGATCGGGAGATCGGGCCGCGCGCTTTCCATCGGCACCGTCATCGGCTCGATCATCGGGCTGGTCCCCGGTGTGGGCGGGCAGATCGCGGGGCTGGTGGCCTACGACCAGACGCGCAAGCTGTCGCCGCATAAGGCGAAGTTCGGCACGGGCCATCCCGAAGGCGTAATCGCCGCCGAATCCGCAAATAACGCCATGGTCGGGCCATCGCTGGTGCCCCTGCTGACACTGTCGATCCCCGGCTCACCGACCGCTGCCGTGCTGCTCGGCGGCTTGCTGATCCATGGCATCTTTCCCGGCGGCGACCTGTTCGAGCGGCACCCGGAGGTAATCTGGACCTTCATCAATTCGATGCTGCTGGGCCAGATTCTCATGGTCGTCTTCGGCATCTGGATCGCGGCTTCGGCGGCGAAGATCGCCCGCGCGCCGGTGCCGATCATGGCCGCCGCCGTGCTGATCCTCGCGGTGTTCGGCTCGTATTCGGTGCAGCAATCGATGGGCGATGTCTATGTCATGCTGCTACTCGGCATCGGGATGTATGCGCTGGAGAAATTCGGATTCTCCGCCGCGCCGTTGGTGCTGGGCCTCATCCTCGGCCCCATCGCGGAGGCGAACTTCATTCAGGGGTCGATGATCGCGAATGCGATGGACGGGCCGTGGACGTATTTCTTCGGCGGTCCGCTGAACTTGCTGCTGGTTGCGCTGGTGGTCGGGTCGATCCTCTACAGCTTCCTTTCGAACCGGGCGGAGAATGCTGCGTTGGCAAAAGCGGTGGAGGTGGGGGAATGAGTTGGGCAATCGAGTGCGATATGACTCCTCTCCCCGCTTGCGGGGGGAGGCTGGGAGGGGGGTGTCTCCACTGGAACCAGCTTTTCTTATTGAGAACCCCCCTCCCCAACCCTCCCCCGCAGGCGGGAGAGGGAGCGCATCGCGCGCTGCGTCAACTGCGGAGCGAAAGGCTATGACCAGCACCCGCCTCCAGCACACTATCCCCGCCCTCATCGTCCTCGCCATTGCGGCGGTGGTCGCGTGGCTCAGCTTTACCGAGGAACCGAGCGATGCCTTCCTGTTCCCGCGCGTCATTTCGGTGTTCTTTCTCGGCCTTGCACTCTGGAATGCCTATCGCGCGGTGAGCGGATTGGCGCGGGTAGGGGGCGGCATCGACGGCAACACGGCAATCAATGTCCTGCCGGGGCTGCTGGTCGCGCTGGGCTTCGTGTTCCTCGCCGCGACATCGCTGGGTTTCTACGCGGCGGGTGCGCTGGCGTTCTTCACCATCTACACGATCTATGACCCCGTGCCCCTCTCCAGCCTCAATGGATGGGTACGGAGGATCGCCGTCACGCTGGTATTCATGGGGGTGATCTACGCCCTCTTTGCCCTGCTGTTGCAGGTGCAGACGCCGCGCGGCATGTTTTTCTGAACGACAACTACAAAAAACACCAAGGGAGAGAAACCGATGAAACGATTGCTGACCGGACTGACCATGGCCCTTGCCACCGTCGCCATGACGGGCGCGGCCTCCGCTGCCGATACCTATCCCGAACGCCCCATCGGCGTTGCGGTATCCTATGGCGCGGGCGGCGCGACCGATTTTCAGGCGCGCATCGTCACGATGGTCGCGGGCAACGAGGACCTGCTCGGCCAACCCATCTATATCATCAACAAGCCCGGTGCGGGCGGTCGTGTCGGTTGGAACTGGCTGGCGACTCAGGCCGATAATGACGGCTACACGATGGGTGCCTACAACGTGCCCCACTTCATCGCCCAGTCGATCAAAGGCGGCGTGAAGTATTCCGCCGAGAGCTTCGAGCCGATTGCCAACTGGGGCGAAGACCCTGCTGTGGTCGTCGTCGGCAAAGACAGCGAATTCGACTCGATGGAAGACTTGGTCGCCTTTGCGAAGGAAAACCCCGGCAAGACCACCACCTCCGGTGCGGGCCTCTTCGTCGGTCACCACATCGCGGCGCTCCAGATCGAGAAAGCCTGTGAATGCAAGCTGGCCTACATCCCCACCAAAGGCGGCGGCGCAGCGGCGATGAAGGCCGTGATTGCGGGCGACGTGCTGGCGGGCATCAACAACCTTTCCGACGCCTATCGCGCCCGTGAAGCGGGGAACGTGAAAATCCTCGGCGTGGCCGACGTGAAGCGGAACGAGGAATTCCTGTCCGACGTGCCGACGCTTCAGGAAGCGGGTCTCGACGTGGACAATTCCTCGGTCAACTACCGTGGCCTGATGGTCCCGAAAGGCACCGATCCGGCGGTCATAAAAGTGCTGGCCGAGAAAGTCCCCGCCATGTTCGAGAACAGTCGCGTTGCCAAGCGGATGAAGGCTGGCGGCTCACCCATGAACGTCATGAACCGCGAAGAGGTCCAGAAGATGTGGGCCGAGCGCGAAGAGTTCCTCAAGGAACTGCTCTCGGGCCTTTGACGTAGAGGACCAAACCTTGTCATTCCGCGACTTGATCGCGGGATGACACTTGATCGATTGTCTCAGGAAAATCCCATGGCTGCCCAACCCGTCACGACCCTCACCGATGATGCCGCCATCGTCGAAACGCTGATGGAACGCGCGCGTGTTGCGCAGGCGGCCTATGAGCGCAGTGGCTCGCAGGAAGCGTATGACCGCACGGCGCTGGCCGCCGCATGGGCGCTGATGGAGCCGGGCCGCAATGCGGAACTGGCGGCGCTGGCGGTCGAAACGACGGGCCTCGGCAATGTCGCCGACAAGATTACCAAGAATCACCGCAAGACCCTCGGGCTACTGCGCGATATCAAGGGCGCGAAGACCTTTGGCGTCACGGAAGACGACTCGGCCACCGGCATCACCGAGATTGCACGGGCCAAGGGCGTGATCGGGGCGGTCGTCCCCTCAACGAACCCCGTGGCGACGCCGGTGAATAATGCGGTCAATGCGCTGAAAGGCGGCAATGCCATCGTGCTGTCGCCCTCACCCAAGGGCAATGTCGTCTGCGAAAAGCTGATCGGCTATATCCATGCCGAATTCGCAAAAATCGGCGCGGACCCGGACCTCGTGCAGATGGTCCCGGCCCCCTCCTCCAAGGCCAAGACACAGGCTCTGATGGAGACCTGCGACCTGCTCGTTGTCACCGGCTCACAGGACAACGTGCGGCGTGCCTACTCCTCCGGCACTCCGGCGCTCGGAGTCGGGGCCGGAAACGTGACCGTCATCGTGGACGAGACCGCCGATCTGGCCGAAGCCGCCCGCAAGATCACGGCCTCGAAGACCTTCGACAATGCGACCTCCTG
>CALHLW010000091.1 GCA_938034615.1 uncultured Neomegalonema sp. | reverse complement strand
TGCGGGGGGAACATTCCGACTTGCTGTCGGCGGAAACGGTGCAGAAGATGCGCCGCGCCAAGCCCGACATGACCGCGGTGACGGTGCGGGGGCGGGGGCATGTGCCCTTCCTCGACGAACCGGAGGCACGGTCGGCGATCCACGCCTTCATCGCCGAAACCGACGGACGCTGATCGTCAGGGCGTGATCGGCGATCAAGTTGAGCCGTAAATTACGCCAAGAGTGCGTATTTTCCGGCACTTTTCGCCCCAAGCTGATCGGCGATCACACTAGAGCAAATTGCATTCAAGTTGGATCGGCTTTCGCTGCCTCTCGCCTGACAGGCTCGAACGCGAAACCCAATACTCTGTTCAACCTAAATGCAAATTGCTCTAGTCCAACGACGTGAGACGGATCGGCGGTGAGAGTTTCGGCTCGTCCCAGATCACCGAGACGATGACCGAGGCGAGGGTCGACGCGGCCAATCCGACAAGGGCTAATCCGTCCATGACGCTCCACCCGAAACCGAGGCCGAACAGGGCGCAGGTGAGCGCCCCCGCGATCAGTCCAGCCATCGCGCCGCCGGGCGTCATGGCGAACCAGAGAAGACCGAGGAAGACCGGCGCGAGAACGGTGGAAGCTGCCACCGTCATCAGGCCGAGGAACCCCGCGAGCGGATCGACTGGCATGGCAAGGGCCAGAATCATGGCGAGAACGACCGCCCCGGCCCCGACCCAGCGGCAGCGGGACAGGCGGCCCCCTGCCGTCTCGCGCTCCGGGTCGCCGCCTGCCGTCGTGGCCACGAGGAACGTCGCACTGGCACAGGCCGAGACGATGGCGGCTATTACCCCGATACCGAGGGCTGCGATCAACCATGCGGGCGGATCGAGGGTCGCCATCCCATTGGTCAATGCCGCAATGGGCGTATCGCTCGGTGGTTGAGGAGCCCCGTTCACCAGAGCCGCGAAAAGCTGCGTCGCGCGCACGGCAATGGTGAAGAGCGGGATGGCGAGGATGACGAGTATGACCAGCACAGCGCTTCGCTGCGAAAACCACCGTGCCTCCGCACCGTCGCGTTCGGCGGGCCAGCGGGCCAGGGTATGTGGCAGGGCGAGAGTACCGAAGAGAGCCGTGAGGCCAAGAACCATTGCCGCCACGGGCTGCACCTCGCGGGAAAGGCCCAGTTTGGCTTCAGCCACAGTGATCTCGTGCAGCAAGGCTCCCGGCGCAACATAGGGCACGGCGATCCCTGTCTCGGAAATGCCGAGCCAGAGTGCCGGAACGAAAACGCCCACAATGAGGGCGAAATAGAGGGTCGCCTGCGCCGGAACCATCGTCTCCAGACCGCCGGGCAGGATGGCGAGCAGGACGAGCGCGGCGACAAAGGGCAGGACGAGCCATGCAGGCACACCCAGCACCGCTTCAGAGAGGAGAGCGGTGAACCCGAACTGGAGCGTCAGGATCGCGACGCCCGCAAGGGCGAGCAGGAACACCGCGATCCGTCCTGCCCGGTCTCCGAAGCGCCACTCGACCCAATCAGGCAGCGACCGCGCACCGGAATCTGCCAGAGCCGGAGCAAAGACCGTCTGGGCGAGAACCATTCCCCCGATAATACCGCCGATCAATGCATAGGCCACTGGCCCATGCATCAGAATTGCTGCGACAACCCCGACCGTCCCGAAGCCGGAAATCCATGCAGCGGCGGTACCATAGGGGGTCAAGGCCGTTGGTCCTTCCCGCACCGGCGTGAGAAAGGCGCTCCCCTCCCCGACGGCGGTCTCCAGCCCGATACGGAACAGGGCGATCCCGACGGCGAGGATATGCGCCAACAGAAGGTAAACTGCGGGGACACCAAGCCCGCTCAGCAGGGCCGTGCAGGCCAGCCACCCGATTGTAACGATGACCCAGATGGCAAGGGTCTTACCGGAGGGCGCGATCATGGCTGTGGGCTATCCGGTTCGTCGTCACCGATCCGAACTGATCCCCCGGCAAGGGGAATCAGGAGCACGGGACCGGCAAGCAGCATCACGAAGCTCGCCCATGGAAATCCGAATGCGCTTATCTGGGGAAGCCATCCGGCAACCCAGGGCATCAGGGCGACGACCAGGATGACAGTGAGTATCTTGTAGAGTGGTCCCTGATTTCCCATCGTCCCTCTTCCCCCGCTCAATCCGGCGCAAGCATATAGCCCGCCCCACGCACCGTCTGTAGATACCGCGGAGATTTCGGGTCTTCCTCGATCTTGCGGCGCAGGCGCGTCACCTGCACATCGACGGCCCGTTCCTGCGCGCCGCCTTCGTCGTCGGTGTTGCCCTCGCCGAGCAGGGCACTGCGCGAAACCGGCTCACCCGGTTGTTTCGAGAGAATTCGCATCATCGTCGCCTCCGCAGTGGTCAGGCGCAGGGGCGCACCGTCGCGCCATAACTCGCCGCGTGCCATGTCGTAGCGACAGACCCCGAGCGAGAGGGTCTTCGGCGGCTCTGCTTTCTCTGTCACGGTGGCCGGTTCCACGACCCGACGCAGGATGGCGGCGATCCTGAGCAGCAATTCGCGCGGCTCGAAGGGTTTGGGCAGATAGTCGTCGGCCCCCGATTCCAGCCCGTCGATCCGGTCGTTCGCCTCGGTCTTGGCGGTCAGTAACAGAATCGGTGTCTCCAGCGTCTCGCGCAGGGATCGGGTGAGCGACAACCCGTCCTCCCCCGGCATCATCACATCGATGACTAGCAGATCGAAGGATAGCAGGTCGAGCAAGCGGCGGGCATGCGCCGCATCGCGTGCGGCGGTTACGGTATAGCCGTTCCGCGCCAGATACTTCTTGAGCAGCGTGCGGATGCCGTCATCGTCATCGACGACGAGGATATGCGAGGGGTCGGTCATTCGGCGGCATCCGGTGCATCGTACACCATGCTGAGGATATCATCGCGCGCGTCCTCGTCAATCATCAGAGCCATAACATCGCGAAAACCTGCCACCGCCTCCGGTCCTGCGGCGCGGAATGCGCGGGACAGGCGCTCGCGTTGAGCCTCGGAAAGAGCACCCTCGAACGCGCGGCCCTCTTCGGTCAGGGTGAGGAGACGCTGGCGGCGATCCTTCTGGCCGGGAACGCTGTCCACGAGGCCGTCCTCGACGAGCGGTTTCAGCACGCGGGCGAGGGATTGCTTGGTGATGCCGAGAATATCGAGCAGACCCGCGACGCTGATGCCCGGCCTGCGCCCGATGAAATGCAGCGTTCGGTGGTGGGCACGTCCGTAACCTTTCTCATCGAGAATGCGGTCGGGGTCGCTTGTAAAGGCGCGATAGGCGAAGAACATCAGTTCCGCCCCCTCCCGCAGTTTGCGCCCGGTCAGGAACAGACGGTCATCGCCATGACGGCGCAGCGCTCGCAGGGTGGAAGGATCGGGCATCGGGTTTTCACGATTTATGTCAGGACCGTTGACATAAAACTACGCCACTGGTAGCTCTCACGCAACAAAACAATTTAAATTTCCACTCTGGCGCAATGCAGGACGACGACAATGGCAGAGATCATCCCCTTCGACGACCGTGACGGCTTCATCTGGTACGATGGGGAGCTGGTGGACTGGCGCGACGCGAAGGTGCATGTGCTGAACCACGGTCTGCACTATGCCTCCTCGGTCTTCGAGGGAGAGCGGTGCTATTCCGGCGAAATCTTCAAGAGCCGCGAGCATACCGAACGGCTGCATAACTCCGCGAAGATCATGGGATTTGACATTCCCTACACGGTCGATGAGATCGAGGAGGCGAAGAAGGCCACCCTCGCGGCGAACGGGCTGGTCGATGCCTATGTCCGCCCGGTTGCGTGGCGCGGGTCGGAGATGATGGCGGTTTCCGCGCAGAAATCAAAGATCCATGTCGCCATCGCGGTCTGGCCGTGGCCGAACCTCTTCGGCGAAGCCAGCGTCAAGGGCGTGCGCCTTGACATGGCCGAGTACAAGCGCCCCTCCCCCGAGAGCGCGCCCTGCGATGCCAAGGCCGCCGGTCTCTACATGATCTGCACCTTGTCGAAGCACGCCGCCGAAGCGAAGGGCTATACCGATGCGCTGATGCTCGATTACCGGGGGCGCGTGGCCGAGGCGACGGGGGCGAATGTCTTCTTCTACAAAGACGGCGCGATCCATACGCCGGACCCTGATTGCTTCCTGAACGGAATCACACGTCGCACGGTAATCGGGATGCTGAAGGATCGGCAAATCCCGGTCCACGAGCGGGCGATCATGCCCGACGAGCTGGGCGGGTTCGAGCAGTGCTTCCTGTGCGGTACCGCCGCCGAAGTGACGCCCGTGGCCGAGATTGCCGAGCATACCTATGAGGTCGGCGATTTCGTGAAGGGCCTGGCGCAGGATTACAACGATCTGGTGAACCGGCGGGTTGGGGCGT
>CALHLW010000090.1 GCA_938034615.1 uncultured Neomegalonema sp. | reverse complement strand
GCGATCATCGTCATGGCCTGGGTGATCCAGCCGTTCTACGGCATCACCTATTCGATCCGCGCCTTCGTCATCGTCACCGCAGCGGGCCTCGGCAACCTGCCCGGTGTGATCGCGGCGGGGCTCGGCATCGGCGCGCTGGAGCAATACGGTGCCCATATCTTCGGCATCGGCTATCAACAGGCCATCGCGGTCCTGCTGCTGCTCTTCGTCCTCTTCATCCGCCTTCTGCAACAGCGCCGGAACCGTCAGGTTCTGCAATAGAAAGGGCGAAAGATGACCATCCTGCGACCTATCTTCTATCTCGCCCTGCTCGCGCTCATCATCGCGGCGCCGTTTCTCGCGCCCGATTTCAAGACACAGCTTGCGACCCTCTGGCTGTTCATCATCCTGTCGATGACATGGGATATGACCGGCGGCCAGATGGGCTACAACTCGCTGGGCAATATCCTGTTCTACGGTGCGGGCATGTATGTGGCCGCCGTCGTCGGCATTTCCATCGCCTATAACGTCGGCGAGTACACGAACGCCTTCGGCGGCGGGACGTACAAGTTCACCACGACGGAGTATTTCCTCGGCATGGGCCTCGGTCTCGTGGCTGCCGGTCTGTTCTGCTCGGCCATTGCGTGGATCATGGGCTACCTGCTGTTCCAGTTCCGGGGGCCGTATTTCGCCATCGGCACCCTCGGCGCGGCCATCGCCGCCGGAGAGCTGGTGTCCAACTGGGAATGGGTCGGCGGTGGACAGGGCATCGCGCTGCCCGTCTATCCGGGTGATTTCGATACCGGAAAATTCTTCTTCTACTACCTCTTCGCCGGCATCGGCGTGATTCTCTTCATCTTCCTGCGCTGGCTCTACAACACGCGCTTCGCGGCGGCGATCAACGCCATCCGCGACGACGAGGAAAAGGCCGAAGCCATGGGCCTGCACACCCTGCGCTATAAGCAGGTAACATGGGCCATCTCCGCCTTCTTCGTCGGCATCGTCGGCGGCATCTCCGGCTATCAGCTTATCCATTTCGAGCCGCTGGAAACCGCCTTCCAGACCATCAATCTCGGCATCTTCATGGTCGTCTGCGTGTTGCTCGGCGGCAAGGGGACGCTCTGGGGGCCGATCATCGGCGCGATCCTGTTCCATGTCGTGAAGGAAGTGACGTGGAACTACCTGCTTGGCTGGCAGTGGGTGGCGCTCGGCGCGCTCATCGTCATCACGGTGGTCTATTTCCAGGACGGCCTGATGGGCTGGCTCGCACGCCTCAAGCCCGAATGGTTCGGCGAGCGCGTCATCACCAAACCCGGACCCGTCGCGGAGCCAGCGGAATGAAAATCATCGAAGTCCACGACGTCTCCAAATCCTATGGCGGGGTGAAGGCGAATACCGACATCACCATTGATGTGGAGAAGGGCGGGATCACTGGCCTGATCGGGCCGAACGGGTCGGGCAAGACGACGCTGTTCAACTCCATCGTCGGCTATCACCCCATCGACAAGGGGTCGATCAAGTTCGAGGGCAATGAAATCTCGAAGATGAAGGTGCAGGACATCGCCCGCCTCGGGCTGCTCCGCACGTTCCAGCAGACCCGCATCTACGGCGACATGAACTGCGTGGAGAACATGCTGATCTCGCTGCCGCACCGCAAGATGACCTTGCGGGAGGCCTTCACGACGAACACCCGCGAGGACCACGAGCGCGCCGAGCACCTGCTCGATTTCGTCGGCCTGCACGAGAAACGCTTCCTGCGTTCCGGTTCGCTTTCCTTCGGCCAGCAAAAGCTGCTCGAATTCGCCATGGCCCTGATGAACGAGCCGACCGTTCTGCTGCTCGACGAGCCGACGGCGGGTATCAACCCGACACTCATCAACGGGCTGATCGACCGCCTCAAGCGGGCCAATTCCGAGTTCGGGATCACCCTCTTCATCATCGAGCACAATATGCGCGTCATTATGAACATGGCCGACCGCATCTACTGCCTCGCCCATGGTGAATTGCTCGCCGCCGGAACTCCGGACCAGATCCAAGGCGACCAGCGCGTCGTCGATGCCTATTTGGGAGAGCATTGATGGCCGAAGATCAAACAGGCTCCGACGTCCTGCCCGCAGGCGCCGCAACGGGCGGACCCGGTGGCACGACCCCGACGACCACGGACGGCGCGAAAAAACCCGGCTCGCGCGGCTATCACATGGGCACCGTCGATACGGTCATTTCCGTCGAGGAAGTGACCCGTCAGGTCGCCGCCATTGCCGAAGGCACCAATGCCGAGCAACTCGATGCCTTGGTCGTCGGGGAGCCATTCGTGATCATCGACAAGCTGCGCGCGGGTTACGGCAAGATGGAAATCCTCCATGACGTGGACCTTAAGATCGGCAAGGGCCAGTCGCTCTGTCTGATCGGCCCGAACGGTGCGGGCAAATCCACGATCCTCCACTCGATCTTCGGCTTTACGAACATCTTCTCAGGCACGATCAAGGTCGCCGATACCAGCGGTTCCATGCGCGACGTGACCAGCCTGACCCCAAGCCAGAAGCTGTCCGATGCAGGCATCGCCTATATCCTTCAGGACAAATCCGTCTTCCCCGGCATGACGGTCGAGGAGAACCTCTGGATGGGTGGCTTTCTCAAGGATCAGCCCGCCGAGGCCAAGAAGGCCGCCGAGATGGTCTTCGACAAATACCCCCGCCTCGCCGCTCGCCGCAAACATCAGGCAAAGGTGCTGTCCGGGGGCGAGCGCCGCCTGCTTGAGATCAGCCGCGCCTTGGTCATGAACCCCGAAG
Organism: uncultured Neomegalonema sp.; assembly: GCA_938034615.1. Classification (GTDB taxonomy): domain Bacteria; phylum Pseudomonadota; class Alphaproteobacteria; order Rhodobacterales; family Rhodobacteraceae; genus JAHDDY01. The sequence continues at coordinate 9,231 of CALHLW010000090.1, read as the reverse complement.
TCCTGCTGGTGGACGAACCCTCCATCGGTCTGGAGCCACGCTTCATCGACATGGTCTTCGAAATCCTCGACGATCTGCAACGCCGCGACGGCAAGACCATCATCATGGTCGAGCAGAACGCGAAGAAGGGTCTGGAGTTCGCCGATATCGGCTACGTCCTCGTATCCGGCGAAGTCGCCATCGCCGGATCGGGCGACGAGTTGCTGGCCAACCCGAATGTCGGCCAGTTGTTCCTGGGCGGGTGAGCCAGCACCTCCCCCGGTACCCATTTCGCAGCATTCCTTGGTTCATCGGCGCGCTCAGGAACGACCGGATCGAGGCTCCCTGAGTGCTGGACAGGCCGGTCAACGCGAAGACGTTCCTCCCACACAATGTTCAGCGACGCGATTTTCCGCGTCGCGCCCTCGGCGGGCCACTCCGCCCTCTCGGTTTCCCGCGCGTGGATCGTCCCTTTTCCGTCGTGCCGCCCTCCAGCAGCGTAAAGCGCAGCCCCCCCGTCAGGGGCACGGCCTCTTCCAGCCGAACCGTCACCCGCTGACCCAGCCGGAACACGCGGTTCGTGCGGTCGCCGGTCAGGGTGCCGCTTTCCTGCTCATGCCGGTAGTAATCATCCCCGAGCGACGAGATCGGCACCAGGCCATCCGCCCCCGTCTCGTCCAGCTTCACGAACAGCCCGAACCGCGCGACGCCGGAGATCAATCCGGTGAAATCCGCGCCGATGCGGTCTTCCATATAGGCGGCGAGATAGCGGTCATTCGAGTCCCGCTCCGCCAGCATGGCCTTGCGTTCCATCTGCGAGATATGCGTGGCGGTTTCGTCCAGCCGCGCCGCCTCCTCCGCACTCAACCCGTCCTTTTTCGGCTCCGCCCCGAGGCCCAGCGCCGAGATCAGCGCACGATGGACGATCAGGTCGGCATAACGCCGGATGGGCGAGGTGAAATGCGCGTAGCGCGCAAGGTTCAGCCCGAAATGCCCCAGATTCTCCGGCCCGTAATACGCCTGCGTCTGCGCGCGTAACACGGCGATGCTCACGGTTTCGGAGAATTCCGTCTTTGCCGCCGCTCGCAGCGCATTGTTCAGCAGCGCCGGGGTGATCCGCTGTCCCTTCGCGAAGGGCAGGCCGATGCTCCGCACCGTTTCGAGCAGGGCTTCGATCCGGTCATCCTGCGGCGGTTCATGCACGCGGTAAATCAGATCGCTGCGCTTTTCCTCCAACGTTTCGGCGGCGCAGACATTGGCGAGGACCATACATTCCTCGATCAGCTTATGCGCATCGAACCGCTCGCGCAGGCGAATGCTCTCGACCTCGCCCGCATCGTTCAGGATCACCTTGCGCTCCGGCAGGTCCAGATCGAGCGGTTGCCGCCTCTCCCGCGCCGCCACCAGCGCGCGGTAGCAGGCATAGAGTGGGGCCACCACCGGCCCGTCCAGCGCATCATGCGGCCCGTCATAGCCGCCATCCGCCATTGCCTGCGCGTCTTCATAGGTCAGGCTGCCCGCCGACCGCATCATCGCCCGAAAGAAGCCATGCCCCCGCTTGTGCCCCGTCCTGTCCAGCACGATCCGCACCCCGATACAGGGCCGGTCCACCCCCTCATGCAGCGAACACAGATCACCCGACAGGCTGTCGGGCAGCATCGGCACCACCCGGTCGGGGAAATAGCACGAGTTCCCCCGGCTCCGCGCTTCCCGGTCCAGCGCCGTGCCGGGGCGCACGTAATGGGCCACATCGGCAATGGCGATCCAGAGGATATGCCCGCCCTCATTCGCCGGGTCGTCATCGGCCTCGGCATAGACCGCATCGTCATGGTCACGCGCATCTTCGGGGTCGATGGTCACGAAAGGCACATTGCGCAGGTCATCGCGCCCTTTGAGCGAGGTCACGGGCTGCGCAGCCTCCGCAATCTCGAGTGCTTCGTCGGAAAACTCCGTCTCGATCCCATGCTCATGGATCGCGATCAGCGAGATCGTGCGCGGCGATCCCACATCACCGATCCGCTCCAGCACCTTCGCGGCGGGCAGCCCATAGCGCGCCCCGCCCAGCACCTCGACCTCCACCAATTCGCCCTCGACCGCGCCATTCACATGCTTGGCCTCGACCCGCAGTTCGCGGCTTTCCTTCTTGTCCACCGGTTGGATACGGCCCCCGTCCCCCTGCTTGCGGAAGACGCCGACGGCTCGCCGCTTCGAGGACAGCTTACGGATGGGCGTCGCCTCATACCGATACTCATCCGCGTCATCCAGCGCGCGCAGCTTGGCCAGCACCCGGTCGCCGATCCCGAGTGCCGGATCGCCTTTCTTCTGCGCTGCAAAGACGATCGCGGGCGGCGTAACCTCGTCATGCTCCCAGGTATGGGGCAAAGCCACCGGCTCTCCGTCGCGGCTGAGGCGCACGATATCGACGATGGTGACAGGGGGCAGCTTGCCGGGATCGCCCGTGAAGGTCTTGCGCCGTCCCCGCGCAATCATCCCCTCATCAGCCAGTTCGGCCAGCATCTCCTTCAACCGGATACGATCCGCGCCCTTGACCTTGAAGGCGCGCGCAATCTCGCGCTTGCCGGTCTTGGCCGGAGCTTCCCGCAGGAATGTCAGCAATTCGTCCTTCGTCGGCAGCCCGTGCGCCATGCTCTCACCCGCAAAAAGTCTGATACGTCGGGATGTATCAGATGGGATGCGACAGCGCAGGGTAAAACGCTGCTCAGGCCGCGTGGCTGGTATCGGTGCCCAGAAGGTTGGAAACCGCCGCGTTGGATGAGCGGTTCACATCGCTCATCTGGGCGGCAAGACTGAACAGCCGCACGGTATCCCAGATGCCCCGGTTGGCATCGATGGGTCGCAATTCATCCGCAAGGGTCAGCAATTCGCTGGGCTGGCGGCTTTCGAGAAACGCGAGACCCTGCTCGAGCCGCACTTCGCTGTAGCACCACTCCCGCTGGCTATCGCTGGAGAGATCGGTGAAGGCCCCGATCAGGGTTTGGCGCATGTCTTCGCACATGGCATCGGTCAGATACGGTTTCTGGAGCAGCGTATTGAGAGAATCGAACAGCCCGACCCGCGCTGCGAGCATGGATTCCGTGACCAGCCAGCCGGTATGCGGATCAGCCGCCAGCACCGGATCGGCATCGAAGATATCCTGCACCCGAGGGTCTTGAAGCGCATCACGATGGAGATCGACAAGCGTATCCGCCCGCATCTGCGCGGCCAGCACCGGATCGTCGGGTTTGACGGCGTCAAGCAGACGGTCGGCAGCCGCTTCCGTGCCTGTCGGTGTGGGGGCCATGCCTTTTCTCCGTGCTACGTCCTTTGGCCTATATCCGGCCCCGGCGAGCCACATCAGGACAGGGCGAGGATCGGCAGCCGCAGGTTTTGTTTCGTTCCCGAGACTGAATCCGGCTTTTTCCCGCGCGGTACTGGTGCGCGATATGAGCGATATCGGGTCCGTTTCCAGCATAGTCGCCTCCCGCAATGGGCCGCGCGCGTCAGTCGCGAAACAGCCCCTTCAATGCATCGAACACGCTGCCCTTTTCCGGTTCTTCCGCCTTCTTTTTGGCGGGCTCGGGTTTCACGGGTGGTGCTTTAGGTGATGATTGTTGCACATCCTGCGCCACATCGCTCATGAAGCGCGCGTCATTCCCCGCCGCCAACAGTGGCGCGGCCCGCCCGATGCCGGTCAATTGTGGATCGAGCCAGTCGCGGTCGGCTTTCGAAAAGTCGTGCAGCACGTACCCCGAGACCTTCGACTTGTGCCCTGGATGACCAATCCCGAGGCGCACCCGGCGATACTCTGCCCCGATATGGGCATGGATCGAGCGCAGTCCGTTATGCCCCGCATGGCCGCCCCCCGTCTTGCAGCGCAGCTTGCCGGGGGCCAGATCCAGTTCGTCATGGAAGACGATCACGTCCGCCGGGTCGAGCTTGTAGAAGCGCACGGCCTCGCCCACGGCCCGCCCGCTTTCGTTCATGAAGGTGCCGGGTTTGAGAGTGATGACCTTCTCAGTCCCCAACCGCCCCTCGCGGACATGGCCCTGGAATTTCCGCTGTTCCGACCCGAAACCGTTATCGTCAGCGATCCGGTCCACGGCCATGAAGCCGATATTATGCCGGTGTCCGGCGTATTCCTTGCCCGGATTGCCAAGGCCGACGAATAAAAGCATGGCTGGGTTCTCCGTTTGGACCGGGGCGCAGCTTATCGCAGCAGGGTTTGCCCGTCGATGGCGCAAAAAAACGCCCGCCGGTGAGGGCGGGCGTTTGGGGTCTTGCGATGGGGTCGAAGGATCAGCCCTTCGACTCTTCTTCGCCGCCCTCTGCATCGCCATCCGCCTCGGCGGTTTCGGCATCGCCCTCGGCGCCTTCCCCGTCTTCGTCTTCGCTCGCGCCGCCCATTCCGGCGGGGGTTGCGATGGTCGCGATCGTGAAGTCACGATCCGTGATTGTGAAGACTGCGCCCTCGGGCAGCGTGATCGCGCTGGCATTGACCGAATCGCCCAGCGCGTAGCCCGTGAGGTCGATGGTGAAGGTATCGGGCATCGCGGTCGCCAGAACGTCCACTTCCACGGCATGGCGCACGACGTTGAGCGTCCCGCCTTCTTCCAGACCGGGGCATTCTTTCTCGTTGATGAACTCGACCGGCACCTCGATGGTGACTGTCGCGCCTTTCGCGAGGCGCAGGAAGTCCACATGGGTCGGCAGGCCGTTGAGCAGGTTCTTCTGCATGGCCTTGGGGATCACGGTGTGCTTCTCACCGTCCACGTCCAGCTCGAACATGGTGGTGTAGTAACCACCCTGTTGGAGCACCTTGAGCAACTGGCTGCCCTGCACCTGAATCGTGGTCGGTTCCTTGCCCGCCCCGTAGATCACTCCGGGTACATACCCTGCACGACGCGCGGCCCGGGCGGCCCCCTTGCCAACTCCCGGACGCGCCTCGACTTTCATTGGCACCATATCGGCCATGTCTGTCTCTCCTGAATAATACGAAAACCGCCTCCTCCAAGGGTGTGGGCGGATCGAAGCGCGGCTTATAGGGCGGTTCGGGGCCGAATCCCACCGAAAAATGTCGCTTGAGTCATTCCTGAACAAGCAGTTTCAGAAACCGCCAATCATCACGTCCATTGCTCGTATAATGTCGTCTCGATTGTCCACGATGTTCTGGCCCGTCGCTCTCAAGGTATCGCGGCGCATCGCCCCGGCGGTTCGGGGATCAAGAAAGTAATGATCCCCTTCAATCTCAATCGCGGGATTCAGAAACCGCACAGGTGGGAAGTCTCCTCCGATCAAGGGAACGGCAACGACGGTACGGACAGGAGGAATCGTCTCGGCTTCGATCACAACGCCAAGACCGGCACCATCGGTCACGACGTCGAATTGTTTCATGGTTCGAATCCGACGCGGGAGTCAGCGAAGGGGAGCGGGTTGCGTTCCCGCCATTCAGCTTGGAGGGCGAAAGCTTCGCGGTTCTCTTCGATCCATTGCGCGCGGGCGGCTGATTTTATGGCCTGTGTCAGCGCGTGGTTACACACCTCACTGACATTCACGCCCAGAGCCTTCGCGTCGTCCAGTGCTCCGGCATCCAGGGTCAGGGAAGTCTTGCGCTTGCCTTTGGGCCTTGTGGAAACGTCACTCATTTTTGCACTCCAAGTAAGCACAATATATACCGCCAATCATACCGACGAACAAGGGGCGTCCCCAAACCCGTTCCTCCCCGGAAATTCCGGGGCCAGCGCGCGGGCGTTGGGCATCTTGAGCCACAGACGCAGCATCTTGCGGCGCAGGGCCGGATCATCGTCGTCCTCGAAATCCGTGCGCGAGTGCAGGACGGCGTAGTTATTGGCAAATTGCAGGTCGCCGGGTTCGAGCATCATGTCGAGCCGCAGGCTCTCATCCTGCATCGCCGCATCGAAGGCATCGAGCGCCGCGACCTCCACCGCCGACAGCACTTCGCCCTGCTGCTCATGCCCCAGTTCGATATACTGGCGCAGATACCGGCAGGCGAGTTTGCCGTCATGGTAGCTGAACAGCGGTGAGCGCCCTGCCCCTTCCGTTGACAGATGCGCATAGTGGAAAGGGCAGTAGAGCACCCCTAGCAGTTCGCGATGGTTTTCCAATAGCGCGTTATGGATCGACGCGGCACTCACGAGGCTGCTCAACCCGCCCCGTTTCGCGGGCCGTAGGCACATCAGGCCGACCACATCGGACGGGTCCGTATGGTAGGGCAGATAGAGGTTTGTCTCGTAGACCCGCGTGTCCTTCTTGGCAGGGTCGCCCACATTCATCACTGTGCCGAGCAGGTCGCCTTTCGGGTTCTGGGTGACGGGGTTGCCGAGATGCAGGCCGATGCCATAGGTGATCGTCTCGATCTCCGCATCCGAGTACCGCCCGACCGGCAACCCGCGCAGCAAGGCGAAGCCAGGGCCATTCTCCAGCGTCTCCGCCAACCCGACAAAGAGCGGTTCAAGGGCTGCGAGCGGAAAATCCTCCCGCGTCATTGCCGGAAACGCCGCCCCGCGCGCCCTGGAGGTCGCCAGTGCGGCGTCGATGGCGGCAACGTCTGCGTCCGACAGCACGATCCGCCATGACGGATCGTCCTTCAGATCCCGGCCCGTCCATGCCGATGGTCCCGTGATCCGCTTCGTCAGAACGACGCCCATGGTCTGCTCCCTCAGGTCTGCGCGTAGATCGCCAGCGCGACCACCATCAGCATCGATACGGCCATGGCTATATTGATCGCCCGCTGGGTTCCGGGCGACAGGTCCAGCCGCCGCAGGATCACCCCGGCCCACAGCCACGCGAGATGGATGGGCACCCAGATCGCATTGAAGATCACGACCTTGATCACCGTCTCGGTCCAGAGCGATTCCGGCATGAAGGCGAAGCCGGAAAACAGGGCCGTATTGACCGCATAGGCCTTCGGATTGATCGCTTGCAGCGCCAGTCCGTCAACGAACCCCGGCGCGCGCTCGGCTTCCATGAAGGCGACCTTCGATCCGGCAAAAGCGATCTTTGCGGCCAGATAGATCAGATACGCCACCGACGCCCAAGCGAGAATCGTGCGCAGCCATGGCACCGCGAGCGCCGAGGCCGCCAGCCCCGAAATCACCAGCGCCGCCACCACATTGTTCCCTACGAACAGCCCGCCCACATAGGCCAGTCCTGGCCGATATCCGAAGGCCGATCCGACGCCAGCCGTAGACAGCACCCCCGGCCCCGGCGTGATGATGAGGAAGAAGACGGCAAGGGCGAATTCGATCATATTTTATCACCTGCCCGGTCTTGAGCGCTGCGCGCCGCGCCGCTGCCTATAACTGCCTCACCATTCTCACACTCCAAGCCGATCCCGCAACCCGTACCACCATGATCCCACCGTCGAATACTGTGCGCCAAAGGTGCGGCCTCCGGGGAAGGGCAGCCACCGCATCCCCGCGAACACGTCGAATTGCGAGACATCCCCATGGATCGCATCGGCGAGTATCCGCCCGAACAGGTGCGACCCCGTCACTCCATGCCCGCTATACCCATGCGCGAAGTACACCCCGTCGGCCAGCCGCCCCATCTGCGGCACCCGGCTGAACGACAGCGCGAAATTCCCGCTCCACGCATAGTCCAGCGCCACGCCCTTCAACTGCGGAAACACCTTCTCCAGATTGGGCAGCAGCTTCGCGCGCACATCCGCCGGGTCGGCCCCGCCATAGACCGTGCCGCCCCCGAAGATCAGCCGTTTATCCGCCGACAGCCGAAAGTAATCGAGGATATACCGCGCATCCTCCACGCAGATATCGGTCGGCAGCAGCGCATCGGCCCGAGCCCCCAGCGGCTCCGTCGTCACCATCTGCGTCGAGACGGGCATCACCCGGTTCGTCAGCGCAGGCACGGTGTCGCCAAGATACGCATTCCCGCACAGCACGACGCCCTTGCAGCGCAGTACCCCATCGGCGGTATGCAGCACCGTCCCCTCCTGCCGCACCAGCGCGGAATCCTCGAAAATACGCCCGCCGAGGTCTTCGATAGCCTCCGCCTCCCCCAGCGCGAGGTTCAGCGGATGCAGATGCCCCCCCGTCCGGTCGAGCATCCCCCCGGCATAGACATCGCTTGCCACATGCGCCTTGACGCCCTCCGCATCGAGCATCTCATGGTCGTCCATCCCGTAGGTCCGCCACAGTGCCTGCTTCGCCTCGAATTCGGCCATGTGCTTGCCGGTATAGGCCGTGAAGAGGTTCCCGTCCTTCAGGTCGCACGGGATGCCATAATCCGAGACGATCCGCCGTATCGTGCGCCCGCCTTCCTGCACCAGCCCCCCCACGAAGGCCGCCCGCTCCGCCCCGTAATTGCGCGCAATCTTGTCCAACCCCGCATTCAGCCCATTGACGATCTGCCCCCCGTTCCGCCCGGAGGCCCCCCAGCCCACCTTGTTCGCCTCGATGACGGCAACCGAATACCCCCGCTCCGCCAGATGCAGCGCGGTCGAAAGCCCGGAGTACCCGGCCCCCACGACCCCGATATCCGCCTCATGCTCGCCTTGCAGCGCCGGACGGGGCCGCGCGGGGTTGGCGCTGGCGGCGTAGTAGCTGGGAGGGTAGGGGATCATGGGCTTGGTCTCGCGGTAGAGCACTGACCGTACCGGAGCTTACCGAAACGATCACGACATCCTTTGGTACGCCACCTTGCGCCACGGTAAAAGCTCGCTTCAGCTAACATCCAAGATACCGTTTCACCTTTCGCTTCGTCTGTGGCGAATTGCATAGACCTCTCTTGATGCGAAGAAACACCTGAGCGTTCACATCGTCGCGCTCGATAATTTCATCACTATCGATGCGAGCCTGCAAGGCGGCAGCCGAGACGATTTCTGCTTTGCGATAAAGTACGTACGACTTGCGGTTCAGCCAGCGATGTTCATGGGCCTGCAGTACGCATGACTGGTCGCAGAGATCGTTGGTGTAGGTGGCGATGCTGACGATCACCAGATTGCCGGTGGAGTCCGGATCGCTACAGATGACGTGCAGATGCTTCTTGTGCGGATCGAGCTGCGTCACAGGATTGGTCCATGAATTCGCATCCGAGCGCTCCTTGCATCGTGTGTCAAATTCGTCCCCGGTGGCGTCTTAGAGCCTGACCTAAAAGTTGTTGAGCGCTATCAGGAGGTTATGATTCTCTGTCTTTGTCGAGAAGATGGAGGATCAGATGCCTTGGACCGATAGCGCTCGTGCTGATCATAACCGCAAGACAGGCCGTTATCCAAGC
>CALHLW010000089.1 GCA_938034615.1 uncultured Neomegalonema sp. | reverse complement strand
TCCTCCAGAAGCGCGGTATCCTCATCCGGCGCATGGAAGGCTATGGCCTGCCCGCGCATTTGCGCATTTCCATCGGCACGGCGGAAGAAAACGGCCTCCTGCTCGGCGCTCTGGAAGACTTCGTCGCATGAGTGCGATCTTCGAGAGACTGACGCTCATCGGCCTCGGCCTGATCGGCTCCTCCATCGCCCATGCGGCACGGCGCGGCGGGTTGGCGAGCGAAATTGTCGGCTATGCCCGCTCACCGGAGACGCGCGAAACCGCCGCACGGCTCGGCTTTCTCGACCGGGTGGCCGGCTCCCCCTCCGAGGCCGTCGAGGGTGCGGATTGTGTTATCCTGTGCATCCCCGTCGGAGCCATCGGCACAGTCACGGAGCAGATCGCGGGGTCACTGGCCTCCGGTGCGATCCTGAGCGATGTCGGCTCGGTCAAATCCTCCGTCATCGCCCAGGCCCTTCCGCACCTGTCCGATCACGTGCAACTCGTCCCGGCACATCCCATAGCGGGCACCGAGGAATCCGGCCCTGAATCGGGCTTCGCCGAATTGTTCGACGGGCGCTGGTGCATCCTGACTCCCTTGCCAAACAACGACCCCGAAGCCGTCGCGAAACTGCGCGCGTTCTGGGAAGGGTTGGGCAGTCAGGTCGATACCATGGACGCCGCCCATCACGACCGGGTGCTCGCCGTCACCTCCCACGTCCCCCATCTCATCGCCTATTCCATCGTCGGCACAGCGAGCGATCTCGAATCCGTCGCCGAGAGCGAGGTGGTCAAGTATTCCGCCTCGGGTTTCCGCGATTTCACCCGGATCGCCGCCTCCGATCCGACGATGTGGCGCGATGTCTTCCTGCATAACAAGGAGGCGACCCTCGAAGTGCTGGGCCGCGTGACTGAAGACCTCTTCGCCCTGCAACGCGCAATCCGCTGGGGCGACGGAGACACATTGTTCGAGAGATTTACGGAAACCCGTGCGATCCGGCGTGGTATCGTGGAGGCGGGACAGGATACCGACCGCCCCAATTTCGGGCGCGAAAAACCGGCAGAGAGTTGAAATCATTTCCAACACAGGCATGTCGCGAACAAACTTCTCTTCGGAGGCAAAGAATGCCGAGAAGTTCTTCAGACCGGGTCATAATTCGAAGTTCGCGCCGAAACGGCACCTGACTCTATTGCTCAATTAACGGATTTTCATGCGTCCTTAAGTTTCTGTTTACCCTCCCGGTGCAGGGGTAATCGAAACGCAGGAAAATTTGTCATGCTCGATTACCTATTCGGTTCGGCCTCATTTGTTCCCCATGGATATTGCCTCCTGTGGCGACCCGATCTGGTGGCGATGCATGTCGGCGGCGATCTCATGACCTTTCTCGCCTACACGGCAATTTCCGTGGCGATCTGGCGATTCACGGCCCATCGACCCGAATTCAGATACAGCCCCATTACTCTGGTCTCGACAGCTTTCATATTCGGATGCGGGATCACCCACTTGGTCGGAGCCGCGACGCTCTGGTATCCCGCCTACGGGTTTCAGGGTATCCTGAAGCTGATCGTCTCCTGCATCTCGATCACCGCCGCCATCGTCATCTGGCGCATGTTGCCAAAGATTCTGCACTACCCATCCGGCGCCCAGATCGAGCATCAGCAAAGGCTGCTGTCGAGCGAAATGGAAGCCCGTCAGCGCGCGGAGGAGGAAATCCGCTATCGGACCCAGATCGAGAACAGCCTGCGCATCCGCGAAGCCGATCTCAGCATCGCCCTCGATCGCGCGAAAGAGGCCGATGCCGCCAAGGACAAGTTCCTTGCCGCCATGAGCCACGACCTGCGCACGCCGTTGAATGCCATCATCGGGTTTTCCGAAGCGATGCTCGCCGGCATATTCGGGGCGTTCAAATCGGAGAGGCAGGAGGAATATGTCGGCCATATCGCCCGCAGCGGACGACACCTGCTGACGCTGATCGACGATCTGCTCGACTTCTCGAATATCCAGAACGGGCGTGTCCCCCACAGCCCCGCCCCTGAAGACATCGTTTCCATCCTCGACGAAACCCTGGCGGAAGTGCGCGCGGCTCGACCCGAAGCGACGATCCAACTGTCCATACCCGAAGGCGATTTCGATCCGGAATTGCTGGTCGATATCGTCTCGCTCAGGCGGATGGTGATGAACCTCGTCGTGAACGCCGTCAAGTATGCGGGAGATTCGGGGCCGATCTCGGTCCGCGTCATCGATAAAAGCGATGCTGTCCGTATCGTCGTGGAAGATTGTGGAATCGGCTTCGGCGACAAGGATCTGCATCTTCTGAGAGAGCCGTTCATTCAGGGCAACAGCATGAATGACGGGGTCGGTCTTGGACTGTCTATCGTTGACAGCCTCGCGCGGCAGCATGGCGGCACACTCGAACTCAACAACCGGCGCGAAGGCGGCGCGGTTGTCTCCATCACCCTGCCAAGAATCGAAGCCCGCTTGCCCCGCTTCACCGAGATCGCACCGGTGCTGTCCCGGAGGGGAAAAATGCCGAACAGAGCCGTGTCCGCGTAGCTCTATATGAGCCCCATTCGCTCCAGTTCCTCACGCATATCCTCTGGCATATCGGCGAGCATGTCGGCGCTTGTATCGGTATCCGCCGGGGCATCCTCGACCGTGAGATATCGCCACCCCTGAAAAGGCCGCCTCGGACGATGTACCGTGCGATAGAGGACCGGCTCCAGGATCAGCGCGCAGCGCGCGATCCCGTCTTCACCCGTGACCGGCTCGAGTGCAGCGAGGGGTTGGCGCGCCTGTATCCGTCGCTGGATAACCCAGAAGATCGATCCACCGGGCACCAGTTCCTCCCCTCGTCGCGGCGTCATGCGCGTCACATGGCGCGGGCGCGGGTCAAGTCCAAGAGCAGCGCGCTCCGTCATTTTCGTGCCCTGCCATTCCGCGAGGGAATCGACGCTCTCCGATCCCACGGACAGTTTTATGAGGTGCAGCCTCGCGGTCGACTGGGGCGCATCCGATGCGCCGAGTACATCCACAGCCAAAGGTAGGGGAACTTTCACGGAACGAAAACCCTCATGGTTGCGCGGATAGATGGCTCACTATCGGATGAATAACTGTTTCTTAGAAGGTTAGCCGTAATCCTGCGCTATCGAAAGTGCATGGTGGAGAAAACAAGATGCACGCTGAACAAGATGTGGCTCCCGATGAAGTCGACGAAAGCGTCTACACGCTCGAGCCTGTCGCGCTCGTTAACATACCGAACCGGCACCCGGTTTCGGCCTTCGCCACGCGCTATCAGGAAATGACCGAGGGCCATTTCATCCCCGACGAGCGCCTTCTGCTGAAGGACGAGATGGTGCGTGCCCTCTCGTGCTGGATGGATCATGTAGAGCCGGTCGAGCTCGGCGGGCATGTCGATTTCTACGTCCTCAGCCCCGGCGAAGCGTTCTCAATGGCGGACGAAGAGTACCTTCGCGGCAGCTGGATGAGCGAATCTGTCGATGAGGGCTTCGTCGCATCGCGCTACCACGAATGCGTGACCTCTTCGATCCTGCGCAAACCGATGTTCTCGCGCGGAGCCGTGCCGTCGCTGGATCGGTCCTTCATCATGCAGTATCGCGGCGTCTTCCCGATGTTCGCCAACAACCACGCCCGGCTGCGCCTCGCCATCGTCGCCGCCGAAACCTTCATTGAACTGAAAGACTGAGTCGGTCAGTCGTCGCCCATCCCGGCGACCAGATCGGCCAGTTTCCGAATCGTCGGTTCTTCGACTTGCAGATTTTCGAGGTTCTCGACCGTCTTGGATAGATATTCGCGATTGGTCCCGGCGGGGCCGACAGCCTTCGCTATGATCGTCGCGCGTTCCTCGACGCAGAGATGGCCTCGGTACTGTTCGTGCTGTGTGTCCATGACATAACAGACAGCCTGAACCGTCTCGCCACTTTCCAGCAGTCGCAGCGGAAGCCGTTTCTCGAAATAAGATGCTGTGCCGAGTTCGCGCTCGCGAAGGTATTCCAGTGCTTCCGTCGCCATTTCGGGCGGAACGCGAAATGCGATGCCCCGGCAACAGGCTCCCTCTGTCGGCTCCAGAGCGAGGACGAGGCCCGGATACTCCTTCGTTCCGCGATACCGCACGGAAGAGAGGCAAAAGCTGCGCTGATATCCGTCGAGTTCTGCGCTCGCCCGCTCGGCATGGTCGAAACCGGGATTCCACATCAGTGAGCCGTACCCGAAAACCCAGAATTCTTCAGCCATGTCACGTTTCTTCCTCGTTTGACGGCATATATAGACCGTATCGCGTCCGGGCAGAATCGGAATCCGCAGCGAATTGACGGTAACCGCTGTCCTTAACCAAGTTTGAACGCGCCGGCCCTACCGATCGAGCGATGCTTTTCAGGAAAGATAATCTTCATGCGTAAGGTTCTTGTCACACTCACCGGCGTGGCCGTCGTCGCAGCGGCGGCATGGTCCGGCCTCTGGTTCTACGGCAAGGGCCGGATCGCCGAAGAGATTGAGACGCAAGCACAGTTGATCCGCGAGAGGGGCGGCGAGGCCGCTTTCGACGCGGTGGAAGTCAGCGGCTTTCCATTCGGCTATGAGGGTCGGATCACCAACCCGAAATTTTCCATGATGCAGGAAATATCCGCCCCCACCGGCGATGCACCGGGACAGGCGATCCTTAATTGGTCTGCCCCGTGGATCAAAGCAAGCGCGGGTGTGATGAACCCGAATTCGGTCGAATTTACCTTTCCCGAAACGCAGGACATCCTTCTCGACCTGCCAGAGTTGGACGGCCAGCCGTTGCCCATCGCACTGACGTCGCAGGATTTGAAGATCGTAACCGAGCGCGAAGGCAATGATATCCTCTTTCGGGGCGGTGCAACGCAAATGGGCGGCAGTTTCTCACGGGACTCCGAAAAATCAGGACAGATCGACTTCATCTATACGATGCGCAACCTGAAGACCTCCGGCACGATTCAGGAACCCCAAGCCGACGTGGAGCGCCCGCAGATCGCCGTCACCTATTCCATCGACGGCTTCGAAGGCTCCGGGAACGTCGCAGGCACTTCAGACAGTCCCGGTGGCAAAATCGACTTTACAGGCGGTGCAGTCTCAGGCGAGGGCAACTCGCTAGGCGCAGAAACCTTAGGGGAAGCGACGTTCAACGACATCGCCGGAACTTTGCAAGTCGTGCAATTGGGCACCCCGCCCTTGGAAATGGGCATCGGCAAGATTGAAGCGAAGACGCGGATACCCAATGATGCCTCCCCCGAACCGCAGGCGTTCGGCTATCGGCTCGGCTTCGAGGACGTCACCTTCGCTGACCTCATCTGGACGATGCTCGATCCCCAGCAAGCTTTCACCCGCGAGATCAACGCCATAACTCTTGATGTGGAAGGCACTGCTATCTTCATCGCCACGCCCTCCAATGCCGAAGCCTTCGCCAAAGCGATGCAGAATGGTCTGCCCATCGATCTGAAGACCCTGACCCTCAACGATCTGACCGTCGATGCAATCGGGCTGAAAGCAACCGCCGACGGCAAGGGCAAACTGGAAAATAACGCGCCACAAGGTAAGGCGGCACTGGCCGTCGAAGGTTTCCCGACCCTCATGAACTCCCTTGTCAAAAGTGGCCGCATCCCGCCGCAACAGGCAATGGTCGTTCAATTGATGGTCGAGAGCTTCGGCAAGATGGACGAAGACGAAAAGACCGTGCGCTTCGATTTCGAGGCGCGGGACGGCATGATGTACGTCAACTCGGTCCCCATCGGTGAAGCGCCGATGTTACCTAGGTAGGCTTATGCCGGAGATCGCCATTCCATGATGACGAACCATGGTACGCGCGTGTAGCGCTCCAGACGATCAGGGTCGCCGCCCAGCGCGGGCGGCTCATCGAAATGGACGAGTTCCAACCCTGCCCCGAGAAATGCCTGCATATAGGCAGACAGAGGCCGGTGATGGTT
>CALHLW010000088.1 GCA_938034615.1 uncultured Neomegalonema sp. | reverse complement strand
AACGCTTCTTCTCAAAACTTAAACACTTCAGAGCTGTCGCAGCTCGATACGAGAAACACGACGCCAATTACCTCGCCCTCGCCCTCGTCAAAATCGCAGCCACCAGAATTTGGATGCGATTTATGAGTCCGTGACCTAGAGCAATTTGCATTTAGGTTGAACAGAGTATTGGGTTTCGCGTTCGAGCCTGTCAGGCGAGAGGCAGCGAAAGCCGATCCAACTTGAATGCAATTTGCTCTAACCGGCGATCATTCTAGCCCAGAAAGATCAAGGTGACGAGCCGCGGGCCGCCGATGCGGTTCTCGAAATAGACGCGGCCTGCGTTTGCTTCGTCGGTCGCGATGGTGAAGCTGCCATTTGCGCCAGTCGTGCCGGTGTAGACCTGCTTCGATCCCACGACGATGTCGGTGCCGGAGCGTGACATTTCGAGGACGTAGCTCGTGAAGTTGCCAACGTTTCGGACGAGGCCGTGGAAAGCGTTGTTGTGCATCATCACGAAGACCATGCGCGGGGAGACGTTCGGCATGTCGTAGATATGGACGTCGTCATCGGGGATGGTGACGGCGACGCAGTCGACATAGCCACCGTTCTGCTTCAGGCGGTGGGGGATCGTCATTTCGCCATTGGTGCGGTCCACGAGCAGGGCTTCGTGGTAGGCGGTGCCGTCCGGGCTGACCTTCATATGCAGGTCGTCATCGCCCGTCAGGCCGATCTGGGCGCGGGTCGAATAGGCTCGCTGGAGGGTGAGGGAGGTGTCATCCGCAGAGGTGGCCTTGTTGAGGGTGAGGCGCATGTCGCCGGTGCCGGGGGTCACGTCGTCATGGGAAAGGAGCGCGGCATCGGACTTGACGGCAAGGCGGTTAATCGCGTCGGCGGTGGTGTTGACGCCAAGGAGGCCGCCGGGGATGGGGTTGGTCGAGCCGCTGCCGCCGCTGGAGACGGATTGCCAGCCGCCGTTGCCAAGGACGATCAGGGTGTTCTCGTCGAGAAGCCAGAGTCGCCAGCCGGGGCGAGGGGTGAGGAACAGCCAGCCCTGGGTCGCGTCTTCCCATGCGGCGATCTGGCCGTCATGGCCCTGCCACGCATCGTTGGGGGCGGGGGCGATGAGATAACGGTCGCCATCGGTGGGGGTCGCGGGAGGTGTGGCGAGATCGCGGTCGAGGACGGCGAGCTGGGTGGCGGCGTCGATGCGGGCGAGGGCTTCGTTGACGGTGACGTGCTTCTGGGCCTGGGCGGAGACGAGGGGGTCGAGAGAGAGGTTGGGTGTGGTCATGGGAACTTTCGTTAGTTCTTTATTTGTTCTAATTTCATACCACAGCGATACCCACCGTGCGGTCGGGAAATTTCGTGATCCGGGCCGGTCTCGGTATAAAAGCGCGCAAAGAGGGGAAACGACGATGGCACAGACGGGAATTCCGTATCTTTTCATGCGCGGGGGCACCTCGCGGGGGCCGTATTTTGATCGGAACGATCTGCCAGAGGACGAGGCGAGTTTGTCCGAGGTGCTGATCCATGCGATCGGCGCAGGGCATCGCTACAATATCGACGGGATCGGCGGCGGGACGGCGGTGACGACGAAGGTGGCGATGCTGTCGCGATCCGAAGACGATTGGGCCGATGTGGACTATTTCTTCGCGCAGGTGGCCGTGGAGGAGCGGGCGGTGGATTATCGTCCAACCTGCGGGAACATCCTCTCAGGGGTCGGGCCTGCAGCGCTGGAGATGGGGCTGGTGCCGGTGACGGGGGCCGAGACGCGGGTGCGGATACGGGCGGTGAATACCGGCGCACGGATCGAGAGCGTGGTGCAGACGCCGGAGGGGGTGCCGCTCTATGACGGCAACGCAGAGATCGCGGGGGTGCCGGGGAGTGCCGCGCCGGTGACGCTGAAGTTCTCGGAGGTGGCCGGGGGTGTGACCGGGGCGATGCTGCCGACGGGGCAGGCGCGCGACGTGATCGACGGGGTGGACGTGACGTGCCTCGACGTGGCGATGCCGGTCGTGCTGGCGCGGGCGGCGGATTTCGGGCTGACGGGGTATGAGGACGCCGCCGATCTGGATGCGAACGGGGATTTCTATGGCCGGATGGAGCCGATCCGGCGGATCGCCGGCGAGCGGATGGGGATGGGGGATGTGTCGGGGTCGGTGACGCCGAAATTCGCAGTGCTCGCGCCGCCGCGCGCAGGGGGGGCTGTGACGGCGCGGTATTTCATGCCGCGCGCCTGTCATCCGGGCATGGCGGTCACGGGCGCACAATGTATCGCGACAGCCTGCGTGATGCCGGGAACGGTGGCGGAGGGGATCGCGATGGATCCGACGGGATCGCCCGCAACGCTGACGGTGGAGCATCCGACGGGTGCAATCGATGTGCTGATGGAATATGAGGCGGGGACGGATTTTTCGGTGAAGACCGCCGGGCTGGTGCGGACGGCGCGGTTGCTGGCGCGGGGGGAGGTATTCGTGCCGGGGGCGGTTTGGGCAGGATAGGATCAGGGCGATTGCCTTTGTGGCCGGTCGCTGGGCATAATGTCGCTGGGCATAATAGAGTCCTTCATCATTCAAGGAGCGCCCGATGACTTCTGCAAAACCGCATGTTGGTGCCCCTGTCGGGCCTTTCAGTTTTCCGCATGTCGACGGTTCATCGACGATTACAGTCGGTGAGCCCAAGGATCGCTGGACGATGGTGTTCGTCTATCGGGGCAAGCACTGCCCGCGTTGCAAGAAGTTCCTCAACAAACTGAACGCCGCGCTGGATGCATGGGTCAGTGTTCTGGATGTCGTGGTCGTCTCCGCCGATACCAAGGAAAAAGCGCTGGCGGACAAGGAGGAGTTCGGTTGGAATTTCGACCTGTGCTACGGCATGACGGAAGCACAGATGCGCTCGCTCGGCCTCTATGTTTCCGAACCGCTGTCCGAGGCAGAGACGACGGGGCTGTTCGCGGAACCAGGCGCGTTCGGCATCCGCCCGGACGGGACGCTCATGCTCGTGGATATCTCCAACGGCCCCGCCGCGCGCCCCGATCTGGAAGAGCTGTTGGACGGGATGACGTTCAATATCGAGAAGAACCGTCCGGAGCGGGGGACGGCCTGACCGTATAGGTTCGTAATTTGGCGTCGGATTTGTGATCCCCGCGTAGAGCGAGACTCTTTGTAACGTCAATTCTGGATTGTAGCAGCGGGAGAGTCCCGCTGGAGGCATTCCCGATCACGATGGGTCGCAAAGCCGATGGGTTTTGCGACTTCCACTCGACTCAGCTATGCGACTTTTCGGATGAATTTCTGTTCCATTACCTCATTGCCCCATTGCTTGCCTGCCGCCTCATGAACCAGTGCGAAGTCTGTTTGTTCATAGAGCCTTCTCGCTGCGTCGAGACCTTTGAACGTCCATAGATGTGTTTCACGAAAACCCTGGTCGTCGGCAAACTGAAGGGCTGAATTCAGTAATCGCCTGCCTGCTCCTGTGCCTCGTGCCTGGTCGTCCATCACAAACCAACGAAGATGGGCAATCTCGTTTCCCAAATCCTCGCCATCGATGGAGATCGAGCCGACAATCTCGTCATCGCACATCGCAGCCCAAACCTCGTTCATCGGGCGGTCAACCCGCGACAGGAATTGGGCCATTTCCGAAGCTACTTTGGTTTCGAAATCACGGCCAAAGTCGTAGTTCTCACTGTAGAAACCGGCGTGCATAGTTGTCACACGCCCGAGAATTCTGGGGCGGTATCCGCGTTCAATTTTAACGGCGCTGTTCATGGTACGACGCTAGCGAGATTCGCTGCGAGTCGCCAAGCCTGTTCCAAAAACCGCCCAGACCGTGTCAAAACTCGTTGGGTTTGATATCGTGAAGCGAGTTTCTGGATTCTGGTGCTGATTTTCGGTGATTGCCTCTCCCCATCAAGCCCTTGCGGCCTCGATCAAGGCTGGAATGCCGACCCGCGTGATCGCGCGGCGGATGTTGTAGGCGAGGGCTGTGAGGCTGAACTCGCCGCGAACGTTATCGAGGGGTTTCATCAGGAATGCGGCTTCATGCGGGCGACCCTCGTGGAAAGACGAGACTCCGGTCCTGTTTTCACGTGAAAGGCAAGAAAGGCGCTCTCCCCTGCCTATCAGGCAGCGCTTTGGTTCAGACGGCCTTCGAAGGCGACAAGCGCATCCTCGGACCAAGGCTGTACCTGCCCCCGGCCCAGTTCCTTGGCGTGGTAGAGGGCGATGTCGGCCCGGTACATGATGGCTTCGAGATCTTCGTCGTCCGGGTCGTGGACCGCAATGCCGATGCTCGCGCCGATACGGCAGATATGACCATCGACTTCAAAGGGGCGCGCCATGCGCTCGACGATCCGCTCGGCCATGACCGACGCGCCCTCGTAGCCACCGAAAGTGCAATCGACGATAACGAATTCGTCGCCCCCGACCCGAGCGATGAAGTCACTGGCTCGGGTCGCGTTGCGGAGCACGGTCGTTGCGTGCAGCAGCACCTTGTCTCCGACCGAATGGCCCAGCGTATCGTTGACAGCCTTGAATTGGTCGAGGTCGAGATGGCAGATCGTCAGCGGTTTACCGAGGCGGTATGACTGCGCCAGCGTGGTCTCCAGTATCGTGTCGAGCATCCGGCGGTTCGGCAAATCGGTCAGCGGGTCGTGCATGGCGGCATGGGCGACGGCCTCATGGGCCTGTTCCAACGCCTTAGTCTTGTGCTGGACCATCCGGGCCAACGGCCTGAAGATGAAGAACCATTCTGCGAAGAGAACGAGCAGGACGGCGATCATGAGTGCGACCCGGAGGCGGCGGGCAGCATCGACCTCGTCTTTAGCGTCCTGTTCGAGCTGGGAGACCGCCGCATCTAGAGACACGACCAATGGCCCGATTGCATCGACATAGACGGCGTTGTTGCGGGCTTTCCGGGCATCGCCATCGCTTTCGAGCAAGGCGTTGACCTTCTCGAAATACTCGCGGAGACGCCGGTCGACATTGTGCGGTTCGCTGAAATAGAGGGCGTGGGTATCGGGGGTCAGATGATCGGCCTTGCCGAAGGACGTGGCGTTTTCGAGCAGCCAAGCGTAGGCATCGGCCATCTCGGTCTTCGTGCGAACGATGTTTTCCGCCGCAAGCAGCGTTGCGCTGGCATTATCGGCCCTGGCGAAGTCGGACGAAAAGATTGCGATGCGCTGGGACAGCATCCGTTGCTTGCCCGCCACGTTCAGGATCGTCGCCGATTCCGAAAAGCGCTGCATGGAGCCGCGCTCTATGACGAAGACGCCGAGAGTCATGAAGGCGATAATCGACAGGGCCAACATATAGGCACGCCGGATGCGGCGCGCCATGCGTTTGTCGGCCTTGGAATCAACGGCAGATTCGCTCATCCTGGGAATATGGGCGATGAGCCTTTATATCGAATTGACGACGCCGGGTGCGTTCGCGCGAAAATGCCGGCAATTTATCTTGCATGTCATGGGTTCGGAGAGTATTGCGCGCCTTCTTCTCCCGAAGATCGTTCGTGACGGACCGCTCGTGCAGGGGATGGGAGAAGATCGCCCCCCTGCTTGGAAGCCGTCGCAGTATAAGGATACGACCATGCCGCTTTACGAGCATGTGTTCATCACGCGCCAGGATATCTCAGGCGCGCAGGCCGAAGGGATGATCGAGCAGTTCGGCGCGATCATTACCGAAAACGGCGGAACCGTCATAGGTCATGAATACTGGGGCCTGCGCCCCATGGCCTACAAGATCAACAAGAACCGCAAGGGCCACTACGCCATGATGCGGCTCGACGCCCCTTCTGCCGCCGTGCAGGAGATGGAGCGCCAGCAGCGCTTGAACGACAACGTCATGCGCACTGTGTCCTTCAAGGTGGAAGAGCACGAAGAAGGCCCCAGCCAGATGATGCAGGGCAAGACCGCGCGCGACGAGCGCCGGGGCAGCCGCCCTCCCCGCGATGACAAACCTCGCGAAGAGCGTAAGGAAGCCGCTGCGGATGCACCGGCTGAGAAGGCCGCCGATGCTGCGCCTAAAGAAGAAGCTGCAAAAGAGGAGGCTTCCTGATGGCCGGACCCCAACGCCGCCCGTTCTTCCGCCGCCGCAAATCCTGCCCGTTCTCGGGCGATAATGCGCCGGTCATCGACTACAAGGACACGAAACTGCTCCAGCGCTTTATTTCCGAGCGCGGCAAGATCGTTCCGTCCCGTATCACCGCCGTCTCGGCGAAGAAGCAGCGTGAACTGGCGAAAGCCATCAAACGCGCCCGCTTCCTCGCCCTGCTGCCCTATATCATCAAGTAAGGAGAGACCGTTATGGAAGTCATCCTGCTCGAACGGGTAGAGAAACTCGGCAATCTGGGCGAGGTCGTCTCGGTCAAGCCCGGCTATGCGCGCAACTTCCTGCTACCCAGTGGCAAGGCCCTGCGCTCCAGCAAAGCGAATATGGCGCGGTTCGAAGCCGAACGTGCCGGCCTCGAAAAGCTGAACGAAGACAAGAAG
>CALHLW010000087.1 GCA_938034615.1 uncultured Neomegalonema sp. | reverse complement strand
CCACATGCCATTGCTTGCCCGTGGGCAGCGGCGGCGGGGCGATCACGTTGCCCCCTGCTGCACCAGCGCCCATCGCATTGCCCATCATGCCGCCCATCGCCATGCCGATCCCGGCACCGATCCCGGCGGATGCCGCCCCGCCACCCTCGCCCGGATTCTCGGCAGCGGCGCGCATGGATTCGGCGGCCTGAAACTGCGTGTATTTCTGCAAATCGCCGATCACACCCATCTGCGTGCGCCGGTCCATCGCCTTTTCCACCTCGGGCGGCAACGACACGTTCTCGACCAACAGCTTGGTGAGCGCCAGCCCGTATTCGGTCATCTCCTCACCGATCTTCGTCCCCGCGAAAATGCCGAGATCGTCGTAATTCGCCGCCAGATCGAGCACCGGAATCCCCGATGACGCGATAGCGTTCGAGAAGCGCGAAACGATGATATTGCGCAACTGTCCCGTAATCTCGCTGGTGGTGAATTCCCCGTCCGTCCCGACGATCTCGCGCAGGAACACTTTGGGATCTTCCACGCGGATCGCATAGGTACCGAAGGCCCGCAGCCGCGTCGGCCCGAAATCCGAATCCCGCAGCATGACCGGGTTCTTCGTGCCCCATTTCAGGTCGGTGAACTGCTTGAGGCTGACGAAGTAGATTTCGGCCTTGAAAGGCGACTGGAACCCATGGTCCCACGCCTGCATCGTCGACAGGATCGGCAGGTTGTTCGTCTCGAGCTGGTAGAGGCCGGGCGGGAAAACGTCGGCGACCTGTCCCTCGTTGACGAACACCGCCGCCTGCCCCTCGCGCACGGTCAGCTTTGCGCCGTGCTTGATCTCGTTGCCATACCGCTCGAAGCGCCAGACCATCGTATCGCCGTCATCGGTCGTCCAGTCGATAACATCGATAAATTCGCCCGTAAGGCGGTCCCAAAGGCTCATCTGGCAGCTCCTCGTCTAGTAGTTCGCGGCCCTGCTGAGGCCCGGAATATCCTGCACGATCCGGTGCACCAGCGGGCGCGCTTCGGCTTCGGTCATCCCTGCCCGCAGCCTCGGATCGTATAACACCTTCAGCAGATATTCATCGTGGCGGGTCAATTCAATGAACTCCTGATCGTCATTGAAGATCGACGGGCGCGCCTCGGGGTCGTCATTGATCAATCCGAACACCTGCGTGAACTCTTCGGTCAGGCAGGCACGCCGAAAATTCCCGCTCAATTCGGCCTTCACGAAGATCAGGCCCACGGCGAGGCTGTCATCTTCAGGGTCGGTCGACAGCATCCCGATACAGGGCAGTTCCGGACGCTCGGTCCATGCCACGATGAACGCGCCCAGCGACTCGCCGAACCGCTCGGCAACCGTCTGGCGCAGCGCGCGCCGATCCCGCCCATCGAGCATCCAGACCTTCACATCGGCACTCGCCAGATCCTCCGTAGCGATGACACTGCGCCCGATCACCGACCCGATCCGCCCGGCAAGCGCGTCCAGATGCCCCGCATCCTGCGGAGTAATCCCGACCGATGCATAGGTGACATCGTCAGACCAGCGGAGCAGTTGAACACTATCGCCCGCAACGATGGTCCGGTCGCCGATCACCTGTTCCTCGCTGTTGAAGGCGAGTTTCAGGAAATTGCGCTCCAGCGCCCGTGCATCGATGGGGGCATCGATGGGGTCGTATTCGGTTCGGAACTTCGCTTCGGTCCGATAGAGGATTTCCGCCCGCCCATACAGATCAGCCAGTTCCGGCCCCGCCGAGGGCGGCGCACAGCCGGCGAGGGGGAGCAGAAGTGCGAGGGCGGCGGCGAAACGGCTTTTTCCTGTCATTCCCGCGAAAGCGGGAATCTCCCGTCGCTTCGCAAGATTGTCGCTTTCGCGGGAATGACAAATACCCTTTTTCATCGGTATTCCGGCCGCAGGTCAGCGATGACTTGCTCGGCCAGCGGCACCACACTGCCCCGCCGCATCCCCGACCGGATACGCGGATCGTAGAGGACACGCAGCAGCAGTTCATCATGGGTCGTCAGCGCCTGATACGCGCCATCATCGTTGAAGATCGACGGTGAGGCCCGTGGATCGTCGTTCAGCAGCCCCAGACTTTGCGTCATCTCCTCGATGATACAGGTCTCGCGCCAGACGAGGGGCAACTCGTCCTTGATGTAGATATGCGCCGTCCCGGTCACACCACTGCGCGGATCACGGGTCGTCAGCGTGAAGCAGCGATCAGCCTCGTAATCCCGCCAGTTCGAGGCCAGCCGCGCAACCCTCGGGCCGAGCCAGTCCGTCCCGAGCAATTCGCGCATCTCTACCCCGCGATAGGGGCGCGGCACGAAGCGGATATCCATGTTGTATCGCTCGACCTCGCCCGCTTCACGAATGCTCAGGCCCGTGATGTTCGAAAGATGCTGCGCGAACGCCGCGACCTGCACGCGGTCCCGCACCTGCGCGCCGGTCAGGCGATAGCGGATCGGGCTGCGCCATTTCGAAATCGCGATGCCCCCGTCCGCATCCACCTCATCGGCGGCTTCGGCCTGAAGCGCGATGGAGAGGAAATTACGCAGGACTTCGGTATTCGAATAGGCAGGTTCGACCTTCGGGCGCGCCGCGATGAAGGGTAGCGATGTCCGCTGCACTGCCGGCATCACGTCAGGCGGCAGCACCCCCACCGATGTCGCGCGCGGCTGGGGCAGCGGCACGTACACGTCGCCCGTCCCCCCGCACGCCGTCACGGCAAGCGAGAGGAGCGCCACACCGGCGGCGGCGAGATATGCGCGCAATCCGCTCACCCGGCGGACGTGCCGACATTGTCGCCGGTCCCGTCCCGGCGAGCCTTCGCGGATGAAAGAGTCTTCTTGAGTTCCTCTTCCATGCGCTCCAGCTCCATCTCCGCATCGGCGCGCTTTTTCTTGCCTTCGTCGGCAATGGCGAGGCTTTCGTTGATCGTGTCGATCAGGCTCTGGTTCGCCGTTTTAACCGCCTCGATATCGAAGACACCGCGCTCCATCTGCTCACGTACTTCGCGGTTCGCCATCTGGAGGTTGTCGGCATTCTTGGTCAGCAATTCATTTGTCAGGTCGGTCGCGTCCTTGACCGTCCCTGCCGCATCGCGTGAGCGCTGGATCGTGACCGCCTGGGCCAGCTGCGTCTGCCACAGCGGCACGGTGTTCACGAGGGTCGAGTTGATCTTGTTGACGAGGCTCTTGTCGTTTTCCTGCACCAACCGGATCGAGGGCAGTGACTGCATCGTCACCTGCCGCGTCAGTTTCAGGTCATAGACCCGGCGCTCCAGATCGTCCCGCGCCGCGCGCAGATCGCGTAGTTCCTGCGCCCGCAACACGCCATCATTCTCGGGCGCTTCGGCGACATAGCGTTCCTTGGCCGGAATCTCGGTTTCGTCCAGATCCGCCAGCTTCGCCTCACCGGCGGCAATATAGAGCGCCAGCTCATCGTAGAAGGACAGCGAGGAATCATACAGCTTGTCGAGAAACTTGATGTCTTTCAGCAGCTTGGTCTCGTGGGTCAGCAACTCGTCCTGAATATTGTCGATCTGCCCGCGCACCTGTTCGTATTGCGCCACGAAATCCGCCGTCGAGGCCGATTTGCCCATGATCCAGTTCCAGATGCGCGCGAGGAAACCGGGTTTTTCGCCGGGGGCCAACTCGCTGACATCGAAGCCGCGAATGGTCGTGACCATCTTGCGCAGGGAGTTCCCGGCGGGGCCGACATCCTTGTTGCGCACGCCGTCGAGCATCTCGTCGGAGATCGCGGTCAGGTCTTCCTGCGCCTTCGAGCCGAACTTGATGATCGTCTGGGTGTTCGACATATCGACTTCGGCCATGCGCGCCTTGATCGCGGCCACGGCGGAGGGGTCGGCGCTTTGCAGCGTAATCAATTCCTGCGTCGGGGGGGGAGGCGTGATCGTAATGATATCCTCGGCTTCACGCACTGCCAGCGCGGTTCTGTTCCGCAGCGCCTCGGTCTGTTCAACGGCCATGATGGTCCCTGTCTCTTTTTGGGTCAGTGCTAAACTATTGCAGCACGGTCTCTCTATTCAAGCGTTCAGCGAGGACGTCGATTTCGACATCCAGATCGATCCGGTCATTCGTCAGCAGTTTTTCATGCTGCTGATCGAAGGTCGCCTGCATGTCGTCCAGCAGGCTGCGGAATTTCAGGTACATATCGCTATCCCCAAGATCGTGCTGGCTGCGCGCATATTTCCGCGTCGCCTCCAACGCCCCTTCGAGATAGACTTTCAGAAACTTGCGGGCGCGGCGCAGATCGGACGGATCTTCCTCGATCCGGGCCAGAATGTCGCGGCCCCGCGCCGTGATCTTCGACAGGCGGTCGCGCAGCGGCCGATCCACGATATCGGCGGCGGCGCGTTCGATCCCCTCGATCCGTTCTTCGGCCTCCGAAATCGCCTCCTCCACCATCTGTGGCGTCACGCCCGACAGCGAGACCTCGCCCTTCGCCCGCATCGGATCGAGCCCGAAGGTCAGCAAGGATGCCCCTGCCGCCAGCACCCCGAGACCAAGCGATTGGATGATCCCGATATCCCACCCGAACAGACCCGTCAGCACGGTCGCCCCGCCGAGGACCAGCGACCCCAGTATCTTGCGCGGCAAGGCAGGGGGCGACGCATAGGTCCGGTCGAGATAGGCCGCTTCGGCCTCCACACCCTGTCGGATCAGGAACGATCCGAACACGAACAGAGCGAACAGACCGATAGAGGTGCCCATGCCGATGGCATCGCCATTGGTCAGCGATTTGACGGCAGCGAACAGCAGCGGCGAGGCCGCGAACATCACCCCGAAGGTGCGCTTGCGGAACCGCGATTGCCGCTTGCCCCGCGCATCGAGCCGCAGGGCGCTCTTGAAACGCTCTGCCCCGGCATGGCCCGCACCGGGGCCACCGACCCGCGTAGCGGATTTCGGGACGTAGTCCTTCTCGCCGTTGCCATCGCCGGTCATCGCACGGCTTCCTTCCGTTCGGTCATCGCTCAAGGCACCTGTGCGAATGTAGCACAGGACGCCGCGAATACGATTCCGATCAGAGCGATGAACGCGAGGGTTCGCAGGAGTCGTGGATTCATCTGCCGGTCTTCCCGATGATCTGGCCCGAGATACCGCCGCCCTCCACAGGCGCGGTTCGATCTGTGCGCCCCCTCATACGCCATGGGCGGGCCATCGGTCAAAACCGTTGCACGATCAACCGCAGGGTTCAGATCGTTTGGCATAAGTCGCCTGATGAAGAAAAAGCAGGAACTGCTCGACATCCGCAGGAATTCGCGGGCAGTAAGATTGCGATCCGGATTTAAGGAAATACCCATGTGGCCGTTGAAGCATCTTTTCAAACAGGCAGTCAGTCATGGAATGCTGCGCGTTTACGATGCAGACGGAGAGTTGCATGAGTTCATCGGAATCCCCGCAGAGCCGGTTGTCACCATGCGTCTGCATGACAAAAAGCTCTATCGGAGTTTGTTCCTGAACGGCAAGATGACGCTTGGTGAGGCCTATACCGACGGCAAACTGACCTTCGAAGACGGCAGCAACGTCCACGACTTTCTGAACCTCTTCGTGAAAAATCAGGCGAGCGTTGCGTCTCATCCCATGCTCAAGGTCGCAAACCGGCTCAATCGGATATTGAAGCCCTTGCGACAGATGAACCCCGTGGGCAAAGCCCGAAAGAATGTCGCTCACCACTACGATCTGTCAGCGCGCCTCTACGAGCTGTTTCTCGACAAGGATCAGCAATATTCATGCGCCTATTATTGCACACCGGAAGACACGCTCGAAAAGGCTCAGGAAAATAAGAAACGCCTGCTGACCACCAAGCTTCATCTGCAATCTGGTCAGAAAGTGCTCGATATTGGCTGTGGTTGGGGCGGGCTGAGCTTGTTCGTTGCGCAGCAGGCTGACGTGGAAGTCGTGGGCGTGACGTTATCCGAAGAGCAACACGCTATCGCCACGGAACGGGCGCAGGCGATGGGTCTGGCGGATCGGGTTCAGTTCAAACTGATGGATTATCGTGATCTCGATCAGCAATTTGATCGGATCGTCTCCGTAGGCATGTTCGAGCATGTCGGCGTTTCCCATTACGATGAGTTTTTCGCAAAGCTCAAAAGCCTGCTGACCGATGACGGCGTCGCCGTGGTCCATGCTATCGGACGATCAAGCCCGCCGGGAACGCTCAGCCCGTGGATTCATAAATATATCTTCCCCGGCGCCTATTCTCCGGCCTTGTCGGAAGTCTTCCCCCATGTCGAGAACCACCGTCTCTGGGTGACGGACCTTGAGATACTGCGTCTTCATTATGCGGAGACGCTCATGGAGTGGTACAGGCGATTTCAGGAAAACCGTGATGAAATTGCGGAAATCTATGACGAGAAATTCTGCCGCATGTGGGAGTTTTACCTGCTGAGTGTCGAAACGTCGTTCCGCACGGGAACTGGCATGGTGTTCCAGATGCAGTTGACCAAGCAAGTCGATGCATTGCCAATAACGCGCCGCTACCTCCTGGACAAAGTCGGTTGACGGGCGGGTATTTTCTAACTCGACCCAGACATACATGGCCGCGCATTCCAGCCCTCTCCGCTAACGGGTAGGGACCGGGGGTGGGGTAGGATGTCCACGAAGGGTGATGAGCTTCAAGTATGAACCGCCAAGCCACCACTCAGAATATCCAGTTCAAAAGCCGCTCCAGCAATCCCTCGTCCTTCCGACGCGGGCCGGACTCGGTCAAGGACCAAACCTCCGTATCGCTCCAGCTCTCACCCCACGTCTCCCCGTCATCCGTCACGGTCCCGCCCGCCCTCACCGAGGGCGCGAAGGTCGGGATGTCGTAGGCAACATCGAGAACGGCTCCCTCGACCCCAGCCAATCGCTCAAGGACGGAAGCGGAAAGCAGCAACCGCCCTTCCGCCCCGTTCGGAAAGTAATCCCGAAACGCCATCAGCGTCTTGTCATCTCCCGGCACGGAAACGCTGATATCGTCCACATTCGTATGCGGCAGCACCAGCTCAGGCTGTGCCGGAGCCGCAAATTTCAGCGAAGTCCGGTGCGTCGCGGGGTCGGTCGGCTCGCGCAGGGACGCCTGCGCCCGCCCTGCCCCCGGCCATGAAACCGTTTCGGCATCGTAGGACACCAACAGCGACCGCCGCTTGCGATCATCCTTGACCAGCGGTACGGGCCGGTCAGCATCTATCAGGGCAAAGGCCAGCCGGTCCTCGGCCCCCTCGCGGTTCGTCAGCACCCGCGAGAGCGCCTGTCCGCCGGGAACCTCCCCCTCCATCACGAACCCGGCAGGGGCGTCGCGATCGGTCGCGCTGCGCTCCAGCTTGCCGGTCCCCTTGATCTCCACCACGAGCGGAAAGTCGGGCGGCACCGAGAACGGGACAACCCCCACCGGCACCGCACGCACCCCGCCGATGATCGGGCGGGTGGACTGAATCACAATATCATGGCTGCCCGTCGGCACGAGCTGGCTCAGCACCCAGTCGCCGCCGGACGCCCGCATCGGCACCCCCGACGCATGGGGCGGCTCATCTTCATCCCAGCCGCTCAGCATCAGATCGATCAGATATCCGCGCGTCGGAATACGGCGCGGCAGGGGGGCGGTCCCGATTTCGAGCAGGCTGGCCCGCTCCGTATCGCGCACGGCGACCTTCCGGCGCTCCGCGCGCATCATGTAGCGCGCGATCAATGTCTCCTGCGGGGCGCTGCGGTCGATATTGCCCGACACATCCCGAACGCTCAGCCGCGTGACGACTGTTTCTCCGGGGCGCAGGGCCGGGCCGTCATCGGTCTCCCCCGACCATTCCAATGGATGATGCAGCGTGCGCGCCGTGCCGCGAAACCGACGAAGTGGGCGCTTGAATTCCGTATCGCCGAGGCGATGGATGGCCAGTTCCCACGCATCGATTACCGCCAGTGCATCGCTGCGCATCTGGATCGTCAGCGGTTCGTCAAAGCCGTCCGGTGTCCAGCGTGCATAGGCGGGGACCGACAGGCCAAGACGCGAACCGTCATTCCGGGGATCGATCCGCCATGTCACCGCAGCCCCGTTCTTCAGGGTCTCCCGCCCACCCGGTTCTATGGCGCGCACCGGCGCGCACAGCACCAGCATCGCAGCCGCGAGGCCGCAAGCGACAGGAATCGGGTATCGAAGGCGCATGCGCATACCCCCACGCTACGGTGCGGGGCCTTAACACAACGGGAATCCCGCGCGCCCTTCCCCCGAATTTTCGGGCGGTGAATAATAATTCGACGGGATACCGGTGGTGCCCCGTATCAGTCTCGTTCGCGAGGGCATTGCTTTCGCGGGCGGCGCGCCCGACACGCACCCAGCCAACCGCAGCGGGCGCGTCTGTTCTGGGGGCCGGGTTCCCTACCCCGGTCCCCACTCCCGCTCATAGAGTAATTGCATTCAGGTTGACCCAACGCATCCGGTTTCGCGGTCGATTTCCGCCAAGCGGCCCTCCGCAGGGGGCCACCTGCAGGGGTGAGAGGCAGCGAAACCCAATTCAGCTCAATGTAAAATGCTTCAGCCCTTGAGGCGTTTCAGAAGAGCGACGAGTTCGGGGTGATCCTTGATACTGTCGATGAAGACGATACCAAGGATGCGATTATTCACCCAGACGACCTTACCGTTGATGAGAGGGGAATCCTGCATTTGAACCGCGACCACAGTATCCACGTCGACCGATCCAAAGCTTGTCAGCTTGATGCAGATGCCTCCTTCCGAAATATTCAGCGTCGTGGCCCGCATGGTTTTGTGGACCGATTTCAGATCACAGTTTACCCGATGATCGTACCGTACAGATTTACGCCTTTGGGGCTGCACCTGAGCTTGAGCCTCTCCCATGACACCTGATCCTTTAATCTATATTTGAAGTTATTCGTTTCTCTTAACAATTAATATCATTCAAAAATTTACATATCAAAACGATATCCAATTAACCTATTCTTTGAGTTAGCTTGATCAGCGATCAACTTGGGTCAGAATGTACAGTGAAACTGCTCAATCTTGAGGTAATTTCAGATTCAACTTGGCCATCGATCGCTTTACTCCGCAGCACATCATACAGCTTATTCGAAAATCTGAAATTCGCGCGATTCATTCCGGCTCAAGAGTGTGATGGTGGTTCCTCTCCCTTAGAGAGACGGCTAGGGTGAGGACGCGAGCACGCTTCACGCGCCCAGCACTTCCCCCTTCGCGATCCGCCCAAGCACGTCTCGCCACGTCGCTGTCTCCTGCGCACCAACCAGCGCATAGGTCTCGTCGATCACGAAACACGGGACGCCGGTGACGCCCATCTCGCGGGCCAGCGCGTCCTCGTTCTCCAGCAACGCGCGGTCGGCATCCTCGGCGTAGAGGCGGCGGAGG